>CATMGX010000022.1:0-19734 GCA_950067765.1 uncultured Fidelibacterota bacterium
ACTTTCACATTATCAATCGTGCCCAATCCACATATGACAGCGGCATCATCACCAAAATGGCGGTCCCCATGGAGTTCAATAAAATCCGGTGCTAATGCCTTGATATAATTCAATGAAAATGGCCGTTGGGGATGGCGAGCCAATTGGACGCGCTGCCAACGAGACAATCCTGAGAAAATCTTTTTTAAGGATGCTTTTCGTTTGACCTTTAATGTTGATAATTCACTGGAATGATCCACGGAACTTGCATCTGCTTCCAATTCTAAGATTGCTTGATCAATTTCCTCAACGGGCTTTTCAAATTTTAAGTAGTAATTTGCCATAATGAATTAAAATTTTGTCTCTAATCTAAGGGTTAATTAAACCGACAGAACACCCGAAAAAACGCGAATATATTATTCGATTTCTTCGGGAATTTAGTGTAATCTGTTGGATATCATTTATTCCAACCGAAGATTCTCCAAATACGAAGGCGCCAAACCATCCATACCGCCTCAAACATAATGGATCGGCTCATCTTTGATTCACCAATGGTACGATCAATAAATATAATGGCATGCTCCTTCAAGCTATATCCTTTTATCCATGCACGAAAATTCATTTCAATCTGGAAGGAATATCCCGATGACTTCACATTGTCCAAATCGATGGATGCTAACACTTTTCTGGACCATGCTTTGTATCCGCTCGTTGCATCTTTGATTGGCATCCCCGTGGCAATGCGAGAATAGAGATTTGCCCCATAACTCAAGACCAACCGCCGAATGGGCCAATTCACCACGCTCACGCCATGAATATACCGACTCCCGATGACAAGGTCATGGTTGCTTAAATGGGCGAGCATGGCGGGGATTTCCATGGGATCATGGCTCATATCTGCATCCAATTGAACAATGGCATCATAATCGCGACTTAATGCCCAGTGAAATCCATGGATATAGGCACGGCCAAGACCATCTTTTTTCGCCCGAACCTCCAAATGTAAGTTCGGATGTTTCTTCTGTAAATCGCGGACAATATCTCCTGTACCGTCTGGTGAACTATCATCTACAATGAGTAAATGGTAATCAGGATCAATCCTGAATAAATGCTCAACTAATATGGCAATATTCTTATGTTCGTTATAAGTGGGTGAAATGATAAGTGTTTTCATGACGCTAATTGATTACGAATTTCTCTCAAACAAGTTTCAACACTTTTAGGACGAATACCAAGTTCCTTTTCAATTTTATCTGTTTTCATACCGCTCTTTAACGGACGGGGTGCATCCTGATTCAATTCAACAGTTTTAATGGGTTTAATTAATGAGGCATCCAACTCAAATATATCTGCAATAATGTGTGCAAATTCATATCGGTTCATTACCCGATCGCCCCCGTAGTGGTGTGTGCCTAATAATCTTTTATCTATCACTCTTTCAATAACATCCGCCAACGCTTCCGTCCATGTGGGATTATTCCACTGGTCATCTACAATATTGATGGTTTTTTTCGCAACCAGGGAATCCACCACCCATTTCACAAAACTGGCTTTGGTGTATTTTGTATAGCCATAGACGACATTGGGACGAAGGGTTGTGACTATGCATTCCGTCGATTCCAAATATTGATCCGCTTCCCATTTTGTTTGTCCATAAACAGAAATTGGGTTTGGAATATCTGCTTCGGAATAAGGTCCATTATTTCCGTCGAATATATAATCTGTAGATATCTGGATAAAATGCCCCTTAAACCCATCCGCCAGAAACTTAACCGCATCTACATTCGCCGATTGTGCTCCTACTGGATTTAGCTCGCATCCATCCACATTTGTCATGGCGGCCAGATTTAGAATAACATCAGGTTGAAATTCATTCTTTACCTGATCCACAGCTGTTTGGTCGGATATATCTAAGGCTAAAGCATGGTCGCTTTTTCTATCATCCGGTACAAACAAATCAACGGCTAAAATGTTGAATCGATGAGAAAGTTGCTTTATGCAAGCCACCCCCAATTGCCCAAAGGCACCCGTAATCAGAATGCGCTTCATTAGACTGACTGTATTACGAGCCACCAAGGCTCGAAGTCACAAAGGCTTACAAGAGAGAAATTTGAAGAAAACATGGAAAGATTATTATTCATAAATATATATTTCGATTCTTTGTGTCTTCGTGGCTAATTGACAACCCTAAATGAATGGGCTACAATATCCACCTGTCTCAAGAGCATATATTTATCTTTCCCGGGATGAAAAATCATCAAATGTATAAAGTAAGTTCGATTGGATGGTTCATCATAAAATAAATATAAAATAAATGGGCCCCCTTGGGCTTCCTCTATACTTTCCCATATTCCAGTGATCTTCCATGCCCCTCTATCATTAAATTCACTCGGTTCAATTTTAAACTGATAATCTGAATATTGAATGTGATCAAAATTGTCCAGAGGAATTTCTTTTACGTAATCATGGACAGATACACTATCCTGGAACACCAATCCATCGGCCCACTTTACGGCCAGCCATCGGTATGGCATATCCCGACCCATCCAGAAAAATTTCTGCTCGGCACTGTCCGCAATTACCGTATATCCCCATGGGATTTTCATGGTCCACCCATATTTATCCGCCAGTTCTTTTGATAAATCTTTTTGCAGGGTTGACCCATCAAACAAATGTTTACTCTGCCGTTTGAAAAATAAATCGTCATATTGTTTCTTTAGCCAAGGCCCTTGATCTTCAGCCCGTTCAATAATTTTATCTAAAGTGGGACCATTTATAATGAGGTAATTTTGATTCCGAGCATAAATATCCTGAGCAAATATAAGCTGATTATCCCCCTTCATAGAGGAGGCATACTGAGAAGGCGACAATATTTGTTTTACCAGTTTCGCACCCAAATTCCGGGGATGATCCCCCATGGCAGCCACAATCACATTCACATGGTTATTCACATCATTGAAATTTTCCGGATCTACCCAAACGGTGCGGTAATAGGGCTCGGGCTGGGGCGTATAAAGTGTATCGTTAAAAATAGTGGTGAGTACTTGTTGGATTTTGTCACGATCTTCAAATGCAGCCACCACCACCAATTCATTGTCGGCACCCATGGCACGGGGTTTCACCGAGTCGCAACCCACCCATAAGGATAATATTGTTAGTATAATTCCAAATCTTTTCAAGGTCTTTGTCCTACTAATTTTCAAGTATGAAATTAGCCCGTTGTTTCTCAAAAAGCACTGCTATAACCTTTAGGTTAACCTTATCACCCAAGCGGTATTCATGTCTGGACTTCCGTCCCCGAAGACAATAGCGATCTTCATCGTAAGAATAGTCATCATCTTCCATGGTGTCAATATGGATTAGCCCTTCTGCCAATGAGGATTGCAATTCTACAAAAATTCCAAAATTAACCACACCAGAGATCCGACCTTCAAATGTTTCCCCAATCCGCTCATTGAGCCAGCGCAATTGTTTCAGTTTGATATATTCTCGTTCTGCCGACAATGCTTTCAGTTCAACTTCGTTAGAAGTATTAATTGATTTTAGCATGAGTTCTTTCCATTCGCCCGCCTGTTGAATGGATTTATTACACACCATTTTAATCATGCGGTGAACCATGAGGTCAGGATATCGGCGGATGGGCGAAGTGAAATGGGTATAATGGTCAAATGCCAGCCCAAAGTGACCTTGATCTTTCATGGAATATTCTGCCTTGCTCATGGTGCGCAATGCCACATTTTCTATAAGAGAGCGATAAGGCGAATCTTCTACATGTTTCAGGACATTTTTAATATCGTTGGGTGATAACTCTCCTTTGGGTATTTGAATACCCAATCGTAAAACTTTGAGAAGATCTGTAAAACGAACCACATCCTTTTGATCTGGATCTGCATGAACGCGATACACAAATGGATATTTCTTCGGAAGCTTTTTGGGAATCTCCGCTGCCACTATCCGATTCGCCAACAACATACATTCTTCTACAATTCGATGGGATTCCATCCGTTCACTGGGACGAATCTCATGGGGAATCCCCTTTTCACCCATTTCAAAAATGGGTTCAGGAATATCAAAATCTATACTCCCCGCATCGGAGCGGTTTTTGAATAGTCGCTTGGCCAATCGCTTCAAGATGAGAATATCATCTTTGAACTTGTGATCTTTCTTTCCCTCAACAATATCCTGGACATCTTGATAGGTGAATCGTGCTTTGCTATTAATAACCGTGGGCAAAATATCCGTTTCTATAATATTGAAATCTTTATCCATTTTCATGATGGCAGATACGGCCAGCCGATCTTCATTCGGCTTAAGTGAGCAGAGATTGGCAGATAATGCTTCCGGCAGCATATGGACCACACCTTCTGTAAAATAAACAGATGTGCTCCGCTGGATGGCCTCTCGATCGATATATGTATTTTGTTCCACAAAATGACTTACGTCCGCAATATGAACACCTAACTCATATCCATTCCGATTTCGTTTGATTGAGATGGCATCGTCAAAATCTTTTGCATCTACAGGATCGATGGTGAAAGATGTCCATTTTCGTAAGTCCCGCCGGTTTTGAATTTCTAAGTTGATGGACTTTTGACTGAAATTTTTCACTTCATTCATCACTTTTTGTGGAAATTCCTGAAGATAATCATATTTATTCAGAATCATTTTCATGTCGTTAACCGGGTCTTCGGCATTCCCAATAACGGTTTCCAATTCTGCAATAATGGGTTCTACCGGACTTCCCCAATCTTTGACCCGTGCTTTCACAATCTGCCCTTCACCCAAATCCTTTTTGGCTTTGATGAGACGAATGCCTCGGCCCGGATTCACAGGCGAAATGGACATAAATAATTTGCCTGCATATTTATAGGTGACACCGATAAAGGAGTTTGAGCCACGCTCCAATACTTTTTGGATCCGACCTTTCAATCCCTGAGGACTTGGACGTCCTTGCAATTTTACACGGACATGATCACCATGAATGGCATCGGCCATGGAACGGCGACCGATGAAAATATCTTCTGAGTCGTCATCGGTGATGACAAAGCCAAATCCCTTTTGGGTCACGGTAAGACGACCTTCAAATTGATTCCGCTCTCGAGGTAGGGTATATCGATTCCCTTTTATCCGAGCAATCTCTCCAGACTTGACCAATTCATTGAGTAAAATTTTAACCGCACCGATCTCGTGCTGTTTCACTTTCATCCGATGAATAATGTCTTTTTGTCGGAAAAGTTTTTCAGGTAATTTGTTAAATATGTTAAGTAGTTTTTTTCGCATTATTTATTTCTCACGAAATCCACAAAAGTCGCGAAATTATTAAATTTGAATGGAAGTTTATATTGTTCGGTGACTGTCATTTTTATTTACTTTATAAGTTTGAACTGAATTTTAAATGAATTTTTGCGTCTGACAAGGTGCCGGAAAACCCCGCTGCAATATTTATCATAATTTTTCCGTTATATTGACGGAAACCCAGGCCATATCCGGGCTGGATATTAAGACCATCAGCGAATGGAATATCTGTAAATAAAAATAATTGTGACCGATCCATATCTCCCATAATCCATTCGGAAGATTGTACAATCACCCAATCTGCATTGAATTGGTTTTCATGGTACCCTCGCAACGAACCGGTACCCCCAAATTTGACCTGTTTTGAATAGGGCAATTGTCGTCCGTCAACCCAATTGCCATGGGCCCACACAGAAAAATACAGGGTGGATTCTTTCCAGGTTTTATATTGTCCGAATTCCATCTCTAATTCCCCTGATTTTTCTATACCTTCACCATCGGAATATCTGCCTAAATTAATCATACTTTCCCAGTGATTTCCATCAGAGGGAAGCCAGCGATTATTTCGACGGTCAGCCGAGAATCCCATCATGATTGATTCTGTCTTATAAGATTCATCCAATATTAAATCGAGGATGGATTCCTTTTTACCCCCAAACATCCAAATGCCCATTGGCCACAACCCCGTAATGGCTCCCATAGAAGATTCGGAAACATAAGTTTTTTCCACAAAATCCTGGTCAAATCCGATTCGAGCTCCCAAAGGAAGGCTGAATAAAAAAGGCGTTTCATACGCAAAATTCATGTATCGAGATTTCGATGTGGGCTGTCGCCATTCTACATCCATAGATGTACCCTGTTTCCGAGAATTTTCTAAATGAATGTTGAATTCGCCTGTTGTGATCCATTTTCCGTCATTCCCCTTGCTGGCGCCAATGATGCCACTGATTTCACTTTTAAATTGGGGATGGAAATCCACCACGGCCGCAATTTGTTTTTCTCCAAATCGGGCAAATGAAACAAGCGTTTGATCATTAATAAAGGGATATGCGCTTCGAATGGACTCTAACTGACTCATAACCTGATTTTGATCTGTTTGTCCCAATAATGGGTGAAATAAGCGGCGCAACACCCTTATCTTAATGGATCCATCCCCCCGAAAAGCAACGGAATCTATAGTTGCCGGTTTTGAAATAAAATCATAGCCCATTGATTCGTTTAATCGATAATAGCTTTTCCACTCCCCTTTTGCTTCTAGATTAGCATAAAGTGTCGAGTCAATCCTTTGGCCAAAGGTGATAGACAACATCGTGAATATTGCGATTATTCTAAAAATGGGCACGGACTTCTCCCTGGAGTTTGATAAACCCGTCATATCGTTCATCATCTATGTAAAACAATGTGGCATTGACTGAAAGTGATTTCCCTAAAAACATAGATGCCATGATGTTCGCCCGTATGGTTTGGTTATTGGCAATCCCCTTCAATGCTTCCGGTGGCATGGATTCAAATCCATTGGCCAAATAATATTCCATATTTCCTTCGATTCGGCCGTCCTTCCCAATGAATTGGGTCCAATGTGTTTTGATTCCATTGGCATCTACTGTTTTTGATTCGGATGAACCGAGTTCAATTATATCAGTATAATAAATAGCTTTTATTTCCCATTGAAATTGATTGGTGCTTCTCCCCTTCATTCCTAATTCTGAATAAAATCCATTTATATAGCGGGAGGTAATGCGATCATTTTCAGATTCAACCCTGGTTTTATGATAATTGCCATCAAATATTATATGGTTCTTTTGTTGAAGACCAATCTGAGATTTGATGCCATATTCAATCCGATCTCTGGTTTCCCATCCCCGTGCATCTAAGCCATTAAAATTCATTGTAAACTGATTCCAAATCCGGTGACGATCCTGACTACCTCTCTTCCTATAAATAAATTCGTTTCTTGTGTTTAGGCGCGATTGCTGCACATCGTTGTTAAGTTGATAATTACCCAATGAAAATGCGGGACCATGATAATCCATCCGGTTAAGGAATCTATATTTCCAGTTTTTAAGACGATTAAATTTCCATTTTGAGAAATCGATAGAAAAGCGCATTAATCCATCCAATTGCGAACCATGTTTACGATCCCCGGTAAAAACCGTATGGGCTACGTATGCACCGTTGGGGTCGGATATATATTCATTCAACTGGGTATCGTGACGATAATGGCCGAGGCCCATACCAATAAAATCATAAACAATGGCCCGAGTTTCACGCATGGATGTCTGAGAGTTTAAAACCAAATCCAACTGAAATGGACTTTTTCGATCCCTATAATTCAAGGCCGCCCGCATGGAATTAAAATTGTTTTGTTTTTCACCCTCGCCATTCTCTTGAATTCTCTGACGGTACAGCCATTTCTGCCGCCACCCCGATTTCTGGCGGGACTTATAATCCACCTGAAGGATTTTACCTTTTTTGGTGGTCTCCATTTTATTCGGATCGCTGAATGAAGCCAATTTGTCCTCACGTTGGCCGACGCCTAAAGAAAAAGAACGATTATTTCGAGCGAAATCCAACCCGACTAGTATATCATCAAAACGATAAGATTTTTCCCGAATTTCGTGAGCCACAGTAATAAATGGTTTTAGGGATCCATTAAGTAACCGAACTTGGCCATCCAATTCTTGAAAGGCAGTTTCTGATTGAACTTTATTCCATCTCACCTGTGCGCTGTTAATCAATTTACCGTGATAGTTTAAATCAAATTCAGATCGGTCTTTTTTTCGATCTCCATGGACTAACCGAGATAAAACGACTCTAGTTTTCAGACCATCGCCAATTTCAAGTTCTGTTCGCAGGGATGACATGGATTCTCCACTCTCTTCCTCCAAATTCGTCACATCCCATGATTCATTAAAATTGACACTTTTGTCTCGGCTTAAGGATTGATAATCAGATGAATTCTGCCAGTACCCCAATCCAAACCCCAATTGCATTTTACCGATAGATATTGCCTTTTGGTCCAATTCTATTCTAAATGCATTTCCCTTATTTCGGGATTCCGACCGATTGGAAAACAGGTTATTCTGTTTGATTGAGAAAGCACCTTCTGTAGATAGAGACATACCCTTGCTTAATGATATGTTAGAATCAAACTGAAGTAATTGGTGACTAACCGGCGCCTTCAGTGACCGTCCTGGAGAATAGCGCTGGCGGTTATCAATTTCGTCTGTGAAAACAAATTCATAATATATTCGGTTTTTATCAGAAATTTTTCGAACATACTCTCCGGTGGGGTCCGGACTGAAGGTTACAGTGTAACGAACTTCATCTGTAAGAATTGGTGTATTAAAAGGACCGAAGATGAATAAAAATCTTTCAATTCTAAAAACATAATCACCGAGAGAATCCTGTACTACACCTGATTGATAGACAACATCCTTTCCCTCAAAAGCAGTTTTCTGATCCGATGTTAAAAATGAAACGGATGTATTATCCCGTTCGTCAATATACGAAATGCTGTATTGTCCCTTCTCTCCGATGGCTCCTTCAAGCCCCGACTCCACATAATTGGTTTTATAGGTCGATTCAGAATACTGGTATTCAATATCGATATCTGAATCGAAATAGATCAAATGTTTCGGCGTAAAGGTCAATTCACCGGATGCATAATCTATGGTGTAATCCCGATCTTCACCTCTTGACAATTTTTCTCCCATCAGCCAAACCGATTCGGAACCGGCAGAAATAATCACATTTCTTTGACCCTCTTTCGAAATTAAAAAATATGGCCCTTGTCTGCCATCGTCGCCCTTCATTTCTAATCGGTTATATTTACCTTTCGATTGGCCAATCACGGTTCGTATTTTCACATTATTACGATTAATGCTATTCTTTATTCCTACTATATTTCTATTGTTATTATTATACTTACCAGATTTATTATTCACCATTATATCACCGGCGGTCAGTTCACCGGAAGGATAGGATACATTTAAATAAACTTTGTCTAATTCATCCAAAGCAGCGGTGATTCCTTCCGGTTGAATGGGTATGGATTCATCAGTCACCGTGCCGAAAACGCGAATGTTTTCACTGAGTTTTCCAGCAAGCTGAAACCGCAATCCGCCGCTTAATCCACCTGCTCCTTGAGAACTCATTTCTATTCCACGGAAAAAAGTACCGGATGCATTGATAGGGTAGGAAATTGATTGGTTGGGAGATCGATTAATTAGTTTGTTAATTGATTCCTTCTGTTTGACCGAGTCTTTTTTAACCACGATTAAGCTATCCAAAATGGGTAAAGTATCGATAATAGGGCCGATCTTTTGAGGCATATCAATTTGGGTGGAATCCTGAGAAAACAGGATAACCGGTAAACCAAAAAAGATGAAATACTTATTGAGGCACATTTATATCAAAAATGATCAATTCTTTATCAGTCAAAACATTCAGAAAACGCTCATCCATAATGGCATCCATTATCGGCTTGTTTATATCTAGAGTAAATGGCGTTTCACCAATAAATTGTATATCCCCTCTTTCGTTGAGAATGATCCATGATTTATGAAAGGGTAAAATCAGGAAAGGCTCTTCGATAGTAACTTTGAATCGTCTTTCTAATTTCCCCGACCGTGAAAAAAGGTGGACTTCATTTATACAATTATATAAAAGTGCAAATTGATCTTTCAGTCCAAAACGCATCGATGCCATACAATCTTCTGCGGTGGGAAAAGTATTGAGATCTAAAAAAGTATTAAGCTGGGATGCATTAGAATTTGATCGATAAATCTTATGGGTTTCAGGAGAATAGAAATACAGCCAGCCTCGGCTATCTATTCCCATTGAAGTGGGGAATAAACCGCCATCATCTTCAGCAATTGGTATAGATTGAATAAAATTTAATTGAGCATCAAATCGACTGATCCTGTTTTCAGTTCGGTCGAGCACAAATACGTCCAGTTGATGTGAAACCATATCCACTGGGTCGAACAAACCAGATTCACCCACCCCAAAGCCGCCTTTTATCAATAATGTATCTGAAGCCCAACTGCCAATACGGCGGTTTTGGGTATCAAGAAATATTAGCCCATTGGGAATTTTGACAAGACGGTACGGATGAAACTCAGGACCGATTACATTTCGTGTGAGGTCAATGCGGCCAACCTCTATAGCCGCCTGGGGAAATGCAACCCCACAAAGCAGTAAAAAAGAAAAGAAAAAAATATGTCTATTTTTCAGATGGTTCTTCCTGTGGCGCACTCACTGGGTGTGTTAAGAACCATGATCCAATTGCAATCATGCCCAGAGAGATTATTTGAGAACCGCTTAATCCAAATAAGTATCGGGTATTCACCCGCAAGAACTCGATGAAAAACCGTTCGGAACCGGCAAAAATCAAATAAGTGAAGAATAAACTCCCTGCCACGGTAACTGATTTTCGTTTTTTATATAAAAAGTAAAAGATCCCAAACCCTAGTATCGTTTCATAGATTTGAGTGGGATGAACCGTCAAAACACCGGGATCAAATCCTTCTAAATTAATCCAGGGGTAATAGGTTTGAAATATTCGATAGGTGGAAGGCGGCAATCCATCTGGAAAGGAAATTCCCCAAGGTAAATGTGTCGGTTTTCCATAATCATCTCCCACCAACAAACATCCAATTCGACCAATGGCATAACCTAAAATCAGCAAGGGTGCCACGAGATCAGCAAATTTGAACCATTGCAATTTATTTTTCTTTAACACATAGGTCACCGCCAATGTACCCCCAATAAGGCCACCGAGGAATACCAATCCGGCTCCGCTGAAAATCATTCCCATTGGATCAGCCTTCACCCGATCAAAATTCTCTATTAAATAATAAATTTTAGAACCAAGGATTCCCCCCAATGCTGCCGCAAATACAATATCAGCAGCTAACTTATGATCATATCCCAATTCTTTTAAATCTTTATTCAGAAAATAATAACAAAAATAGAATGCCATCATAAGCATAAACCCATACGAATTGATCACCGGATGAATTTCCAATCCCAAAATACTAATTTCACCAAAATCAAAAATAATTGGCCACATTTATAGTTGTCCTCCACAATTTGCACAAAATTTATGTTCAGCCTGTACTGGTGACCCGCACTGAGGACAATAATTCCCCTGGGTAATTTCAGATTTATTTATAGTTTTGTCCTTCAATTCAGATTTTTGCTGGACACGAAACATAAAACCCACTGCAACACTGACGATTCCCAGAACAACTAATGGCTGCCAAAGGGGGAGTTTATGTCGAACCGGTGGTTCACCGACTATAGGCTGCTTTGGTTGGGCGGGTCCAATATTACCCTCTGATAACATTTCCTGCAATTTATTAATCGAAATTTCTCCACTCGGATTTTGATAGGTAAATGTAATCGATTTCCGTTTATTGGCACGATAATCATGAATATGAATTCTTCTAAAGTTTAATCCATGCTGATCCTGAAAAGTTTCAGCATCTTTTTCAGAAAAAGAAAAATTTTCTGCCACCAGAGGTTCCTGAATAACAATGTGGACATCGTCAATATGTTGGTTTACTTCAAGGTGATAAACACCCGATCGATCTGATCCTTCTTTATGAATAGGATAAAAGACAAATATCCTAAATTTGGATTCAAGCACATTTACTTGAATAAATGAGCGATTATTTGTTTTCAGGATAGAAAGAGTTTTTACCTCTGATTCCGTTTCAGCAGACCCGCTTACAAAAAAGACACTATCTGTACTGGCAGGAATACCCATTTCAAGATTTAATGGTAAACTTCCGTTTTTCACCTCTCCATTAATCTCAACCATAATTCCATCAAAATAATATTCAGAATAAACCACAGCATCAAACAAATTAAATGGTGATGATTGTGCTACAATCACCTTTAAGAAAAGTAGGGCGAGTATTGATTTTTTCATTTTGATTTATTTCCCCCAAAAATTGACGAAGAAATTACTGATTTTCATCAAGAAGAAGTGGTGAATTTTACTAATACAAATAAATCATAAATCGTATGGGTATAGGCTGCCACTCCAAAACCACGGAGCACATAGATACCGCCTAATACGATTCCGGCTATCAACCGAACAATAAATATATACACTGATGGCGGCTCACCAAACGCACCCACAAAATGGAATCCTGAGAATAGCATGGCGGCTAAAATCAATGCGCCTACTTTTTTCCCCACCTCACCCCATTGAAAAATAAATTCAAGCACCGCCGCCAACCCCATAATCAGAATTACTCGAAAAATGAACTCCTCATAGATTCCAGCACCAATTGCCAATACAACCTGCTGAACTAAACGTCCATCTTTTCCATTCATGAGAAGGATTGGAAACCAAATCATTACAATGGTCAGAATGATGGCCCATCCAATGCTTTCAAACAACATGGTTAATAAATATTCACCGCGAATGGCTGTGGACATTAATTTTTTCTTCTGTCGTAAAAAAGCAACCATAAAGCCAATCAAAAATGAACCGCTAAACCCGTATGTCCCAAAGACCCCAAATATTTCCATCATTTGACGCATTATGACATCGGCCCCATTTCTCAATAAGGGCAGATCACTGGCAGAAATTGAAAAAATACCAATTTCGTAAATTAGAAATAATGGCAATGTAAAAATAAAGCTATAAAGGGGGGTGTGGGTTTCTTTCCAGTAATTTGAATGATTCATTAATGATAATGCGTTTGGGTGTTCATGAATTCTTTAACAAATGAACATATTTCACATCTCTCAATCCGAGTCGATTTGGAGAATAGCCAATAGTGCTTCCTGGGGGATTTCTACTTTTCCAATAGATTTCATACGTTTTTTACCCTCCTTTTGTTTTTTCCACAATTTTTGTTTTCGGGTAATATCACCACCATAACATTTTGCTGTTACATTTTTCTTTATTGCTTTTACGGTGGAGCGCGAAATGATTTTATGACCCAGTGCAGCTTGAATCGGAACATCAAACATTTGTCTGGGAATCAATTCTTTTAATTTAGAGCATAAAGCAACACCGCGATCGTATATATCATCCGAATGAGTAATCATCGATAAAGCATCTACAACTTCATTATTAATTAAAATATCCAACTTTTTTAAATCCCCGGACACATAATCAGAAATGTGATAATCTAAAGAAGCATAGCCCCTTGTTATTGATTTTAGTTTATCATAAAAGTCAAAAATAATTTCTCCCAATGGAAGATTGTAATGAAGCTGGGCCTTATCTGCTGTGATATAATTTGTATTTTTATATATCCCTCGCTTCTTCTGGCACAGGGTCATAATGCCGCCGATATATTCTTTTGGGGTTATAATCTCCGCCGATACATGGGGCTCCAGAATAGCCTGAATATCTCCTGTAGATGGCATCTTTGCCGGCGTATCCACTTCAACAATGGACCCATCTTTCAGTTCCACTTTATATTGCACATTGGGAGACGTGGTTACCAGAGCAATATCGAATTCCCGTTCCAGTCTTTCCTGAATAATTTCCATATGAAGCAGGCCCAAAAACCCGCAGCGAAATCCAAACCCCAAGGCTTCGCTGGTTTCCGGTTCATAGACCAATGATGCATCATTCAATTTTAATTTATCTAGGGCAGTCCGTAACTGATCATAATCATCCGCATCTGAAGGGTATAACCCCGAAAATACCATGGGCTTTATTTCTTTGTATCCTGGTAATGCCTCCATGGCGGGATTCACTTTCGTCGTAATCGTATCCCCTGGCAAGATATGTGAGACGTTCCGAATGCTACCTAAAAGATATCCCACATCGCCGGCGCGCAATTCCTTCGCAGGAACCTGTTTCAGGACAAAATGACCTACTTCAGTAACGTCATATTGACGATCATGGGCAAAAAATTTAGCCGTGTCCCCCGGCTTTATCACGCCGTCAAACACACGTAGGTAAGGAATTGCCCCTTTATAATTATCATACATTGAATCAAATATCATGGCTCTAAGAGGTCTATCCGATCGACATTCCGGTGGCGGGATTCTATCCAGAATGGCATCAAACACATCCTGAATGCCAACGCCACTTTTTGCACTTGCAGAAATAATTTCACTTTCCTCACATCCAATTAACTCCATGATTTGATGGGTTACTTCTTCCGGTCGCGCACTATCCAAATCGACTTTGTTAATGATGGGAATAATGGTCAAATCATTTTCAATCGCTAAATAACTATTACTCACTGTTTGGGCCTCCACACCCTGCACAGCATCCACCAATAATAAAGCACCCTCACATGCAGCTAACGATCGTGATACTTCGTAGGTGAAATCCACATGACCGGGTGTATCGATTAAATTGAAAATGTAATGTTGGCCATCGCTGTGAGTGTACTTCATCTGGATAGGATGGCTTTTAATCGTGATTCCCCTCTCCCGTTCCAAATCCATACTATCTAAGACTTGGGCCTTCATGTCCTTCTTTGCAATGGTGTGGGTTTCTTCTAACAAGCGATCGGCCAAAGTAGATTTACCATGGTCGATATGAGCAATGATACAAAAGTTACGTATATGGACCGTTGACATGGGGCGAAAATTACCTTACTCACCCTTCAAACAACGATTCAAAAATCAAGTAATTTTAATTCATCCTTTGTAATTTTTAAAACATAAAACAAAAGAATTATTTGGGATACATATGAAAAATATATTACTATTACTAATTTTGGGGCTGTTGGCCTGTGAAGAAAAAGAAGAGGAAGATTTGAGTCCATTTGTGGGCACGTGGGTTGTGACCGAGATGGGTATTTACGAAATATCCGACTGTAAAGGTGATATTGATGATACGGAATGGCGAGGCTTAAAAGGAAAAGGGCTAACCATAACCCTGGAGCTTAAAAAAGATGGAACCGGGATTGAGACCATTACTGGGCCAGATGCGAAAGTAACATCCTTTACATGGTATGATGCAGGTGGAACCATTTGCATACTAGATAATTGCAACATCTATGAAATGACAAAAAGCCAATTATCATTTCATATTAATAAAGTTAAAGACCCATTTTGTATCGATGAGAACTATGCTGTAACAGGTCATACTTCAAAACGGGATTGTGAAAATGCCAGTACTGGTAACGAGTGGTTCCCAAAAGAATGCCATAAAATAAAATATAAAAAACAGATTTAATTGGCACCCAAATTATCTATAAATATCGCGGAATTCATGGCTAACTTTTTACCAAGGAAGCCATAAAATTTAATAGGAGACCTTTTATCATGAAACGAAGCATACTACTCATTACACTTCTGGCCTTCATGGCATGTGAAGATAAAAAAGACGAAATCAGCCCATTAATCGGTACGTGGGAAATTTCAAACCTTGGGGAATATGCAAACGCAAACTGTTCTGGTGCTTTAGATTATTCCGGCTGGGCATTTGTCCAGGCATTTGGGTTTAAGATAAACATCGTAATTAAGGAAGATGGAACAGGGACAATGACGGTAACCATCGGGAACGAAAAAGAAGAAGCACCCCTAACCTGGGATGATAGCAAGAGTCAAATTTGTGTTATGGGTGATTGCCTGACCTATAAGTTGGATGGTGATTCATTTACCATCGATCAATCTCAAGAAGCTTATTGCGAAGATGACGATGGTGATGAAACCAATCATGACTCCCAATCAACTTGTGAAGCTGACGGGAATACATGGGAAGAAGCTACCTGTTCAATTATGACCTTCACAAAAAAATAGAATCAAAAAAAGCCCCTGCATGCAGGGGCTTTTTATATTATATATAATCGCCGTTTATGCCTGGCCGTTGAATTTAACGGATACCAGTTTCGAGACACCCTTCTGTTCCATAGTAACCCCATATAAATAATCTGCTACTTCCATGGTGAGTTTATTGTGAGTGACTACAATGAACTGTGTTTCGTCTGCAAATTGATTCAGGACACGTTTAAATTTTTGAATATTCACATCATCCAGAGGTGCATCCACTTCATCTAAAATGCAATAAGGGCTTGGTTTATATTGATAAATAGCAAATAACAATGCGATGGCCGTTAGTGATTTTTCACCTGCGGAGAGCATTCTCAAACTTTGATTTTTTTTACCCGGCGGCTGGGCGTGAATCGCAATATCTGCTTCTAATGGATCCGGGTCGCCCACCAATGATAACGATGCCGAACCACCCTCAAAAAATAATTGAAATAAATTGGAGAAATTGAGTTTAATCTGATCGAAGGTTTTCTGAAACTTTTTCCGAGCGACCTGATCAATTTTCTGAATGGTTTCCCGCAAATTTTTCTCAGAAACAATGAGGTCATCCCCCTGCTCCATGAGGGTATGAAGACGGGCTTTCTCATCTTCATACTCCTGCTGGACAGCCATATTAATGGGGCCAATACTTTCAATACTTCGCTGAATCGAATCAATACGCAAAGCTAAATCATCCGCTTCTTCGTTCACAATTAAATCTGTCGGAACTTCTATTTCATATCTGTCTCGTATCCGTTCCTGTATTATATTGATTCGTTGCTTCATCTCTACGATCTTTAATTCATTAGTCTTTAATTCTTCTAAAAGTGCTTCCTTAGATTGTTGTTCCGATCGAATCATATCTTGAATTTTTTCCATGGATTGATATGTGTCGTTCAACGTGCTCTGTTTCAAGTCTGTTATGGATTTTTCTTTAACCAATTTTCCTGTAATAGACTTTAGATCGCTTTCGCCTTCGGTTATTTGTTTTGATAAGGATTCGCGTTTATCTCCAAGCGCTTTTACTTCCTGATTAATCGTTGTAGAACGGTTTCCCAATTCTTGTATTGTTTCTTCCGAAACGCGTTTTTGGAAATTTAAATTATCCCGCTTATTATCAAAATTGAGTAGTGTAATCCGCAATTCCTGAACTTCATGCTGGAAGGCATCCCGCTCACCTTGAACTTTTACTAAAGCATCTGATGTTTGCTGAGCAATCAATTTAAAATTTTCAATGACCGCATTTCCCTTTTCTAACCCTGGTTCAAGTTGTTGAATGGATACCTGAAGGCCTTCAATCGTTTGAACCGTATCTTTAACCTCCCCATGAAGATCTTTTAAAATTTCTAATGCTTGAGACTGACTATAGTGATTTCGAATTAGAGATGATTCAACACCATTCAAATCATGAGTTAAATTTTCCAGCTCCTCTCCCAGGGATCTTGATTGGGAAGATTGGACTTTAATATTTTTTTCAAGTTCTGCAAGTTCTTGTTCTTGTCTGTTAATTATGACGCCAATTTTTTCTATTGACCTTTGGATAGATTCGATTTTTTTCTGGCGACCGATTAAACTGCCATCACCTTTTTTACCATGATATTTCAAAACAAAGTTTTTCCCGGAATAGGCACCATTCAAATCCACCATATTCCATCCGTCTAAATCAGGGTTTTTTATGGCTTCATTCAGATCGTCAACAACCAAAAGATTCCCTAAAAGCACATTGGCAAGATCTTTTACTTTTTGATCTGCACCACATAATTCCGCGCCACTTCCGATAATGTTCTTTCCACTGGGCACTTTGGTTTGCATTGAAGAAAGTTTGTTTAATTCTTTTAAGGGTAAAATGGACAGATTTCCAATTTTATGAGATTGGGCTAATTCAACAATGTTTACGGCAGCATTCCGATCCTCCGCCACCAGACATTTGGTCCAATCTCCTAAAGCACTTTGAAATGCGACATCATATTTTTCCTCTATCTGGAACAGTTCGCCAACCGTCCCAATGATGCCAGGGTAATCGTTTGGTGATTTTAAAATGGTTCGGACTCCTTCCGGATATCCATCTTTTTGTTCAACCAATTCCTGGTAAAAATATGCTTGAGATTCCAAGGATTCCAGTTTGGATTTTCCACGGTGAATTTCAATGGATAGTGCGGATTCTTTTTCTTGTTCAGTTCTCAATACTTCTCGCACTTGATTTATTGTTGCATGGATTTTTTCTGTGGACTTTTTCAGAACCGTTTTTTTCTTATCTAAATCTTTTTGTTCTTTGCTCTGATCCTTTTGGCTGATTTCAATTTTTGTAATTTTTTCATTCAACTGGGTAATGGTATTATTTTTCTCTTTGACGAGTGATAAAGAGCGATCTAATAATGAATGATCATCCGCCATTTTTCGCTGAGCCTCCCATTTATCAGTTTGAGCTTTTTCTAACAAATCCTGGGCTTTTTTGTACCGGCTATTCACCACTTCAAATTCCGATTTTTTTGATTTGTATTTTTTTAACTGTTCATCAACCTGGGGATCTAAAACAGACAATTCGCCATTAAAGTGTTTTATCTGTCCCTTGAGGTGAACTTTTTTCTGGGCATTGCTTTCACCCTCTCGTTTCAATCTTTGTATGGTCGCTTCTGTTGCCTTGTCCTGTTCGGACCAAACCAATACATTATGACGGAAAGATTCCCTTTCTTCCTCCATTTTACGCAATGCAGATTGCAGAGAATTCAATTCAGTTTGCTGCTCGCTATAAATACTTTTTAGATGGATTAATTCCTTTTCATGTTGGGAAGTATCTGTTGCTTTTTCATTCTTAAGGTGAGTGAATTCTAATACACATTTACGCAATGGACTGATGTCTGATTCATAATCATGAACGCGAATAAAGGCTAACGCAACCTCTTTTTCTTTCAGTTCATCTGATAATTTTTCATGACGTTTGAACCGTTTTAATTGCAGGTTAAGCCCATTTACTTTTTGTTCAACTTCCTGGGCAATATCATCTACCCGATCCAAATCCTGCCGGACAGCATCAAATTTTCTTAAAGTCGATCGGCGCTGCTGTTTATACTTATTTATGCCTGCCGCTTCTTCAAACATGCGTTTACGGTCATCATCTGTTTCAGAAAGAATTTGTTCAATCATTTTTAATTCAATAACGGAATAGGCATCAGCGCCCATACCTGTATCAATAAATAAATCATGGATATCTTTTAATCGGCACGGGGTGCGATTTAGAAAATATTCTGAATCTCCATTTCGATATATACGACGGCCAATTTCTATATCATTATATTCTACCGGAAGTTTCCCGCGATTATTATGAACCGTAAGAGATGCTTCACAAACGGAGAGCGGTTTTATCCCATCTGCGCCATTAAATATCACATCACCCATTCTGCTGGAGCGTAGTACAGAATATTTTTGTTCGCCCAGAACCCAGCGTATCGCATCCACGATATTAGTTTTACCACAACCATTTGGGCCAACGATGACGGTAACACCTTCGCCAAATTTGAGTTTCTCTTTTTTGGCGAAAGATTTAAAGCCATGAATATTAAGTTCTGATATATACATTTCCGAGGATAAAGAGGTGTAGGAATCTAATGATTTTCTAAAGGGAAAACTATAGGGATCATATGAAAAAGGTCATCCCGGTGGCCACGCCATTTTGCGACCACCCAAAATATGCATATGGATATGAAACACAGTTTG
>CATMGX010000023.1:0-18848 GCA_950067765.1 uncultured Fidelibacterota bacterium
CATGATCTACATGGCCGATTGTCCCAATGTTTAAATGGGGTTTATTGCGTACAAATTTTTGTTTTGACATAATTTAATTATTCCTCCTGATCTAAGTTTGTTCCTTAGTTGAAAGAGAGCCTACGGCCGGGATCGAACCGGCGACCTCTTCCTTACCAAGGAAGTGCTCTACCACTGAGCTACGTAGGCACTTCGAGCGGGTGATGAGACTCGAACTCACGTCACCAGCTTGGAAGGCTGGGGTTCTACCGTTGAACTACACCCGCAGCGTGGGGAGAGAAGGATTCGAACCTCCGTAGACATTCGTCGGCAGATTTACAGTCTGCTGCCTTTAACCACTCGGCCATCTCCCCCTCTCAGCATCAATTTATCTTGTTAAAAAGCGTTTCATCTATTTACTATGGGCACAATTTGAGCCGGCGAAGGGATTCGAACCCCCGACCTGCTGATTACAAATCAGCTGCTCTACCAACTGAGCTACACCGGCAAGTCGGTATTAAACCCAAAATATTTTTAGGTTTGCGAAACCGGATTCGACCCGCTGCTTGGATCGTTTTACCGTCAATTATCAACACACATGGCATAGTTCTTGTATGTACTTAGCCATACGACAGCCGAAAAAAGCCTTGTAAATTAGATTAAATATTTATCAATGACAATTAATTTTGAATAAAAATCAGAAAGAAATTAAATATTATTTTTGGGTGAGCTTAGGACCATCTATTTTATCTTTTACTGTCCAACCTTTTTCTAATATTTGGTCCCGTATTTTATCTGACTTTTCCCAATCTTTATTTTGACGTGCATCCTCTCGTTCCTCTACTAAACCAATCACATCCTTTGGTGCGGAACTCGCTTTTGGTAAAATGCCATAAATAGAATCAAAATAGGCAATAAAGTTTAATCCTTTAGACACATCTGACTCTGTAAATGCTTTTTCGTCTAACTTACTATTGGTATTTCTTATCCATTCAAAGAAAACCGCCAAAGCATTCGGTGAATCTAAATCGTTTTCTATTGCAATGTTAAATTGTTCCATTTCTGTGGGAAATCCATCGCACACCTCAGAATCCATTTCTTCCAATCGCAATTGGAGTTCCTGAATTCGCCGTATACTCACTTTAGCTTCATGCTGTTTATCCAACGTAAAATTGACTTTCGTCCTGTAATGGGCGCTGAGCATAATATAGCGAATCTCTTCGGCCCTAAACCCTTTTTCGAACAAATCCGGTATACAATAAAAGTTGCCGAGGGATTTACTCATTTTTCCTCCATCCACCAATAAAAATTCTGAATGGAGCCAAAAATTAACGAATGGTGTATCAACAGCGCAAACCGATTGGGCAATTTCATTTTCGTGGTGGGGAAATTTATTATCTACCCCACCGCAATGAATGTCAAAGTGATCTCCTAAATACGCCATACTCATGGCAGAACATTCCATATGCCACCCAGGACGGCCTTTCCCCCAGGGGGAGTCCCACGATACATCACCATCTTCATCTTTATATGCTTTCCACAATGCAAAATCCTGTGGATTATCTAAACTGTATTCATCCGAAGAAACACGATCAGAATGGCGCATCTCATCCATATTTATGCGCGTAAGCGCACCATAATCCTTATAAGTTTTAATAGAAAAAAAAACAGACCCATCTTTGGTAACATAGGCGTGCTTTTTATCAATTAATTTTTCAATTATTTGCACCATAGCATCTACGTGTTTTGTCGCCTCAGGGTAAACATCAGCTGGAATTATTTTCAAAGATGATAAATCCTTTTTGAATAAATCCGTATAGTAGTCAGTTATTTCTAAAAGGGGTTTTCCTTCTGTCATAGATTTTTGAATCGTTTTATCATCTACATCAGTAATATTCATCACATGATAAACTTCAAACCCCCTGGCCACTAATACCCGTTTTAAAAAATCTTCAAAAAGAAATGTGCGAAAATTGCCGATATGTGCTGTATCGTAAACCGTAGGT
Organism: uncultured Fidelibacterota bacterium; assembly: GCA_950067765.1. Taxonomy (GTDB): domain Bacteria; phylum Fidelibacterota; class Marinisomatia; order Marinisomatales; family TCS55; genus TCS55. The sequence continues at coordinate 1,986 of CATMGX010000023.1, forward strand.
CCGCACGTATATAAAGATACTTTTTCCTCAATTATGGGAATAAATTCCTCTTTTTTCCGCGTGAGTGAATTATAAAATCGGAGCACGTTTTTTCCCTACCGATTGGAGAAATTTGGTTTCAATATGCACTGCAATCGCTTGCTGTAATGCATCAATTTTGATGATTAATTTTTCTTCACCCTTTATTTCAGAAACGATACCCTTCATTCCTTTCATTGGGCCTTCAATTACCTCAACTTCATCACCATTTGTAAAATATTCTGTGGGTTCCAGTTCGTATCCGCCTTCCAAAGCCAATCGAATGGATGTCACCACACTTTCCTGTACAACAGCAACTTCACCACCAAACTTTACTACTGTACTCACACCATGAGTCTGCAAAACAAAAAGAGAATTTTTTAGTTCAACTTTGGCAAATAAATACCCTGGTAATAATGGCAATTCCACCCATTTCATGCGGTCTGACCATTTCCGTTTTTGTCGTACTAATGGCAAATAAGCCTGCATGCCTTTTTTCTCTAACTGCTTTAATGCCACTTTTTCTGCTCGGGGTTTGGACCGAACAGCAATCCACTGTTCCATTAATCTTTCATTGCCTCTTTGATGATTATTTGAATCAATTCTGAGAAACTTAATCCAGAAGCAGCAACCGATTTTGGCACCAAACTGGTTTCTGTCATTCCCGGTAATGTATTGACTTCTAAAAACCACGCTTTATTATTTTCATCCAACCGAAAATCTACCCGGGAATAATGACGGCATCCAAGCAAATGGTGGATTTTTACCGACGATTCTTGAATTGATTTTGTTAAAGAATCCGGTAGATCTGCGGGACAAATATATTCCGCCATTCCTTTTGTATATTTACAGTCATAATCATATAGATCATGTTTTGGTACAATTTCAACAATGGGATAAGAATCATCACCAATCACCGTAACTGTGAGTTCTTTTCCGGCAATAAATTCTTCCAGCAAGATGATATTCCCAAACTGCCGAGCCATTGCAACGGCATCTTCCAACTGAGAGTCATTTTCAACAATGGACAGTCCCAATGTGCTCCCCTGATCATTCGGTTTCACAACCAATGGATAAACTAAACTATTATCCATTGGAATTTTATCGCTTTTCCCAAAGGATACCCAATCAGGTGTGGAAATGCCTTTTCGATGAACCAAGGCTTTGCTCACCCGTTTATCCATACAAATGGCCGATGCTTCATTCCTGGATCCGGTAAACTTCACACATAAGGATTGAAGGAACCCCGGAATCACTCCGTTTTCCCCATCTCCACCATGGAGACCATTAAAGATCAAGTCGACGGATAATAAATCCGAAATCATATTTGACATTCCATTGACTGGATCCAATTCTACCACTTCATGCCTTAAAATTTTACAAGCATCTATTATAGCTTTCCCTGAGGACAATGATATTTCTCTTTCAGCCGAAGTTCCGCCATACAGAACAGCTAATTTCATGACGAAGGTTCCTCCAACAATAAATTTGCACCATCCAAAATATTTTCAGCTATATAATTAGGACGAAGCTTTCCCAAATGATCCGCAGTATCTACGCCCCTGCCAGTTAATAAAAGCATTGTATCCATCCCCAAATTTACACCGGCTTGAATATCAGATAAAGCATCACCCATCATCAAACATTTAGTAATTTCAATATTGTGATCTTTCGCTGCTTCTAAAAACATTCCGATACTGGGTTTTCGAAATTTTGTTGCTTTATCCGGATGGTCCGGACAATAATAAATTCCCAATAATTCTAAATCTTTTTTATGGAAGGTATTCAAAATATAATCATGGATTTCACTCAATTTGTCCACTTCAATCATGCCCCGGCCAATACCGGATTGGTTGGTAATAATGCAAAATCGATTTCCGTTTTCACTCAATATTTTGAGCCCTTCCATGGTGAAATCAAAAAAATTAAATTGGCTTAAATCGTTAATATACCCTGGATCAGGATTCAGTGTTCCATCCCGATCAAGAAAAATGGTGTCGTATTGTTTCATTTGATCATATGCTGTTTAGAAATATCCCTAATGTGAACCGAACTCCTTAAAAAATAAACAAATCCAATAATAATCAATGGCACAAACCCAACCGCATGTAACAAAATGGCAAAAGCCTGAGATTCTGCCGAACCCACGGCAAAAAATACTGTCAATACATATACTGCAGCGGCGTGATACGTCCCCACAGCACCAGGGGCTGCTGGAATCGCCATTGCCAGAGATGTGGAAATGAGAACCACACCCACTTCAATCCAGGATAAACTGATTCCCGTAGCCAAAATAACTGCATAAGTAATTGAATAATACACAACCCACATAAATATGGTATGAATTACAATCTGCCCCACATGTTTAGTGGCACGAATGGAGGTCAATCCATCCAGCAAACTATTCATAATGGTCAATAATCGATGGGCAAATGGTTTTTCAAAAATTGCCCATTTTTCTATACGATCCATTAAATGAGAACGGGCACTTCCCAAAACCATAATGAATCCAAATCCTAAAAGGGTAACGACCACTACAGCAATCATGATATTGCGACCGCCCGTATCAAATGGGAAGAACCATCCAAATAGTATAATGGAGCAAACCAATCCTAGCAAATCCAACATTCTTTCTAATATAACGGTCCCAAAGGCTGCAGATGTATCTACTTGATGATTTTCGGAAATTGAATATGCACGGAGTAGTTCACCCAATCGAAATGGTAGGACAGCATTACCAAAATAACCCACCATCGTGGCACCAAAAAGTGGATGGAATGGGATAGTTTCAATTGGTTCTAACAACATTTGCCATCTTTCAGCTCGGATAGCAACTGAAAAAACTAAAAGAATGGTTGCCACCGACATCCACAAAACATCGACAGATTTTAAATGAAACCATAATTCATCAAAATTCACCTGACCAAATGCGTAATAAAGTCCCACAGCACTGATGACCAAGCTTATTACTAATTTTAACCAATTACTCACGGAGATCGATCACCTCAGCATCGGACGGATTGAATGCATGGTAGAGTGATAAGTCACCATGATGAAAAGTTAGAACTTTCATCGTCACATTTTGATTGGATCCATATTGAATCTTCAATTCTATTGGCCGTCCATTTTTTTTGATAATTATCTTACCTTCATAACCCATTGTTGGAATATCATAATGCATAGATACTTGCTTTTCTCTGACAATTGGTTTGCTAAAAATAACCGATTCAAACCCGCCTGTCAGTAAATTAAAAATACTAAAATCGCCTTCGATGGTTTGATCTATGATGAGTTGATTTGATTGTTTATTCCATGTTTGAATCGTATCCCCCATTACAACCACTGTTTCAGATGATGTATCCAAGAGATAATGATCCTTTTTTACAATTTCAATTGTTCCCCGTTCAACCGAATTGGTGTCAAATTGTTTCTGTTCAATTTCCACAGTAATTGACACACCTCGTGGATCATTCATGGCTGAAATAAATTTTTCTTTCCAAGGATTAGATTGGGGCCATAATCCTGCTGTCAGCAGAATAATATAGATCAATGGATTGTGCATAATTTAATTAGTCGAGTGAATCCAAATAGGAATCATCTACCAGTACTTTCCGGGCTTTACTGCCTGTAAAAGTACCTACAATACCCGTTTGTTCCATTTCATCAATAAGCCGGGCTGCACGAGAATATCCAACCTTTAGTCGACGCTGAATAAGAGAAATTGATCCCTGCTGATGCATGACAACTAATCGCACAGCTTCATCAAATAAATCATCAAATCCACCTGCATCCTCTCCAATCAAACCACCGGCACCCATGGTTTCACGAGGGCTGGATAAAACAAGCTCTTCTGGTTTTGGTTGTCTCGTGACATGGGCCATGAGCGCTTCAACTTCCTCCAGGCTCAAAAAAGCATTATGGAGACGGGTGGGTTCAGATGAACCGCTCCCTAAATACAATAAATCCCCACGACCAATAAGCTTTTCAGCGCCGGACCCATCAATTATGGTTCGTGAATCAATCCTAGTCGCCACCTGGAAAGCAATACGAGATGGAAAATTTGCTTTAATTATGCCCGTGATTACATCCACGGATGGTCGTTGAGTCGCCACCACAAGATGGATACCCACTGCACGAGCAAGCTGGGCCAATCTGGCAATGGGAGCTTCTACTTCCTTGGCATTCATCATCATTAAATCGGCCAATTCATCAATCAGCACCACAATGAATGGCATTATTTCCTCGCCTTTATCCCGCATTTTTTTATTATACTCATCAATATTTCGAACCACATTATCTGCCAGCACATCGTATCGGCGTCCCATTTCTTTTTCAACTGCCCTTAATGCTAATGTTGCATTCTCTGGTGTGGTAACAATAGGTTCATTGATATCTTCAATTTTGAGTAAATGATAATCTGCCAAATCACGATATAAAGTCATTTCTACTTTTTTTGGATCAATAATGACAAGTTTCACTTCATTCGGAGAAGCTTGGTAAAGTAAGCTGGCTAAAATCGTATTCAAGCAGACGGATTTACCGGAACCGGTGGTGCCTGCAATAAGTAAATGGGGCATTTTGGCCAAATCAAGGGTTGCAATTTCACCCGTGGTAGTTTTCCCTACGGCGATAGTTAGCATTGATTCCGATGATGTAAATTTTTCTGAATTTATCACGGACTTAAAGTAAACCATATCCGGATTGCGGTTAGGGATTTCTATCCCTACGGATGACTTCCCGGGGATTGGTGCAATTACTCGGACACGACTCGCTTCCATCACCCTCGCTAAATCATCGGATAATGCTACAAATTTATTCACACGAACCCCTTCTGCCGGTTCCACTTCAAAAAGAGTAATGACCGGTCCGGGGCTAACATTCACCACTTTCCCCACCACACCGAAAGTTTCTAATGATTGTTGGAGAAAGTTTGCACGGTCAACCAATTCGTCCCTGCTCATACCACCTTGAATATTGACAGGGTTTGCTAATAATTCAGCAGAAGGTAGTTGGTAGGCTTTTTTAGGCGCTTTTCTCTCTTGAACTGAATCAATATCCACCTCCGATTCTTCAACAATTTCCCCCACTTCCAAATTTTCTTCAGTTTCCCCTTCAGGAGATTCAGTCTCATTTTTCTCAACTGATTCTTCAACAATTTCATCTTCATTCTCAACCATTTCTTCAGGAGATTCATCTGAGTCTATTGAGATTTCTTCAAAGTCCTCTGCAGAATCTTCTTCTGCTGAGTCCACTTCATCAACTGTTTCTAAAAGTCCTACCTCTTCCTCTTTGGAATCCGAATCTCTAGGTGCATCTAATTCTTCATCGCGCTGACGCTGTTCATCAATCTTTGAAATTAAACTTTGAGTATGACGCCGCTTTTCATCTTCAATCGATTGTTGGTCTGTAACAAGGTTACGCTCGTACTTCTTTTTTTGAATTCGATCTAAAAATGTTTTGATTGGTTCATAATAGCTAAATCCAAAATATCCACGGGCGAGGACAAGCCAAAGGGCCAACAGAACAATCACTATTCCTATTCCACCAATAAAATCATAAATAAACAAGGATATGAGACCGCCGATTAATCCGCTGAATCGAAAGGTTGTATCATCAAATCCATAGCGAAATATTTGTGCTGCACCTAGGCTAATTGACGATAGAACCACCACACCCATTAAATATCCTGACAAGCGACTGATAGCTTCAAATTCTTTATGCGTAAAGAACCAAATACCCCATGAAATCGCCAATAATGGTAAAATAAATGAACTATACCCGAAGGTGAGTTTAATAAAAAAATATGCTATCCAAACGCCCAGTATCCCCATGGGGTTTTCCACACGTACATTGGGCGAAATTCCCGGATCTTCATTGGGGTTGTAACCTAGTAAACTGATGAAAACTAGTAGCGATACTGCCACCGCAAGTATGCCAAGTATTTCTAATCGTTTTTCTTTCATGAAAACAATTCTCCATGTGAGGTTACCATCTTATCAAACCATTCAATAAATTGGGAGATACCGTCGTCGATACTGACTTGAGGTTCATAGTCTAAACGGGATTTTGCCCGGGATACATCTGCAAATGTTTGAATGACGTCACCTGCAGGTAGTGGATGGCGGTCTAATATGGGCTCACATCCTAATCGTTCTCCAATCACGTGCACTAATTCATCCAATTTTACCGGCTCTGAATTTCCCAAATTATAAATTGCAAACTGATCTTCCCCATTCATGGCACCGAATATACCATCTATTATATCGTCGATAAATGTATAATCACGAGCCGTGGACCCATCTCCAAAAAATGGAATCGGTTGATTATTTTTCATTAATCGTGTGAATTTATGAATGGCCATTTCCGGTCGCTGGCCCGGCCCATATACAGTGAAAAATCGCAAACACGTTGTGGGAATTTCACTCAAGTGATGATAGGTATAACACATGATTTCACCCATCTTTTTGGTGGCACCATAGGGTGAAATTTGATAGTCTACAATATCATCCTCAGAAAATGGTGTTTTTTTATTATTTCCATAAACAGAAGATGAAGAGGCAAAAAAAAATTTCCGAACACCTGAATTGTTCATAGCTTCCAGCAAATTTTGGGTACCGTTTATATTTACATCGGTATAAAGTTTCGGATTTTCAAGTGAGGGCCGTACACCGGCCATAGCTGCTAAATGGATTACCACTTCAATATCGTTATCTTTAAATATTTTATTTACTTGATCTTGATCTCGAATATCTCCTTTCACAAAAAAATATTGATCAAAGTCATAGTGGGTTGCGCGGTTTAAATCTTTAATGCGCGGATCATAGAAATCATTTAAATTATCCAAACAAACCACGCCATTTCCATCATCCAATAATCGATTGATTAAATGGGATCCAATGAATCCGGATCCACCGGTAACAAGCACTGTTTTATTAGATATTTTTATCATGATGTTATACTTTAAATGTTTGATGTACCATTTTTATATAATGGTGGTTTAACAACTATACAATTTATATTTTTATCCCGAATTTCCACTGTAAGATTGGTCCCGATTTTTTCATATGGTTTGGCCACATATCCCATTCCAATTCCCTGATTTAATGATGGTGATTGGGTGCCGCTTGTTACTTCTCCAATCACATCGCCGTCATTTTTAATCGGATACCCTTTTCGGGGAATTCCGCGATCAATCATTTCGAAACAAATCAACTTGCGCGTTGAATTTTCTTTCGCATCAACCAATGTATTTTTCCCAATAAAATTGCTTTTATTCAGTTTGGTGATCCAACCAAGCCCCGCTTCAATTGGATTGGTATTTTCATCAATATCATTCCCATAAAGAGCATACTTCATTTCCATGCGAAGTGTATTCCTGCAACCAAGACCAACGGGATCAATCGCTTCTCCTCTGACGGAGAAAATTGCATCCCAAATTTTTATAATACTTTTTGGATCTGCATAAATTTCGAATCCCAATTCACCTGTATAACCAGTCCGAGAAATGGTGGCAGAATTTCCATCAATGTTACCCACTGTAAACCAGTAAAAATTAATATCATTTAAATCGATATCTGTTATTTGATTGAGTATGTCTCGAGACCTTGGTCCTTGAATCGCTAACAAACCTATCCTATCACTCATATCAAGAATATTTATATTTTCCGGTTTATGCGCCATGAGCCAATCTAAATCTTTTTCTTTATTTCCCGCATTCACCACCACCATGAAATGGTCGGGATATCGATAAATAATCACATCATCAATAATACCACCATCTTCATAACACATTGCCGAATATTGGGCCTGCCATGGCTGTAAAGAAACCACATCATTAATCATAACATAATCAAGGAATCCTTCTGCCTCATCCCCGGAAATAATGAATTCTCCCATATGGCTCACATCAAATAATCCTGCGGAATTCCGCACAGCCTCATGCTCCTTTATGATGCCTGCATACTGGATCGGCATCTCGAACCCGGCAAAGTTTACTAGTTTAGCACCAAGTTTTCTATGTTTTTCATATAAAGGCGTTCGCTTCATGATGATTCGAAATAATCTTTCAACTTTGCTAACCCCTCGTTGATATCGTCTGTAGAAATACCAGAATAGGCAAATCGAATATAAAAGTCAGTTTCGTCTGAGGATGGCCGGCCAAAATGCTCCCGTGTGCAAAAAGATACATTCGCATTCTCAAGGGCACCCACTTGTAATTGATCCACCTCATTAAACCCTTTTCGCTTCATGATTTCATTGACATTCGGGAATAGATAAAATGTACTGCGAGGCGTTGGAATTTGAATACCATCCATGGCATTCAGCCCGGCCACTGCCGCATCACGTCTTTCTTTTAATGTGGTCAAAATCGTATCTGAGCCAGATGAATCTCCCATAAGCGCCTCCACCATAGCATGCTGGATAAAATGGGTGGTACAGGATTCTGCATTCACATTCAACTTTGATATAATATTAATGATTTTTTCCGGTCCAATGGCTCCACCGACACGCCATCCGGTCATGGCAAACTTCTTTGAAAATGTATATAAAATAATGGTGCGTTCCTTCATCCCGGGGATGGATACGATTGAGTGTGCATTCCCTTGGTAAATCATTTCATAATATGCATCATCTGTCAATACCCATAAGTCATTTTCAATGGCCAGTTCCGCAATTGCTTCCATCTCTTTCTTAGATGATTCAGCTGTAATAGGGTTTTGATAATTATTATAAATTAATGCGACTGTTTTTTCTGTAATGGACGATTTTAATCGATCCAGATCAATATCGAATCCAGATTCGGTCTGGATATAGCTATAAGGGACAGCAGTACCCCCCTGATACTCAATCTGGGATTCATAAATGGGATACCCGGGGTTCGGATACATCACTTCATCACCGGGATTCATCACGGCAGCAATAAATTTCCCAATGGTTGATTTTCCACCAGGTTGGACGGATACATTCTCAGGCCGATAAGTCACGCCCCGTTTGGAGCCCACATCATGAGATAGTGCTTCCCGCAGGGGCAAAATACCTTCCGATGGACAATAGCCTGTATTTCCATCTCGAATGGCCTTAAGAGTCGCATCCACAATATTTTCCGGCGTTGCCAGGTTTATATCCCCAAGGTGAAATGGATATACTTTATTACCTTTCGCCGCCCAGGCCCTCGCCTGTGCAGACACGGCAAATGCCGTTTCAGTCCCCAACCGATTGATTTGTTTTGCAAATTGCATGTATCCCCCTAAATCATTTTAGCTAATGCTTTTCGAATAATATCTTCCAATTCCCCGGATAATTCTCCAGCGACTTCTAAATCTTTCATGGTTTTATTCACATGGGACTGTTTATAGCCCAACGATAAAAGTGCGTTTACCGCATCTCTGGCCATTGATGAACTTTCATCATCCATAAATCCAAGATCGTCTTTTCCATCCAAATCTGATGCAAATTTTTCTTTCAATTCTACAATGATCCGTTTGGCCGTTTTCGCTCCAATCCCCGGGATCACCGTCAGTGATTTCACATCCCCTGCCACAATTCGGCTTTTAAATTCATCCGGATTAGTTCCGGACAATATATTCATGGCCGATTTTGGACCGATACCGCTAATGGTATTCAGGTTCATAAATAATGATCTTTCATCATTGTCCTTGAATCCGTATAGATCAAGGATATCTTCCTTTACATGCAAATGGGTGAGCAATTCCACCGGATCACCCTTTGAGGGCAAACTTTCATAAGCTGCAATCGAAATCCGGATGCGATATCGAATTCCACCTACATCAACAATAGCTTCTGTTGGGCTCTTTGAAAATAATTTTCCGTGAATTGAATCGATCAAACTCATAAATATTTATTCTGGTTAATGTGACAAAGTCCGATCGCCAACGCATCCGAAACATCTAACGGTTTGGGCGGTTCATCCATTTTTAAAATTTGCTGCACCATATACTGGACTTGTGTTTTATCTGCGGCGCCATTTCCTACGACCGATTGTTTTACTTTTCGAGGCGCATAATCCATGGATGGGATACCTTTCGAAGCTGCAGCTAAGAGTAATACTCCCCGGGCCTGGCCTAGTAATAGTGCAGATTTTACATTTTGACTAAAGAATGTATCTTCTATCGCAAAAGCATTGGGCTCAAATTTTTCTAATAATTCAGTCATATGGCTGTTTAAATATTCTAACCGATTCGGCAGTGATTCTTTTACAGGCGGCTTAATAGTCCCAAACGCAACTGTACGGATTTGTCCGCCCTTGTAATCCAGAATACCAAAACCGGTAATGGTCAATCCGGGATCTACCCCAATCACTCTTTTTATTTTTTCCACCGAGGATTAATATCGCTTACAGACTATATATCTTCCTCATCCACATCGAGGTTTGAATATAAATTTTGAATATCATCATTATCTTCTAATACTTCCATTAATGTCATGAGTTTTTTGACATCACTCCCCTCAACTTTAGAGGTTGTCTTTGGCACCATTTCCACGGCCGAGGACGTAATATTATATCCTTTCTTTGATAATGCATCGGATACATTCACTGTTTCTGATGGTGCGGTTGTAATAATAAATTCTCCATCGGTATTACTAAAATCATCCGCACCGACTTCCAAAGCTTCCTCAAAAACCAAATCCTCATCATAACCATTTTCAGAAATGGTTATTTGTCCCAGTTTTTCAAACATCCAAGCCACAGAACCATTCTCTCCTAAATTGCCGCCATGTTTATTCATGGCATGGCGAATATCTGCTACCGTCCTTTGTTTATTATCTGTGAGAACTTCCATAAAAAGTGCCACACCACCGGGGCCATATCCCTCATAAGTGAATTCTTCATAAGAAACACCTTCCAATTCTCCCGTCCCTTTTTGGATAGCCCGTTTAATATTTTCATTGGGCATATTGGCCGTTTTCGCAGTGGATACTGCTTGCCGAAGTCGTGGATTCGTTTCAATATCTCCTCCATCTCGAGCAGCAATCATTAATTCTTTAATCAATTTGGTAAATACTTTACCCCGTTTTGCATCGGTGGCTGCTTTTTTACGTTTGATCGTCGCCCATTTGCTATGTCCGGACATAAATTCCCTTGTAATAGTGATAATAGAAATGCAAAATTACGACCATAAAATCCTGATTCCCAATGAAGGGATTAACAGAAATGACAAATAAAACCATCAAAATCACCCAAAATAAATCTTTAGTGCGTATCGCTTTCAACCGACCGGAAGTACTCAATGCGCTTAGTGAAACAATGATTTTGGAAATCACGAAAATATTTCAATCATTGAATCATAATGATTCAGTTCGCGTAATTATTTTGGAAGGAATAGGCAAAGCATTTTCTGCGGGAGCCGATTTATCCTATATGAAAAATTCCGGAGAGTTAGATCTTGATCAAAATGAGCTGCAGGGGAAACAATTATTTGAAATGTACCAGGCAATTGAAGATTGTTCAAAACCGGTAATTGTCAAAGCACATGGATACGCCATTGGCGGCGGGTTTGGGTTTTTAACATTAGCGGATATTTCCATTGCAGAAACGAACACAAAGTTTTCCTTAAGTGAAGTGAAACTGGGAATCAATCCCGCGGTCATTGGCCCTTTTTGTTTGAAAAAAATAGGACTCTCCCATTTTAAATCATTGGGTATTTCGGGTGAACTCATTGATACGGAACGGGCATTGCGTATTGGCTTAATTCATCAGGTTGTGTCCGCTGAATCTATTGAGGAGGTTGTTATGAAAAGGGTGAATCAACTTCTCTTGGCGGGGCCCAATGCCATTTCCTCATTTAAATCCTATTGCAATAATATGAATTCGACCAATAGCGCTGCACTAATTGCCCAACTTCGCGCCAGCGAAGAAGGACAAGAAGGATTGGCAGCTTTTCTCGAAAAACGGAAACCCGATTGGTCAGAAACGATTGATTAACTATCCTCCAATTCAATGATTGATGAAGTTCGCATTGTGGAAGTGGGCCCTCGCGATGGTCTCCAGAGTATTTCTGAGCCCATTTCGACTGTAGAGAAAAAAACATATATTGATATGCTCTCAGAAGCGGGATGCTCGGAAATTGAAGTCACCAGTTTTGTATCACCCAAATGGGTCCCTCAGTTAGCCGATGCCAAGGACATCTCAGCCTCTATTCAACGCAATGATCATACCACATACACGGCTCTAGTTCCGAATAAAAAAGGGCTTGAGGCTGCCATGGAAAGCGGCTATCGCTCTGTGGCAATTTTTACCGCCGCCAGTGAAACATTTTCTCAAAAAAATACAAATGGCTCTATTGAACAAAACTTTGAACGATTTGAAGAAATGATTCCTATTTGGGAAGAAAATGAGATCCGTGTTCGGGCATATATTTCTGCCTGCTGGGTATGCCCTTACGAAGGCGATATTGGTGCAGAGTCTGTGATAAAAGTTATCCAGGATCTCGTAGACATTGGCGTTCATGAAATATCACTGGGAGATACAATTGGCAAAGCTACACCCAATGATGTTGAGTATTTATTGAAAATTATTTTAGACAATTGGTCTTCGGAGCTTTTTGCCCTCCATATGCATGATACGTATAATATGGCGGCAGAAAATATTACCATTGGTCTCGGTATGGGAATCCGGATTTTGGATTCAAGTGCCGGTGGTGTGGGCGGTTGCCCATATGCACCTGGTGCCAGTGGAAATATATCGACCGAAACCGTATTAAGGGTTTGTAATGAACAAGGGTTTGATACGGGCATTGATATTGATAAATTAAAAATAGCAGGTGAGTATATTCAATCCATCATTCAACAGTAAAATGGCACTAATTAAAACACATATCAAACCGGACTCGGAAAAATACAAATCCAACTTTGCCCACCATTCATTATTGGGGAAAGATCTTGAGTCAAAGCTGGATACGATTAAAAAATTGGGTCCGCCTAAACGGGTGGAAAAACATCGATCCCGTGGAAAAATGACCGCACGAGAGCGTATTAATACTCTGAGGGATTCTTCATCTCAATTTTTGGAATTCTCTCCCTTTGCCGGTTATGAAGTATATGAAGATTATGTCCCAGCAGCCGGTATAATTACCGGCATCATTACCATCCATGGACGCCAATGTATTGTCGTCGCCAATGATGCAACTGTTAAAGGCGGCACCTATTACCCCCTTACAGTCAAAAAACATTTACGTGCCCAAGAGATTGCGTTGGAAAATCATTTACCATGTATTTATCTCGTCGACAGTGGTGGAGCATTTTTACCCAAACAGGATGAAGTATTTCCGGACAAAGACCATTTTGGCCGTATTTTCTATAACCAAGCCCAGATGAGCGCTAAAGGTATTCCCCAAATCGCTTCTGTCATGGGATCATGCACTGCTGGTGGCGCATACGTCCCGGCCATGAGTGACGAAGCCATTATTGTGAATAAAACCGGCACCATCTTCTTGGGTGGACCGCCATTAGTAAAAGCAGCCATTGGAGAAGATGCAACCCCAGAAGCATTGGGCGGCGCAAAAATGCATACTCAAATTAGTGGTGTGGCAGACCACTTCGCTAAAAATGACAAAGAAGCTTTAGAAATTGTTCGAAATATAATTGACCATTTACCTAATTCAACTCTTGAGTCTTCCACCTTTGATCCACCAAAATATCGTGCAGAGGAAATATTGGGAATTGTGTCAAAAGATTACCGCACAGCTTTTGATGTAAAAGAAATTATCGCTCGTTTAGTGGATGGTTCTGAATTTCAGGAATTCAAATCTGACTATGGCAAAACATTAGTGACAGGATTCGCGAAAATTGAAGGACAGACCTTAGGTATTGTCGCCAATAATGGCGTTTTATTTAGTGAGCCAGCTATGAAGGGTGCCCACTTTGTAGAATTATGCTGCCAAAGAAAATTACCCATTTTATTCCTCCAAAATATTACCGGATTTATGGTGGGAACCAAGGCGGAACAAGGCGGTATTGCTAAAGATGGTGCTAAATTGGTCCAGGCGGTTGCATCAGCCAACGTTCCAAAAATGACCGTTATTATTGGCGGAAGTTTCGGTGCAGGGAATTATGCAATGGCGGGCCGGGCTTATCAGCCGCGGTTTTTATGGATGTGGCCAAATGCAAGAATTTCTGTCATGGGTGGAAACCAGGCTGCAGATGTGCTGGCGACGGTGAAAAAGGATCAATTAAAATCTAATGGTAAAGAAATGAGCGAGAACGAATGGGAAAAAATCAGAAAACCTATTTTGGAAAAGTATGAAAAAGAAGGTCATCCTTATTACGCCAGTGCCAGACTCTGGGACGATGGTGTAATCCATCCTACTGATACACGCCAAGTGGTGGGTAAAGCCTTACGCACAGTTATGAATGCACCCATAGAGGATCATAAATTCCCCGTTTTTAGAATGTAGAGATGGGAATCACAAAAACTTTATTTATTATATTTTTACCTATTTTACTTTTAGGCCAAGTTGATACAGTTTCTTTTGAACAAATCAAAATTATCCCAGGTTCAACTGTTCCCGATTTTTCTGCATTGGATGAAACTGAAGAAATTCGTCAATTATCTGAATTAAAAGGGAAAAAGAACCTTATTATGATTTTTTTCCGTGGTTATTGGTGACCCCATTGCCGTCGGCAGTTGGCTGAATTATCTAAAATTAAACTTCCGAAAGACACGAAGCTTTGGGCCATAAGCGTTGAAGGGCTCAGTGCAAATGCTAAATTCAAAAAACAAAATACAAAAAAAGGCCATCCCATTACCTTTCCTCTACTTTGGGATATGGATGGTGAAATTATTAATTCATTTGGGCTTAAAGATCCCCGATATAAAGGTGGCAAATATGAGGGCATCCCCTATGCCAGCACATATATCATTGATAAAAACGGAAAAGTTATTTTCGCCCATATTGCACTAACTTATTCAAAACGTCCCAGCATTGACCAGATATTGTCTGAATTGTAATCGCTTAACAACCCCTATTGACACAACCTCAATCTAATCTAAGGCTTTATATGGCTATGATCTTCGCCATGCTAATTTGGGGCTTATCCTGGTCAAACGCCAAAATTGCCGGCCAATACGCTGATCCTCAATTACTTATGTTTTGGCGCTTCACTTTTGCAGCCATGACGATGGTTCCAACCATGCTGTTTTTAGGAATAAAACCGATATTCAAACAAAAAGCCATACCACTATTACTGGTGGCAGCTATATTCATGGTTCTTTATAATTATATGTATTTTAAGGGAACCCAGATTGGTCAGGCCGGATTGGGCGGGGTCATCACGACAAGTTTAAACCCTGTGATTACAACCATCCTTGTGGTATTGCTTTTTAAACACACCATACACCAAAAAGAAATTGTGGGTATCCTTATGGGTATTTTTGGAGGGTTAATTCTGATTAAAATCTGGTCAGTGGATATCTACCAGTTATTTAACAGTGGTAATATTTATTTTGTTTTTGGTGCTGTCCTCTGGGCCATTGTTACACTTTTAACTCAAAAGGCCAAGTCCGACATGAATGTGGTCACTTTCAGCTTTTGGATGTACTCGATATCCATTGTCATTGCTTTTCCCTTTGCAGCCGAATATAGTATTTTATCCGTTTTTTCATTTGACTGGATTTTTTGGATCAACTTTTTGAGTCTTTCGATTGGTTCGTTAGCCTTCGCAACTTCAATCTATTTTTTGGCTGCCATGGAACTGGGTTCTCAAAAAGCATCTTCTTTCACTTTTATGGTTCCGGCAGCGGCTATGATTTTTGCCATGATAATTCTTGGGGAAAAACTCGAATTGACCACCCTTATCGGCGGTGGAATGGCGATATCAGCAGTATATTTAATTAATCGGAAATAACAGAAATTAATTTTTCAACCAAAACTTTGGGCGGTCGTTTTGGCTTACCATCCTTTATTTCGATAAAACCATGAATGGTTTGACCGGTGACCAATAACTTATTATCCGACTTTCGGAACACTTCATAATCTATGGTCATCCTTGCCTTGGGCACTTCTTTTATCATTGTCCGAACGATAATTTCATTCTCAAAACGCGCACCTTCTTTATAATTTGCAGTGGCTTTCACCACCGGCATATAGTATCCTGCATCTTCAATTTCGGTTACAAAAATGCCTATATTATTTAATAGCTCTGTCCTAGCTTGTTCAAAATATTCCAGATATCGGGCGTAATAGACGACACCCATCTGGTCAATATCCTTATAATATATTTTAGTATGATAGTCGTATGAGACCATTAGGATTCAGTAAAAACACCCATTTTATCATACCGTTCAATGCGCCGTGCTAAAAATGTATCCGGATCAATTTCTTTTAACTGGGCAATTTCGTCTAACAAAACACTTTTCAGGATGGTTGCCATTTCAGCTGAATTTCGATGAGCGCCTCCCAATGGTTCTTCAATAATGCGATCACAGATACCCATATGCATGAGATCATCCGGAACCACTTTCATGGCATCCGCTGCATCGGGCGCTTTTGCAGCATCATGCCAAAGGATGGATGCGCACCCTTCCGGGCTAATCACTGAATACCAAGTATTTTCCAACATAAGCATACGGTCGCATACACCAATTCCCAATGCACCGCCACTAGCTCCCTCCCCAATGATAACGGAAATGATAGGAACCGTCAATTTTGACATCTCCCATAAATTTTTTGCAATCGCCTCACCCTGACCCCGTTCTTCCGCACCAATCCCGGGGTAAGCACCGGGTGTATCAATGAGGGAAATAACAGGTAAATTAAATTTTTCTGCCAGTTTCATGATTCTGAGTGCTTTTCGATACCCTTCGGGGCGCATCATTCCGAAATTTCT
>CATMGX010000024.1:0-18780 GCA_950067765.1 uncultured Fidelibacterota bacterium
GACTGGGAAAATGACTTCCCAATACGCTTCGCTATCAGGATAGACTTCTCGTCCCTCTAAACTTTGATATAAAAAAAAATCCCGTATTCTGCGGGACAGAGACTCATTTTTACCCATAAAATAAAAATGCTCCCGGACCTGATGGCCCGAGAGCATTTTTGCTCCGGAGGAGGGACTCGAACCCCCGACCTGGTGGTTAACAGCCACTCGCTCTACCAACTGAGCTACTCCGGATCGTGGATTTTAAATCAAAACTGATTCAAAAATCGGCGCGAATTTATACTATTTTCCTCCCAGCATCAACCTCTACATTTCTTTTTCTGCTTCAAGTATTTTTCCTTCAACGAATAAACCATGTTTAATTTGGTCTGGCGTAATGTAAACTGTTCCATCCTCATCATGGGGTGCACCAAATACAGAATGAATGGATTTTAATCCACCCATCCATTTTCGTTTATCCGAAATATAAACAAGGTCACCAACTGCTGCTTTCATCATAGCCATATCTTTAGTTGAAAAATGAATAACTGTATCATCACCGTCCACCTGTTTCAAATGGACAAAAACCTTTTCACCTTCCTGATCATTGGGATTACCGCCTTTAAATAAATAACGTGCAACATCAATGGAGGAGGCCGTTAACCCGTTTGTATTAATATTTTCATCATATTTAACATAATAAGTCACTGTCAATGGTACCAAAATCAATACGGCAATGGTAGCTAATACCTGAACGGATAACACTGAAACATTAAACAAGACTACTGCAAAAACCATCACTGTGATCGCAACCATCATATTCATTATCATTTTCTGGTTTTGCTTTTCCCGGATTGCTGTAATTAATTTTCTTTGCCACTGAGTCGTTAATGTAACAACCACTGCAGCACCCGAGCACACCAGTATATTATACAACGCACGGATGTAAGAATAGGGATGATCCGGATTCATTTCAATGCCATGGTCAAAGGGAGCAATCAAGATTCCGGGATATCTTGCACCCAAAATCATGAGTACCACACCACCAACAAATGTCGTAATTACCGCTGCAGGTGTAAATCGTTTCCAGAATACACCTAAGAAAATCCCTACCACAAGCGGCGGTGTCAATGTGGAATGGAAATAGCCATGTGCTTCATACACTGTAGGGAAGTTTTTAAAGGCAAGCACTGCCAAAACGCCCAGGGCTGTTACACCAATGGATGCATAACGGGCAGCCAGCAATTCTTTTCTGTCTCTTTCAATGTCTGACATAACATTTCTCTTAAAAAACTGCTGGATCGGTCTATAGACATCATTGATGAAAATGGCTGCCGTTGCATTAATTAAGGTATCTACTGTACTCATTAACGCGGCTGTCAAAGCGGCCATAATGAATCCAAACATGCCGGGGCTTGCAATGATATTAGCAACAACAACAAAAATTTGATCCGGTGATACAGACGGACTGATTATATCAGGGCTGACCACGGAGATGGCTTTCCCGATCCAGCCTGCGTTCCCCACAACAATGGCTGATATGGGTAAAACAAACAAGATATTCACTGCGGCGGCCTTCCGGCCTTCATTCACATTTTTACATGCCATAAAACGCATGATTAATCCCTGGTTCATAAACAAAAAACCAATGGATCCCGCAATGGCGTCCTGCCAAAAAATACCGACAAAATTAAAGTTTGCCGGCTGATTAAAATCTGCCAACGGCAGTTTCCATTCTGTGGGCAATAGATTCCAGAACATATCAAACCCACCCAGATATGTAATGCCGAAAAAGAATAAAAGGAATCCGGCAAACAGAAGTATAAATCCCTGGAGCAGATCCGTGAATATCACAGCGGTCTGTCCGCCAAAAGTAATGTAAACGCCCGTAATAACCGCAATGACGATTATGGCACCCATGAGTGTGATAGGCAATGTCATACCTAAAACGGTGAACGCTTCCGGCAACATGGGAATGACTGCTTTCCCCAGCGTCAGAAATCCAATCCCAATATATCCAAGCATGTAAAGCAGCAAGAGAATGGTTGCAAGAAATCGGGCTGAAGGACTAAACCGTTTTTCGAAATATTCAGGAATGGATTTAATCTTGGAATAAACGATAATGGGAAGCCATCCGAACATAAAAAACGGAATGAAAAACCAATCATTCAAATAGGTCATTGAAGAAGAGATACCATGCTCAAACCCCTTCGCAGAATACTTAACGAAACTATGGCTCCCGACACCGGTCGCTACGATCGACATGGTAATTAACCACCAGGAAAATCTTCGTCCACCAAAAAAGAAATCGGATGTATTCTTCGTATATCGGCCGAAATAACTGCCGAAAAGCATGATGGCGATAAAATAGACCACCATGACAATCCAATCCGTCGTGGTTCCAATACTATGGAATGTCTGCATTATACTTCCCTAATCTTTCTTAGCTTCAACATTACAATGATAAAAACCACCACCATTCCAAGTAAAACAATGGGTACTGTATACGCAGAAATAATATCTAATGCTGCCCATGTCATTAATGCATGCATCATGAGATACCAAACAAAACCAAAAAGAAGAACCCACATCCATTTTTTATGAGCCTTGCGGCTTAAATCAAAAGAACCGGATTTAATGGTTATAATAATACCAAATACAAAAAGAATCCCTCCGAGTCCATAAAGATAGATAAAGGGCAGCCAGGTATGCGTAAAGTTCATTTATTTATTTCCGTTTATCAAATTCAGGTTTGAGTTTATCGTATGTTTCAAACAGTCCATCAACCATGACTTTTGTATGGCCAACGACGGGCATAAAATTAGTATCTCCCACCCATCTGGGCACCACATGAAAATGGATATGATCCGCAATCCCCGCACCGCCAGAAACACCAATATTTGCACCGAAATTAAATCCTTGGGCCTGCATCGTTCTTCTAAATATTGCCATTGCAATATCAGCCAGTGCCATAATTTCGCTCATGCATTCATTACTTAACGATTCCGTTGTTTCCACATGGTCGTAGGGACAAACCATGATATGCCCATTATTATATGGATAAAGATTCATGAGGACAAAAGCGTTCTTACCCCGATGAAGAACCAAATTATCTCGATCATTTTCCGACCCACATTTGATACAAAAAACACAACCCTCATCTTTGTCTTTTTTCGCACGAATATATTCCATCCGCCACGGAGCCCAGAGTTTATTCATGGTTTGGTGATTAGTGAGTTGTAACTCAATCTTCTTCCTGAGCTGCTTTCGCGCTTGCGGTTACTTTCGCTTCCATATCTCTGGGTACTTCTTCATAATGGCTTAATGCTTCCGAATGAATACCGCGGCCGCCAGTGAGTGATCTTAATGTTGTGGAATAATGATACATCTCCGATTGCGGCACTTGTGCTTTAATCTGCTGAAATGCACCCTCAGAATCCATCCCCATAATTTTTCCACGACGGCTGGAAATATCTCCCATTACATCACCCATATAATGTTCAGGAATTTTAATTTCCACATTGAGTACCGGTTCAAGCAAACAAGGATTGGCCCCCATAAAGGCTTCTCTAAACGCTTGTTTCCCTGCCATTTGAAAAGCAATATCTTTAGAATCAACTGGATGTTGTTTTCCGTCGTAAAAATCAACTTTTAAATCCACCACACGGTAACCTGCCAAAACCCCATCCATGCATGCAGCATTGACGCCCTTTTCAACGGAGGGGACAAAAACGCGATCCACACTTTGTCCCGCCAAAGATTGGGTGAATTCAACTCCTTCACCACGGGATTTAGGCTCAATCCTCATCCAAACTTCTGCAAATTGCCCTGCACCGCCACTTTGCTTTTTATGTCTATACTTTGATGAACCATTTGCCCGGATAGTTTCCCGATAGGGGATTCGGGGTCTGAATGATTCTACATCCACATTAAAACGGCGCTTTAGGCGATCAATGGACACTTGAAGATGCAATTCACCCTGACCGGATAACACGATTTGCCGCAATTCAGAATCCACATTGTACATAAAAGTGGCATCTTCTTCGTGTATGGTAGCTAATCCGGTGGCAATTTTTTCTTCATCCCCTTTCGCTTTCGATCGAATCCCAAGATGAATATTCGAATTCGGTAATGTAACCGATGAAATTTTTACCTTATTATTCTGACCCGTTAAGGTATTGCCCGTATGGGTATCCTTCAGTTTAACTACTGAACCGATATCCCCGGCATATAGGTTGGAAACACTAGTTCTGGTTTTTCCATTCATTAAAAACATTTGTCCAAACCGTTCCGACCTACCGCGGGATGTATTATACAAATCCATGCCTGTTGTAATCGCACCTGAATAGACTCGGAAAAAAGAAAGCTCACCAACATGAGCTTCGCTTATCGTTTTAAATACATGTACCACAGGGTTACTTCCATCTAAAGCAATATCTACCGCTTCTCCTGAGTTTGCATCTTCTCCTTTTATCTTCGCCCGATCCACAGGAGAAGATCCATACTTTGCTATGAAATCCATAACGCGGGCTACGCCGATATTTTGCGTTGCCGCCGTACAAAATAAGGGGATAAATACTTGATTCTGAATAGCCTGATGTAATCCGTAACGCATTTCCTCCTCAGATAAATTCCCCTGTTCAAAGAATTTTTCCAATAATGAATCATCGGACTCCGCTACATACTCAATCAACTCCTGATGTAATTCTTGCACCCGGTCATTCCACTCTTCCGGTAAATCCGCTTCTGTATATTGACCGCTTCCATCGGTCTTGTATGTTATGAGTTCACTACGCAATACATCAATAATTTGATTAAATCCGGGGCCCGAATTTACTGGGAGCTGCATGGGAAATACATTGCCGCCAAAGTGATCTTTGGCCTGCTGGAGAATCTCGTCAAACTTTGTATGTTCCCGATCCAATCCATTCACTACAATCATTTTAGGCAAGCCATAATCGTTGGCGTAATTCCAAACCTGTTCAGTCCCGACTTCGATTCCATTCACCGCATGAACCACCACCACTGCTAAATCAACAACGGCCAATGATGATATTGATTCACCAATAAAATCGAGATAGCCCGGTGTATCAATCATATTAAATTTTGTGTTCATCCATTCTAAATGAAGCGGCGAAGAATGAATAGAGATTTGCCGATCCTGCTCATCATGGTGATAATCTGATATGGTAGAGCCCCCTTCGATGGATCCAATACGATTGATTTCACCTCCATTTGAAAGCATGGATTCAGAAAGGATTGTTTTCCCTGAAGCACCATGTCCAACAATGGCAAAGTTGCGAATATCTTTTGCTGCGTATTCTTTCATATTAAATATCCTTCAATATTATCTAGTTAATTTTTATGTTTCTCTACCTCGGACAAAGGATGGAGGCCTGAAGTGTACTGACGACTGAGGATTTATTTCAAGGACTTTTAGAATTAAGTAATTAGAAAATATCCTGTTGGATATCTTCCATATAAGCTCGGAGGATGGGCTGGACAAATATATTATTCGTATTCAATTTCCCGAATTCTTTCGCCAGTATATTTAGTCGCTGATCAATCGGTTTTATTTTATTGAGCACAATGTAGGTTTCTTCATTTACTGAACATAACCCACCCTGAAAATCTCCCTTTCCCTGGACAATATTTATCCGCATTTTCTCTGCCAACTCTTCAAAAAGGGTCAACATTTTTTCTGCTTTCATCTTTGCCATGGATTACAAAAGATCGTTTCGTTTATTTTTTTCAAGATAATGAACCAGCGCTTTTACATCCTCCACTTTATCCCTCGGGACGACCAGGGTCGCATCTTTCGTATTCACTACCACTAAATTATCTGCACCGATAACCGCCGTAAAATGGCCATTCGATTGAATTAAATTATTGTGTCCATCAATCACCACACCCTCGCCCCGAATTACATTTTTATCTTTGGACTTTGGAGATACGTCATATACTGCTTCCCAGGAACCAAGATCACTCCATTCAAATTCTGCTTTCACCACATAAATTTCATTGGAATTTTCCATGAGACCATAATCAACAGACTCGGGATCAATATTATTCCACAAACGGGTAAAATCTTGCTTTTGGATGATCCGTTTTTCAATTTTTCTTAACTGATCACTTAGGTCCGGCATATGTATTTCAATTTGTTCAAAAAATGTAGATGTTTTCCAGATAAACATGCCGCCATTCCATAAAAAATCACCACTTTTTAAAAATCGAATTGCTAATTTTTTGTGAGGTTTTTCCGCAAAAGTTTTAACGCTATAACCATTCAAATGATCTTCCGGACTGTTCGGATCATATTGGATATACCCATATGCAGTTGAAGGAAAAGTAGGATTGATTCCAATGGTTACTAATGATCCATTCTTAGTCGCCAGTTGAATAGCAGACCGAACGGCTCTTGCAAATTTTTGGTGGCCTACAATAAGGTGATCTGCTGGAAAGACGCCCATAACTGCATCTTGTCGTATATTTTTAATATGGAGCGCAGCCAGGCCGATGGCCGGTGCTGTATTTTTTCCGCTGGGTTCCACAATGATATTTTTTGGTTTGATTCCCGAAATCAATTTTCGAATTTTAGGCGCCAAATCTTCTCCCGTTACAATGAAGATATCTTCAACATTTTTTATCTTTTTCAGACGATCAACCGTCATTTGAAGCATGGATGTATCACCCAGAATATTCAATAGCTGTTTTGGGTTTCCTCTACGGCTGGATGGCCAAAACCGCGTGCCGCGCCCTCCCGCCATTATGACACAATACATCTGGCTTTATTGCCTTTCTTCCTGGATCAGACCCACATCAATATCCCAATTGGCACGTATATCAAAAGTATCCGGGTGTATATAAAACCATTCACTAGGCTGGAAGGGCAAAACGGACCCATAGGAGAACTTCCCATTCTGATCTCGGTCAAAAATAATCATCAAACGATATGGACCTTCCGGTATGTTTTTAAAGTGAAATTGAAGATTAGAATCTACGGAAGAATGAAAAATTTTGGGTTCTTTTTTCAACGTACTAAGTTCAATCAAAGGTTGGATTCCCTCATTTTCAATCAGCCCACTCAAACCACCATACCCTAATTTCTTCTCTGAATTAAACCGAATATAAGTGACAGAATCTTTGAGAGATTTTCCTTCAATCGGTGTCAATTTATCCGCAAATACCATCAATTGGTACTTAGTCTTTTCCTGCCAACCCATTGGTGGGAGAAAGTCAATTTCTGTGGGATTCATCCAATCGACTTCCATCACAACCGTATCCGTATCGGCGACCAAAAAGAATGCGCTATCAGTAATGGCCATAATGGGTTTCGAAAATACAATGGGAATGTTAGGCCCTCCATCTTTTTCCAACCGAATGGTAACCGTACTTTCCGGCTGGGTTTGTTTTACATGGGTTGTGTCCATTTTACCCGGAACGCGAAAATTGATTTTTGCATGGGTGAGAAGGGAGTCTTTCCCGGATACAACTGATTCTATATTTAATATGGCTTTCCCTACATTAAGCGTATCGGACGCAATGAGTAGAAACCGCTTCTTGTCTTGTTCATCCTGATAAAAATCAAGAGAATGGACTCCTTCTTTTGAATCAAGTATATTTAACCCCTGGAAGGTTATATCATTTAATTCCTGGTTAAAGTACATCCATCCCCATCGTTTACCCAACCATTCTCCATGGGTCATTTTTAATGGCGGATCCTCTCGTTTTGGTCTGAGGTAAATCCCTTCAATTCTCTGGTTTTTTGCCAATGAGTACACTTTTTTGGAACTGACGCCATAGGCCATCCTTTGAGGAACAAGTATGGCTCCGGCAGCACTTCGTTCGATTCCCAGCATTACATAGTCACCCGGGGCTAAATACTTGAAATTGAAAAATCCATCATCATCTGCCTCAGACACATACAGCGGTTCCGTAAAAAATATGGAATCTTCAAATTCTTTTTCCAACTTCCATAAATGAACCCCATAGCCATCTTCCCCATATACCCGTCCAGAAATGATACCCTCATCAATGATTTCCCCAGTGCTAAATGCGATTTGAATGGATTGATCCAAGGCCACACTACGTTCATCCTTTAAATTTCGATTGATGGTTATCACATAAGTTTGGTCCGGTAATAAACCTTCCGGAAAGTTGATGATGAGTTCATCATCGGCATATTTAATTACCGCTGGAAAATCAAGACGGGGAGAAATTTTAACGGCATTTTTAATTGATTTTTCACTAATATATTCAGAAAACTTTATGGATACTTTTCCTCCTTTAAAATGAAGACTGCCCGCTTCTGGCATGGCGGAAATAAATTGGGGCGGCGTTTCATCTTTTGGGCCACCGTCCGGGGGCGCTACCGCCGCACAGGTATAGAACATCAACGCAACCATCCATAGCGCAATGAAGATCATGAGTTTTTTTATAATTATTGGTCGAGTCAAATCAATTAATATTTTATTCAGGTGGCACTAAATTTACTGGTATTTCTATTTGATATGTCATTTGAGTTTCTGAAATATTTGTGGTAATACACCACACGCGAACCCCTGCCTTTTGTGCATCATAAAGTGCCTGGGCAAATTTCGGATCCCTATCCCACATGGGTTCAAACCGATTGGCGTCCGGACGCTGACAGACAAACAAAATTCCGGCACCCTTACCTTTTTGTACTAAATCGGCTAATGCATTGGCGTGGCGAGTACCCCGCTCCGTAACTGCATCAGGGAACTTCGCCAGCCCCTCTTCGACAAATGTAACTGATTTTACTTCCAAATAGAATGGGTTTTCATTTTTATCCTGTAACAAAAAATCAAACCGATGGTTCCCATGGGTTATTTCCGGCCGGATTAATTGGTAATCATTAAACATGGGCAAGCTGCCATTCTGAAGGGATTCCAATACAAATCGATTTGGTAATGCCGAAACCAAAGATATCAATTGGCCTTCATGACGAACCATAACAGTGGAAAATTTTGTTTTCCGCTCCGAGCCTTTTGGCGCTGGCCGTAAAAGAAGTTCAGTGCCGGGAATGAGCAATTCTTTTAATCGGCCCGGATCCGGTAGATGGGAACGAACAATTTGACCGTCAACCGCTACCATAGTGATGAAACGATTCGGTCGGTCAACGAATTTTCCCGAAACCAATGGCCCTTCGATTTTCAAATAATATATCCGGATTTCATAAGGCAGAAATTAGAGGATAAAAAACAATCTTCTTATTCATTATCTGATTGCAGGATTATATTTTGTTATTATAATTATTTACGATATTTTCTTCTGTATTTATTATAGTTATACGAATAATCTTATGCAATTAGACCATACTGACAAAGACATTCTGAATGAACTTCAATCCAATGCCCGGATTACCAATGCTGAATTGGCAAAACGGGTGCATCTATCAGCTTCCAGTACATTAGAACGGGTAAAAAAACTGGAATCCAGTGGGTTAATCGATAGCTATGTCACTTTATTGAATGCGGGCTTGGCTGGCTTTACCTGCTTTACATTTGTGGAAGTTACGCTTACCCGCCATGGCGAAACGCCCGTGGAAGATTTTTTTAAATCCATCTCCGGTATGGATGAAGTGTTAGAATGCCACCATATTACCGGCGAAGGTGATTTCCTTCTCAAAATCGCCACAAAAGATATCCCCCATTATGACACATTAATCCTCCATGGCCTTTCGGCCCTGCCCAATGTACAGCATTTAAAAACATCCGTTGTCCTTTCAACGTTTAAAAACCAGACGCGATTGCCCATTTAATGCCCCTCGTTCCATCCTAC
The DNA here is from genome assembly GCA_950067765.1 of uncultured Fidelibacterota bacterium. Lineage (GTDB taxonomy): Bacteria > Fidelibacterota > Marinisomatia > Marinisomatales > TCS55 > TCS55. The sequence continues at coordinate 9,781 of CATMGX010000024.1, forward strand.
ATTCAAAATTTAGCAAATTACGTGCCCGGCAAAGCCATAAAAGAAGTCCAGCGTGAATTGGGTCTGAATCATGTGGATAAACTGGCGTCTAACGAAAATTCTCTCGGACCATCACCCAAAGCTATTGAAGCCATGGCTAAAACTTTATCAGGCCTTCATCGCTACCCTGATGTTTCCGGGTATGAATTGCGGACAAAACTCGCCAGGCGCTACAATATAAATATGGATAATGTGATTCTGGGGGGCGGCAGTGAAGGGATTATGTCCACCATTATGCGCACCTTTTTGCTCAGTGATGATGAAATTGTCTCCGCTGCCAATTCATTTATCGGATTCCGCGTATTAGCAAATGCATCGGGTAGAAAAGTCCATTGGGTTCCCATGAAAAATTATCGTTATGATTTAGAAGCCATGGCGGAAAAAGTCACGGATTATACCAAAATTATATATATCGCCAATCCCGACAACCCCATGGGAACCTACATCACACGGAAAGAATTTGAAGAATTTTATGTCCACATCCCTGAGCGCGTGCTTATTATATTGGATGAAGCTTATTACGAATTTGCCCAGTCAAGAAATGACTATCCCGACTCCATGACTTATCGCTACGACAATATCATTACACTGCGTACCTTTTCTAAAGCCTATGGCTTGGCGGGCTTACGAATCGGGTACGGCTTCGCTCATGATGAACTTATTCGAAATTTAATGAAGGTGAAAGAACCCTTTTCCCCATCACTTATCGCCCACACCGCCGGATCCGCAGCCATGGATGATTCAGCATTTCTGGAAAAAACATTGACCATTAACGAGACTGGATACACATTTTTACAAAAAGAATTGACTTCTCTGGGAATTGAAACAGTGCCATCAGTGGCTAATTTTATCACGTCTATCTGGGAAACGAATGCGCAGGCATTAGATATTACCCAATCCCTATTAAAAAAAGGTATTATTGTAAGAAATTTGAAGGCTTTCGGCTGGCCCAACTGCATCCGGATATCCATTGGAACCGCTGATGAAAATGGGCGATTTATTGATGCTTTAAAATCCATCTTATCAAACTGAGGTGATGATGAACAGTTATAAAATTAATGCATTTGACCATTGTGAACTCTATGTGAGTAACGCAAAACAGGCAGCACATTATTACCGCAGTTGTCTCGGCTTCCAGCCCATTGCTTATCAGGGCCTTGAAACAGGCAGTCGTGAAAAGGTCAGTTATGTCATGAAACAAAACCAGGTACGCTTCGTACTCAGTTCTCCCTTGGTTCCCGGCACAGAAATGGGCCATCATATCGACAAACATGGCGACGGTGTAAAAGATGTTTCATTTGCAGTAGATCATGCAGAAAATGCATGGAAGGAGACCACTGAACGGGGGGCTGAAAGTGTCAGTGAACCGAAGTTAATCAAAGATGAACAAGGAGAAGCGATTGTAGCCACCATTAAAACTTATGGCGACACTACCCATACATTTGTGGAGCGCAATAATTATAAGGGTGTCTTTTTGCCCGGTTATCAAGTCATGGATGTAGATATGGTTGCGGATCCTGTTGGCATCGTCCATATTGATCATGTGGTGGGCAACCAGCCCGATGGCGCCATGCAGCCCGTTTGTGATTTTTATGAAAAGATTTTTGGCTGGCATCGATTCTGGTCCGTGGATGATAAAGATGTTTCCACTGATTATACTTCACTCCGTTCCATTGTAATGGCCAATGAAAATGAAAAGATCAAAATGCCCATTAATGAACCGGCAGATGGTTTAAAAAAATCCCAGATCCAGGAATTTGTGGAATTTTATGAGGGAGCAGGGATTCAGCATATTGCCATGTCGTCACGAGATATTATCAAAACAGTTAAAAAACTAAAATCAAATGGCGTGGAATTTTTACCCACACCCCAAACCTATTATGATACACTCATAGAAAGGGTTGGTGATTTTGAAGAAGATATCAATATCCTATCTGAATTAGGTATTTTAGTAGATTCCGACGAAAATGGATACATTCTCCAGATCTTCACCAAACCGATCCAGGACCGCCCAACCCTTTTTTATGAAATCATCCAGCGCAAGGGATCCAACAGTTTTGGCAAGGGAAATTTCAGGGCCCTGTTTGAATCCATCGAACGGGAACAGGAACTTCGCGGCAACCTTTAATCCATCAAATAGAAGAAATAAGATATGAAATTTGTAACATACGCAGAACAGAATAATTCAAATCCGAGATTCGGATTCAAAGTTGAAAAACAAATTGTAGATGTCACGCGCGCAGCGGCATGGGCCAATGAAAACCTGGGGAATGATGTATTTCTTTCAATCCCCGGTTCATTGAAAGAAGCACTTGCAGACTGGGATAAAAACTTTTCACTTTTGAAGAAGCTGGAAAATGCAGTTTCCAATGGGGATCTCGATGCCTTGTCCCAGGCTGAAGCGAATTTATTCATTTTACCTCCCATTCCTGATCCACCCGCTTTCCGGGATTTTTATGCCTTTGAGCAACACGTCCGCGCCGCCCGTAAACTCCGTGGATTGGATATGAATCCTGATTGGTTTAAAATAGCCATTTTCTATTTTTCCAATCCCAATTGCGGTTATGGTCATGGTGCTGAGATACCTTATCCGGCCAAAACAACTGAACTTGATTTTGAATTGGAATTTGCCGTCATCATCGGCAACGGTGGATCCGACATTAAAGCTGAAGATGCGGATAAGGTGATTGCCGGTTATACTATTTTGAATGACTGGTCTTCCCGCAACCTTCAGCGGGAAGAAATGCCCATGAGTCTCGGCCCGGCAAAGGGTAAGGATTTTGCTTCCAGTTTCGGTCCTTATATGGTAACCCCCGATGAACTGGAAGATGCCTGGGGAGACGATGGGAAACTCCACTTACGCATGACGTGTCATGTGAACGGTAAGAAAATTTCGGACGGGAATACGAACGACCTTTATCACTCTTTTGGTGAAATGATTGAACGGGCCAGTATGAATACAAAATTGGTTCCAGGTGAATATATCGGTTCCGGAACGGTGGGCACCGGCTGCATTTTGGAACTCCGCCCGGAAAATACCGGTGGTTGGATTGAAAAAGGTGATGTGGTTACATTGGAAGTTGAACGACTCGGCGTTCTGGAGAATACAATCATCTAACTAAGCCACGGATAAACACAAATGCCATTTTACCAATCACGAGGACAACTTCCAAACAAACGGCACATCCAATTCCGGGATGATGATGGTAATCTTTATTGGGAAGAACTCATCAGCCGCGAAGGGTTCAGCCACATCTATTCCAATGTATATCATATCCACCCGCCAACAGTTGTTAAAAAAGTAGGTGATATTGTACCGGTCGAGATGGAAGCATGGGAACAGGAACACCGCCACCATCATATCCAAACCCGCAAACTGAAATCCTTGGGCGATTCAATCTCATCCCGAATCCCATTATTTTTCAACACGGATGTGATCCTATCTAAAGCCAACGCTGTCGATTCCATGGACTATCTTTATCGAAACGGTCACCATGACGAATGCCTTTTTGTCCACGGGGGAAAAGGGACACTCAAAACCAATTTCGGTTCATTGAATCTGGCTTACGGCGATTACGCAATCATTCCTCGCGGGGTAATCTGGCAGTTGGATGTAATTGAGCCCTTGGAATTATTTATCACCGAAACGGCTGGACCGATTGAAACACCAAACCGTTATCGGAATAAACTGGGACAATTATTAGAACATTCGCCTTACAGCGAACGGGATATCAAAACGCCTGTTTTGGGAGACCCTCAACCTGATGGTCCCATTGAAGTAAAGGTCCGATTGGCCCAGGGGCTTCAGTCTTATGAATACAAACATCATCCTTTTGATGTGGTTGGGTGGGACGGCTATTATTTTCCATGGGTATTCAATGTAAATGATTTTATGCCCATCACGGGCAAGGTCCATCAACCACCGCCGGTTCATCAAGTCTTCCAGGCGCCGGGATTGGTGATTTGCAATTTTGTCCCGCGCCTGTTTGACTATCATCCGGAAGCGGTGCCGGCGCCCTATGCCCACAGTAATGTAGATTCGGACGAAATTCTCTATTACGTCGCTGGTGATTTTATGAGCCGAAAGGGAATGGAAAAAGGCTCTATTACTTACCACCCAGCTGGTCTGCCTCATGGGCCTCAATCGGGGAAAATCGAAGCATCCCTGGGTGCCAAAGAAGCGAATGAGATCGCCGTTATGGTGGATACTTTCAAGCCCCTGAAAATGACCAAAGCGGCCGGAAGCATTGACGATCCAGAATATCCTTTATCGTGGCTGGATGAATCATGATCATTGATCCGAATAAGCAATCTTTTGCCGATAATCATAAATTGATGATAGGCTCTATCGTGCCACGGCCGATTGCTTTTGTATCCACCAAATCAAAGGATGGAATCCTGAATTTGGCGCCTTTTTCCTATTTCAACGGCGTTTGTTCCAACCCGCCAACGATAATGTTTGCTCCGGCCCGGAGAGGATATGATGGTCTCACCAAGGATACGCTGAATAATATTCGTGATACTAATGAGTTCGTGGTGAATATTGTTTCAGAAGAATTTGTTGAACAGATGGTGGCCTGTGCAACAGACTTCGAAAAAGAAGTGAATGAATTTGAGGTTTCGGGACTCACACCGGTTGATTCAGTGAAAGTGGCACCGCCCTGTGTGAAGGAATCGAAGGTCAGTTTTGAGTGCAGGCTCCAGACCATTGTTCCCGTGGGGGAAGCAGAACCGGGAGGCGGTTTTGCAGTCATCGGCAATATTGTCATGTTCCATGTGGATGATGATGTCTATAGAGATGGACGCATTGACCTTGAAGCATTGAACCCCGTGGGCCGCCTGGCTGGAAATAATTATATACATGTACATGATACGTTTACGGTTGTCCGCCAGATAAAACCTGATAAATAAAATGTTATTGCGAGGAATTCCGCATTTTGTGGAATGAAGAAGCAATCCCATTGAAAGATATTTTAATATGGTGGATTGCTTCGCTGCACTCATAATGACATCCTAATTTAAATGACTGACATCAAAAAACGCATCTATCAAGCCCAATGCCTGGGCAATGTGGAACCAATTGAATACATGGTTCCGTACCCTAATCTAAGATCATTGGTGGACGGACAGAATGTGAAGTACGGCGAAAAGATGGTGTACGCCGATTTGGGCCTCACATCCGATAAAGTCTATCGATTGGCCCAGCAAACTGCCAATTGGCTCGTATCGGAAGGGGTTAAACCCAAAGATCGTGTTCTTATGGACCAACTGCCCTTTCCCCAATGTGAAGTTTTTGCATTTGGCATTTGGGCCCTGGGCGCCTCTTTGGTGTTGACTGGCGATGGTGATTTGGATAGTGCAGAAAAAGCAACTTCACCGACGAAGACTATCACCGCTGAAACAGATTATTTTGAAAAAATAAAGGCATACCCTGAAAAACATAATCCCACATTCAAACCACTTCTTCAACATGAAGCCATGGTATTCTGGAATGAAGGTAAAGGCATCAAACTCAGCCACTATAACCTGCTAGTGAATGCCAATGGCATTCAGCACGCCATTGACCTATTTGAAAACCAAACTTACCACATCAGTATTGAACCCGACTCCATGGTGTGGGTCATTCTACAGGCCATGCTTCCTCTCTACACGGGAGCGCCACTTACTTCAGAAAACCCTGATATGAAATTGGGGATTGATGAAGGCGATTTTCGCATTCAATTCGAATGGGATTTTCTTGAAGAAACATCTCCCCCTTCTCTTTATGTCTGCAATGTGAATACGGCATTTATTTCAATGAATAAGACACCCATCCATTTAACTGCTATGAATGATGATACACACCCGACGGCAATTTCAGGTCATTCGGTTATGATGGGTTACCTGAATGATGATTTAAATGAGAAGGTATTTACAGAAGGAAAATTAAAAATTAATTCTTGATTGGTACTCGTTTCCCAGATTTTCTTGGACTACTGGACCTTCGGGAACTGTAGAGGCTTTCGGTGGGTCACCGCGATGATCTATAATTATTTTTGCAATCAACCCTTTACTATCAGATAACCAATAATAATGTGACCCATAAATTGCATTCAATAGCGAATCTAGAAGTTGTTTTGCCTTACCATTTCATGTTGTTTTCTGGAAAAGCTTGTAGAATACCTTTTTTACGAACCAATGCTTCTAAATCATCCAATACTGAAGGTAGAAAGTCAGTGAAATTCTCATTGCCATCTTTTGTAACTACAATTGTATCTTCATATCGAAGATACAAATTCTCTTCTGGTACCCACATTTGCGGGTCCACTGAAAATACATGTCCAACTTTTAACGGACCATAACGATAAGGGCCATCATCATGCACAGCCAAACCTACTGGATGGGAGAGGACCCCGCCTCCCGATTGAACCATTTTTTCAGCTGCTTTTTTATAAATTTTCTTTGAGAATTTATAGTGCTTCATAATCGGCTTCATTTTCTGTTTAGCTTCTTCCAAAATCTGATCTGTATTAATTCCTGGACGAATAATATCTAGTACGACATTACGATATTCTAAAATAATTTGAAGTAATTCACGTTGCCATGGCTCATATTTTCCATTGACTGGCCACATTCTTCCAATATCACTTACATAGTATCGGAAATCTGGTGCATAGTCCATTAGAACCATGTCGCCACTTTTCAATTGACTGTCATTCCGATAATAATGTCCATTGCTAATATTTTTTGTGCCTGAAGCAGTGATCGATCTGTAAGCCTCAAGACGTGCACCGTTGATTAAGTAAACATAACGAGCCACACCATCCAATTGATATTCCCAAACACCTGGCTCAGTACTTTTGATCGCTTCAATCATACCCAAACCTGCCAATTGCGATGCCCGTCTTATTAAAGCAATCTCATTTGCACTTTTTACACTTCTTAGATTATCAATAATCGGGGTCAAATCTTTTACTTTGTTATGGCGATTTCGTGTTCGGAGTAGTTGTACAAAGCGGCCCTCACGACTAATTCTGCTATCCCAAGGGTCTGCCGAAATTGATGCATTGGCTACTTCTAGTTCATACCGGCTCTGACCCTGCCCTTCCGCTGGCGTAAACATAGTATAAATTGCTGTGGTTCGTTTAAGATCAGGGGGAAAATTTTCTTGCATGGAGTCTGTAGAAAGTACTGCATCTACCCCAACAAGTTTTTTAATCAGTTTGATATCTTCCGCATTAAGAATCCTTCCCTCGCTACGTTCTAAACGTTCATTTTTTGGTGGCATATACAAGGTGACTTTTTTATTTCTCCCATCTAATAAGATATAGGAATGGGGTGTTTCAATACCGCTCAAATAATAGAATGCATTTGTCTGTCGTGGCATAATAAATCCATTGGAGAGTGGAAAACCTTGGACCACCGCCACCGCATCGTCCCCAATTTGATTAAGAACACCTGTCCACCTTTGTTTGAATTCATCAGGTTGAAAATCAACTTGATAATGCTGACCCAATAATCCATTAAATAATAGAACAAATAAAATTGATGTTTTTCTCATAACATTCCTCCTCAAGGATAATGTGTTTTATTTTTTGTAATTAGGGGAAATTCTTAACTAAAACGGTATCGCCCATTTCGCTCTGAAGTTTTAATAGCTCTTCTCTTGTACGTTCAATTTCTAGTGAATAATTCGGATTATTATATGTAAGATGGCCGAACAGTTTATTCTTCGCCCTCCTTTCTGCCTTTTCGGTGCATCTCAGCATCTTCTTTAATTTTTTTGCCATTTCTTCCGCCACCTTCTGACTTATCTTTTCATTGGACTTCTTATCGGTGAAATAACCTTTCAGCCAAACTGCAATGAGAAAGACTAACCAATAGAGGAATAAAAGGCCAACGATAAATGTGGCGAAGTAGGCCCAATCAAAATTCAAGGGAGATGATCTTCCAAATACGCCAACATCTTTTTCTGTTGACTGAGCCACCCCAGCCGTGTTTCGATATTCACATAACGCACCCCATGGCGCATGGCCGCCCAGGAGAGTGAACCATCATCCTTTTTTGGCATGGTTTCCTGGAGGACCACATTGAAGGGTGACTTAGCTAAGACCTCATAATCGGCGCGGTTGGTGCAGATGAAAAAGTCTCGAGGATTTTGGTCTTTCTTAATGGAAATTTCATTACTCAATGGAATTTCAGTTTTCACATTGTAACCCTGATAATTATTATGGAGGGCGATTAACAATCCGCCGTTTTGGGGTAGAATTTTTTCTAAAAAAGAATCCCGATCTCGATTAATCATTTCAAGTATTTCGGCTTTTTTTGCCCGGGACCATTTTCGATTATATTTTTGAATATTGGCTTTGGCCCCTTCGGATGAAAAAATCCGGTTGGGATCAATAATGCCGCCATAAAATTCAGCTTCACGCAAAATCCCCGTTACAAGAAATGCAGTGCCTTCATGTGTTTTCATGTGATTTTCTAAAGCCATCTTTGCCGTCTGTTCGTCGCCATGAACCCAAATATATCGATGATTGGAATCACCATTTTGAATGACTTTAAATGGAATGCCCGCCAATTGAACAGTGTCGTGCCCATCGGGAATTAAACTAAGTATACTGAAAATAAAGACTAATTTTACCAATTTTAATTCAAAACGAGATTATGGGGTAACAATCGTCCAATTTCCCTCGCCAATCACATATTCCACTGCTTTACCTTCGGCAACTTTTCCACGGATAAACCCTAATAGAGCACCACCGGGGACTGTATAAATACCTGATATAACAGTCCATATACCACCAAAGATAAAAATGCTGGGGAGCGCCTCCAGATCAAGTCCACTATCAATTAAAAATATAACGGTAATAAGGCCTCCTATTCCGACAGAAACCAAGCCGCCAAGCTTTATACCACCCCAAACGTATTCTTTGGTACTTTTTGTTTTTCCTCTAAAAATTGAACCAATTTCATCCATGG
>CATMGX010000025.1:0-18758 GCA_950067765.1 uncultured Fidelibacterota bacterium
GGGGACGAAGGAGGGTTCGTCCCCGTTTCATACAGTCAAAATATTGGATTCAAAACAAATGAGACTTATAGCAACTGGTAAAAATTACTCAATATTTTTCAAGACGATCCAAATCAATACATATATTTCAATTTTCAACTTTGCTCAGTCATCCCTTAAAATATCCATTTGATCGTATCACCACAACGTAACGGTTCATTATGCGATTGAGAAATTCTTTCTTGTATTTAAAGCGGATTAACCCTTATGCTTTGGAGTTAGATTTTAATCCAATTCTATTCAAAAGAGGGATAATATAATGAAGGAATTAAATTCCGTAATTCTGGAAAATCGATGTCAACTTTATGGACTTGTCACATTACGTGCACTTATAGGTTGGCATTTTTTATATGAGGGCATATCCAAATTGATCAATCCGTATTGGTCATCTGCTGCATATCTGTTGGATTCAAAATGGGTCTTTTCCGGATTAGCAAAAACCATTGTATCCAATCCAACCCTTTTAGGGATTTCGGATTATGTAAATATGTGGGGACTCACGCTGGTTGGCGTTTCGCTCCTCTTGGGAATTTTCAGTCGTTATACAACCTTGGTCGGGATGGGGTTTGTTATTTTATACTTTTTATTCGCGCCACCTCTTCTGGGATTAGAATATGGTCGTCCAGGGGAAGGTAGTTATTTAATCGTCAATAAAAATCTGATAGAAGCCTGCGCACTATGGGTGCTTCATTCCTTCCCTACTAGTCATATAATTGGTTTGGATCGATTTTTTTCCCAATCAGCATCAAATTAAAGGAATCCAATTATGAGTGATAAATCAAACCAACCATCTGAAAATAATATGGATCGACGTAACGTGTTAAAAGGACTTGCCACTGTTCCTGTATTTGGGCTTTTTCTAGTTAATCTATGGCGAAAAATGCGTCGGGATTCATGGATGAAATCAAATCTTTTATCCGATCTCGTTCAAGAAAAATCCGCCCCTGCTGTTATCAGTAGCCTTTCAGACAGTCGCCATTTAAATATCGGTATCATCGGTTATGGAGGGCGAGGTTCTCACCTTGTCCGTGGCGCAGGTTTTGCGACTAAAGGATGGACGGACACGGTTTCAGAAAATGCCAGAAAAAATAAGCTGGACAAAGGATTCGCAACATTCATGAGTCAAGAAGATTTGAATTGCTCATTGGTTGGCGTTTGCGATCTATTTGATGTTCGGGCGAATCAAGCGATTGATGCATCAAAAAATGAAACGCGTCCAGGTAGGAAACCTCAAGGTTCTGCAAATCGATACCGTCACTATAAGGATCTGTTGGCAGATGATAAAATTGATGCAGTTATCGTGGCGACACCAGATCATTGGCATTCACGGATCACCATAGACGCAGCCAAAGCGGGGAAACATGTCTATTGCGAAAAGGGACTCACGCGCACATTTGACGAAGCTGTAGATGTGTATGATACGGTTAAAGAAACAGGAATCACCTTTCAGCTAGGGCACCAAAACCGTCAGGTTGAAGCCAATGAAAAAGCAAAACAGATTATTAAACAAGGTCTCCTTGGGCCCATTAATTTGGTTGAGATTGCCACAAACCGAAATTCACCTTGGGGTGCATGGGTTTGGGATATCCATCCTGAAGGGAATGCAAAAACGATTGATTGGGATACATTCCAAGAACCATCGCCCCATAAAATTCCTTTTGGTGAAGAAGCCCTTAAACGCTTCTTTCGCTGGCGTATGTGGTTTGATTACGGTACCGGTCTATCCGGCGACTTATTATCCCACGATTTTGATGCCATCAACCAAATGATGGATATTGGTATACCAAAATATGCTTCATCTACGGGTGGAATCTATTTTTATAAAGATGGCCGAGATGTACCCGATGTGTGGAATGCCACTTTTGAGTATCCGGAAAAGGATTTAACCCTTTTATACAGCGCGACTCTTTCCAGCAATAGCCCCCGAGGGAATAAAATAATGGGGCACGACGCCACCATGCAGATGGGAGGTCAAAGCGGTGGTGGATCCGTTCATGGATTCATCGTGACGGCTGATTCGGAATCGACCCAATACAAGGATCGTTTAGAAAGTGGTGTCATTAATCCGAAATATCCTATTTATACATATTCGCCGGGGTCAAAACAAATCGATGGTGTAACATCCGCCACATCCCGTTATTTCGCGAATAAAGGGTTATTATACACTTACCGACAGGGGAAACGGGTTGATCCCACTCATCTCCATATTAAAGATTGGCTGGACTCCATTCGAAATGGTAGCCAACCGCGGTGTAATATCGAAGTAGCATTTCATGAGGCTGTGGCTTGTCATATGGCGACAGAATCATACTTTCAGGGACGCCGAATCGAATGGGATCCAGTGAATCGGAAATTAGTCTAATAGAACAAAGTACATGACAAAAAATACCCGGTTGGGAACCATGATGTTCCTTCAGTATGCTCTTTGGGGTGCATGGCTCCCGGTTACAGCACGTTATCTTTCGGCCAGTATCGAAGATGGAGGACTCGGGTTTTCTGGGTCAGATATTGGCATGATTCTTGGGTTGGCCGGTTCAATTGGTGCTATTGCGGCTCCCTTTATTGCAGGTCAATTTGCGGACCGATATTTTAGCACTGAAAAAGTGCTGGCTTTTTTGGTTTTTACGGGTGGATTGGTTAAATGGTACACATCCACCCAAACCGATTATACATCATGGCTATACTTATCTATTCTCTACAGTGTATTGTATATGCCAACGCTGGCCTTATCAAATTCTGTTGCCTTTTCTCATGTTGATGATGCGGAAAATTCCTTCCCGAAGATCCGGGTTTGGGGCACCATCGGTTGGATTGCAGCAAGTTGGGCCTTCCCCATGATTTGGCTTCAACAGGATTTATCATTTCAACTTATGCCCCCATTTCTTAGCGGGGCTGAAGTTCCCAACGTCACGGCCCGATTGGCGGATGCACTGAAATTTTCCGGCATTATTTCCATCACCTATGGTGTATTCTGTTTTATGCTTCCAAATACGCCGCCTAAAGCGGATGCTGTGGAGAAGTTGGCCTTTAAAAAAGCCTTCTCTCTTTTCAATAACAAATCGTTTCTTGTCCTCGTTTTGGCCAGTTTGGGTGTAAGTATTATTCACCAGATCTACTTTCTCCAGACAGGTCCTTTCCTCTCATTTATCGGAATTAAGGATAGTGCTATCGGACCAGCCATGACTATCGGTCAATTTGCAGAAATTGCAACTATGGCCTACTTAGGATTCTTCTTAAAGCGCCTCGGCTTTAAGAAAGTGATCACCATTGGTATTATGGCCTACTTCGCCCGTTATGCCATTTTTGGCACTTCTATTTTACCGGCTTGGGTCATGGTTGTTAGTCAGGCTTTTCATGGATTTTGTTTTGCATTTTTCTTTGCCGCCGGATTTATCTACGTAGATAAACTTGCGGATGATGATGTTCGCCATTCTGCCCAAACTGTTTTTGGTATTATCATTTTTGGCGGCGGACCGGTTGTAGGTGGTTGGCTCTCAGGTAAATTGCAGGAAATTTATACAGTCGGCGGGATATTTGATTATTCCAATTTCTGGTACACACTGGCTGGAATGGGATTGGTTACGGGTATCTTATTTTTCTTATTTTTTAATGAACAATTAAAAGAAAGCACAGAAAAGGAATGAGCAAAAAACGACTGGGCATAGGATTTATAGGTGGTGGTTTCATCACTCGTTTTCATATCCAATCACTCATTTCTGTCCGAAATGTAGATGTAATGGGCATTATGTCCCGCACCAAAGCATCGGCAGTAGAGTCGGCAGCATTGGCTCGGTCCATCGGTGTGGGTGATGATGCAAAAGCATTCGACACAATCACCGATATGATCGCCGATCCCGACATTGATGCCTTATGGGTTTGCTCACCGAACTTTGCCCGGATTGACACATTTGAAGAAATTGCCAATGCCATATCTTCAGGCAAAGGTGAATTGATTGGTGTGGCCTGTGAAAAACCGTTGGGACGAAATGTCGCCGAAGCTAAAAAAGTCTTAGAACTCACAAAAAGTGTGAGACTATTAGACGGATATTTAGAAAATCAGATTTTTGCGCCTTCTATTGTACGGGGGAAAGAAATCATTTGGGCGCGAGGTGCATCAACCACTGGCCGACCTTATTTAGCGCGGGCGGCAGAAGAACATAGCGGTCCACACATGCCCTGGTTTTGGGAAGGATCCCTCCAAGGTGGTGGCGTGCTCAATGATATGATGTGCCATTCCGTTGAGGAAGCGCGCTTTATGCTCACGGAACCAGGTAAACCCCGGAACTCTATCACACCCATCAGTATTAGCGCCCATACGGATTGCCTGAAATGGCAGCGTCCGGAATATGCGAAAATTCTGTCAGATAATAGTGGCGGGAAAACGGATTATTTGAAGAAACCCTCCGAAGATTTTGCACGTTCACTTATTGAATATTTGGATGAGGATGGTAATAAACTCATTGTAGAAACAACCACATCTTGGTGTTTTGTGGGTGAAGGATTGCGTTTAAGTATGGAGTTATTCGGACCGGAATATTCCATGTTTGTAAATACCCTTGATCCCGATTTAAAGGTTTTCTTCAGCCGTAAAGTGGCCGGTGCTGAGGGTGAAGATTTGGTGGAAAAACAGAATGCTGAATCTGGTTCCATGCCCATAGTCAGCAATGAAGCAGAGGTATATGGATATACAGCTGAAAATCGCCACATGGTTGAATGCTTCTTGGCGGGTAAACGTCCGGAAGAAAATTTTGATGATGGTCTGGATGTAACGCGCCTCCTGATGGCAGCTTATATGAGTGCCGAGCAAGGAAAAACCATACAACTTCCCAACACTGAGATTGAAACATTCATACCGGCTGTGGCCCGAGGTGAGTGGAACCCGAAAGGTGAATGATGAATAAATTCAACATACTTTTTATAACACTATTTATAATTGGCTGTTCTTCCAATAATGATTGGACTGTTCTATTTGATGGTGAAACGGTTACAGGATTAAGAGGCTATAAACAGGTAGGATTTCCTAATTCCTGGGAAATTGTGGATGGCACATTAAAAACAATTCCCGGCTATGGTGTTGATCTCATTAGCGAAGATATTTACAATAATTTTGAATTGGAACTGGAATGGAAAGTACCAGAGGGAGGCAACAGCGGCATTTTTTATTTTGCAACAGAAGAAGGGGATTACATTTGGCAATCCGCTCCTGAAATGCAGGTGCTGGATGATAAAAAACATTCAGATGGAAAAAATACACTCACATCAGCCGGCGCACTCTATGCCATGATTGCACCGCCAAAAAGTGTGGTGAATCCTGTAGGTGAGTTCAATCAGGTTCGCATCAAAGTAAAAGACAACCATGTGGAACACTGGCTGAACGGCACCAAGGTGGTGGAATATGAATACCAGAGTGATGCCATGTGGGATTTGGTGGCTAAAAGTAAATTCAATACTATGCCCCTATTTGCCAAAGCATCAGAAGGTCATATCGGTATTCAAGGTGATCATGGGGAAATTTGGTACCGTAATATCCGTATCAGGAAATTAAATTGAATCGTCGAAATTTCATCAAACGATCTGCTGCCATCACAGGTGGGTTAGCCCTATCGGGGTTCGGCAGTACTTTCCTCTCTGGGTCAGATATACTGCCCTTCAAAATTTCGTTGGCTGAATGGTCCCTGCATCGCGCATTATGGAAAAAGGAAATTAACCATTTGGACTTTGCAGACATCGCCAAAAAAGAATTTGGCATTTCTGCAGTTGAATATGTAAATACATTTTTCTTTGAAAAAGCGAATGACCATAAATATTTGTCAGAAATGAAAAAAAGGGTGGACGATTTAGGAAGCAAAAGTTTACTAATCATGTGTGATAACGAAGGAAATTTGGGTGATCCGGATAATAAAAAACGTACACAAGCAATCGAAAATCATTATAAATGGACCGAGGCAGCTAAATATTTAGGATGTCATTCCATCCGCGTGAATGCCCGAAGCGAAGGGTCATGGGATGACCAGATTGAATTAGCGGCGGATGGCCTCCGTCGCCTTAACGAATTTGGAGATTCTATTGGTATCAATACAATCGTGGAGAACCACGGCGGACTTTCATCCAACGGAAAATGGCTATCAGCAGTTATGGAAAGAGTGGATCATCCAAGGGTGGGCACGCTCCCGGATTTCGGCAATTTCCGCATCCAAGGCGACGAATGGTACGACCGTTATCAAGGGATGAAGGAATTAATGCCTTACGCTAAAGCAGTCAGTGCTAAAAGTCATGAATTTGATGAAAAAGGTAATGAAACCGGTTCGGACTTCTACCGCATTATGAATATTGTTTTAGACGCGGGTTATAAAGGCTATGTTGGCATTGAATATGAAGGCAGCGTCCACACCGAAATGAAAGGCATTCGCTTGACAAACGAATTGCTGAAAAAGATCAGGGATTCCATTTAATTTTTTTTACAAGAAAATAGTATTATGATAGCAAATAATTTGAATGAAGCCAAAGTCCAAGTGGATGCATGGAAATTCGCCGGGCTAAAAGTGGTATTCACCAACGGTTGTTTTGATATTCTCCACCGAGGCCATGTGGAGTATTTGGCTGACGCTAAATTACTTGGAAGCAAATTGGTTTTGGCGTTGAATAGTGATCGCTCAGTTCGTGAATTGAAGGGGGCACACCGCCCTATCCAAACTCAAGATGACAGAGCAGCCATTCTGGATGCATTAGAGTCGATTGATTTGGTGGTCGTTTTTGATGAAGATACGCCAGCAAAAATCATTCGAACGCTTTTACCAGATGTGTTGGTAAAAGGGAGTGATTATTCAACAGAAACAATCGTGGGTGCGGATACTGTTATCGAGAATGGGGGAGATGTAAAAGTAGTTCCATTCCGACCCGGCCACGGTACTTCAGAAATATTAGAAAAAATTATTAAATTATAACTATCTAATGCCACAATACTATGGCATGAATTCACTCTTACATTATATAAATTCTGATCATCGTTTATGAATAATTATTTAATTAAAAGTTGATCTATTGCCTTTTTTATTGGGAGGGATGGCTCCGCTCCTAATTTTGTCACAGCCAACGCTCCGGCTGCATTCGCAATATCAACCGCCTCTTCAATCGTTTTTCCTCCGGATAAAGATGAAGCTAATGCACCACAAAACGCATCGCCAGCAGCAGTCGAATCCACCACTTCTACAACATAGGCGGGAATGCGTTTCCCCATCTTTTCTGTAAGTAAAAATGATCCTCGGCTACCCAATGTTAGAATGACTGTTTCTATTCCTTTTGACAAAAGGAAATGGGCTGCTTCAATGGCTTGATTATCTGTTTCAATCGGCATGCCCGTTAGGATTTCTGCCTCACTTTCGTTCGGAGTTATTATATCAATTAACGACAATAAAGCATTTGGGATTTCACATGCAGGTGCAGGGTTTAGAATGACCAGTGTGTTATTATTGTTGGCAATTTCCGCAGCACGTTGGTTGGCTTCCATGGGTACTTCACACTGCAAGGCCAACACATCTGAATCTGCAATGACTGATTCCGCCTTATCGATATTTTCAACAGTGAGTGCCATATTAGCTTGGGGAATAATAACAATACTATTGTCGCCGGAAGCATCGATGAGGGGCATTCCCACACCTGTTCCATTTTCAGTATCTTGGATGACAAAGTCTGTTTTTATTCCTTCTTCAGATAATTTCTCTAAAAATTGGTCTCCAAACAAATCATTACCCAATCGCCCAACCATGGTAACGGATGCGCCTGTTCTGGAAGCGGCGATCGCTTGATTGGCACCTTTCCCACCCAAAAACATGCCGAAGGAATCACCGATAAGTGTTTCCCCTGTTTTGGGACGTCTTGGTGCTGTGGCTACCAAATCGTACATAAAACTACCTACAACAGTCACCTTGTTCATTTATTTATCTTTCAGCTGATTTCCTAAACTTCCACAGGGATGAAATGTTTGAAAATCACTTCGAGAAAATCCTTTTTGTTCTGAAATGGATGAAGCCAACGCATCGCACAATGCCATCATATTGGTTGTAGAAGAAGTGGGAGCTAAATTTAAATGATCTGCTTCGTCATTCACGCAAATATCAAGATGGATATGGCTCTTTTTTGCCAATAGAGAATTTGAATCTCCGGAAATTCCTATGGTCGGAATATTGTTTTGATTACAATATTTTACACCATTGACTACATCCTCTGTTTTGCCGCTGAAAGAAAATGCAACGATTGAATCATTTTTAGACATCATTCCAAAATCACCATGGAAAGCTTCACTGGCATGAACAAAAAAGGATGGAATTCCTAAACTTGAAAATGTAGCAGCACATTTTTTTGCAACATGACCGGATTTGCCAAGTCCAAGAAAAATGACTTTACCCTCCGTATTGGAAATGACTTCTGCCGCAGCATTAAACTTATCACTCAAAGATTGGTCTAACGCCTGTAAAGCTTTAATCTCATTTTGCAGCACTTTTTTGCCAGATTTTAAATAATCCATGATTTTTCCTTATTAAAATATCTTTTGAGTTTCAATGATTCATTTGAATATTGATGAAAGAAAATACCTATTTGACTAACATACAAAATAACAATTAAAATACAATCATGATTCATAAAAGATTTTCTCATTCTATCCACTTGACAATTTGATAAATGTTCAAAGGCGGTTTAGTCAGAAAATGAAGGCAATTATATTATTCATGATGATTTTCCCTATCTTATTAGCCAAGACTGATTCTACTCAGGTTGACTCCATTCAAATTGATTGTAGCCAAGACCAATGGTTTGGACAGGATAAGGTTCTCCATATGACCGGGAGCGTTGGGCTGGTATTGGGATTGAATGAAATAGGTGGCATCAACACCCAATCGGCGTTGATAGGCACATTTACAATTGGAATGTTGAAGGAAGTCTATGATAAAAAATACGGTAGTGGTTGTTTTAGTTTTAAGGATATAATCGCAAATTCAATCGGGATTGTTATTGGATTTCTATTCATTTTAAATACAGGATAAAGCATGAAAAATAAACAGGTTGTTATTGCAGGATTAATACTCGTCTTATTGTGCGGATGTGCTCAATACGATGTGGTCATAAGAAACGGCAATGTCTATAACGGAACCGGTACTCAACCGGTGGTAGCCGATGTTGCTATCAAAGGCGACAAAATTGTTCGGGTTGCTCGGAACTTCCCAGGTAAAGGAAAGATAGAAATTGATGCAAATGGGTTGGCCGTTTCACCTGGTTTTATCAATATGCTCAGTTGGGCCACTACATCTCTCATTGCCGATGGCCGTTCTTTAAGCGACATTAAACAGGGTGTAACATTAGAGGTGTTTGGTGAAGGATGGTCCATGGGGCCTTTAAATGAAAAAATGAGAGACCAGCAACTGGCCGACATGACTGAGTTTAAATTTGAAATTGACTGGACCACTTTGGGTGAGTATTTAGAATCATTGGAAAACAGGGGTATCTCAACCAATGTGGCGTCCTTTGTGGGTGCGACTACAGTACGAATCCATGAAATTGGTTTTGATGACCGACCCCCTACGGAAGGGGAACTTGAGAATATGAAATCTTTGGTTCGCCGAGCCATGGAAGATGGTGCATTGGGCGTTGGTTCTTCACTGATTTATGCTCCAGCTTTTTATTCATCTACAGAAGAATTGATTGAATTATGCAAAATCGCATCTGAATATGATGGCATGTATATATCGCACATGCGCAGTGAAAGCAATCGCTTCTTGGAGGCTTTGGATGAACTCATTACTATTTCAGAAAAAGCAAATATTCCGGCAGAAGTATATCATCTGAAAGCAGGTGGTTTGCCGAATCATTATAAGATGGATTTGGCCATTGAAAAAATTAATGAAGCTCGGGAGCGCGGTTTAAAAATAACGACAGACATGTATTTGTATGTGGCGGGCGCCACTGGATTAGATGCACATATGCCTCCATGGGTTCAAGAAGGCGGTTATGATAAATGGGCGGAACGACTGAAGGATCCTGAAATTCGAAAACGGGTTAAACAAGAAATGATAACCGATACGGATGATTGGGAAAATTTGGGTTTCCTGGCCGGACCGGAAGGGGTGCTATTTTCAGGATTTAAAAACCCTGATTTAAGAAAACATATTGGAAAAACACTGAAAGAAGTGGCAGATGAATTGGGAAAACATTATGCTGATGTTGCCATGGATTTTGTTATACAAGACGGGAGCAGAGTGGATGTGGTATATTTTCTCATGTCCGAAGAAAATATAAAAAAACAAATTCAATTACCTTATATGAGTTTTGGTTCCGATGCAGGTTCGCTTGCACCGGAAGGGGACTTTTTAAATTATAATCCCCATCCGAGAGCTTATGGAAATTTTTCCCGATTACTTGGGAAATATGTACGGGATGAAAAAGTGATATCTCTGGAAAGCGCGATTCATAAATTAACCGGTCTCTCCGCAGAAAAATTGAAAATCAAAGGACGGGGTTATTTGAAAAAAGGCTATTATGCAGATGTGGTTATTTTTAATCCGGAAACGATTCAAGACCATGCCACATTTGCCAAACCCCATCAATTATCCACGGGCGTTCATCATGTGTTCGTTAATGGTGTCCAGGTATTAAAAGATAGTGAACACACAGGGGCAACACCGGGCAAGGTTGTTCGGGGTCCGGGCTATAAGAAATAAATTTTTATAAAGAAATTTAAAGGGGAAATATTTAACCATGCATATTGATTGGAAGAAATCAATTAATTGAAATTAAATGCACCCTATTTAATTTTGATTGGTGAGGAAGAAGATCCAACCTACGCAAAAACGGGACAGGGAATCGTCCAATGGAGACCGGAGTTAGTTGCGGGTCAATTACGTTTTCCTGGTTGTCAAGTGGATATGGGTGTTCCCGATATGACAGTAGATGAGGCTGTATCCCAGGGTGTGCGTAGTTTAATTATTGGTGTGGCACCGATCGGAGGCATCATTCCGGATAATTGGTGGAACGTCATTACGGATGCGGCCAATCAAGGGCTTGATATTGTAAATGGTCTGCATCTGAAGCTAAAAGACTATCCAAAAGTTGTTGAAGCTGCAAGTCAATCTGATTCGCGATTAATTGACATCCGCGTACCGCCAAAAAATCTGCCGGTGGGTACAGGTATGAAACGTTTAGGTAAGCGCCTTTTAACGGTTGGAACAGACTGTGCAGTCGGCAAGAAATATACAGCCCTGGCATTGGATAAATCCATGCGTAAAGCGGGTATGAACTCTACCTTTCGGGCAACCGGACAGACGGGCATTATAATAGTAGGCGCAGGCATCCCCATTGATGCCATAAAAGCAGATTTTATTTCTGGCGCAGCAGAAATGCTTTCCCCTGATAATACGGCAGATCATTGGGATGTGATTGAAGGGCAGGGGACCTTATTCCATCCGGGGTATTCCGGAGTAAGTCTTGGTTTGCTTCACGGATCACAACCGGATGCTTTTGTGGTTTGCCACGATGCTACACGTAAAGTGATGTCTGGTTGGGAACATTATCCACTCCCATCCATCGGGGAATGTATAGAGATGCACAACCAACTTGGACAGCGTACCAATCCTGACATTTCTTGTGTTGGCATCAGTATTAATACTTCCGGTTTGCCCACAGATAAACGTGAAAAGTACCTCAATAACTTGCAAATGGAAACGGGTCTACCTTGTATTGACCCTTTGATTGATGGATGTGGCGCCATATTAGATATCATAAGAGAAATATTCAAATGAATAGTACATTTTTTCAAAAATATTTACTCCCCGGCTTTATTTTTCAGTCCTTGATAATTGGAGGCGGATATGGCACGGGCCGGGAATTGGTTGAATTCTTTCTGACCGCTGGCCCTGTGGCGGGTTTAGTTAATATGGGTGTTGCCACAATTATATGGAGTATTGTTCTGGCCATTTGTTTTGAATTAGCTCGGAGAGAAAGACATTATGAATATCGATCTTTCATCCAGGGGTTATTAGGGAAAGCCTGGATTAGTTATGAAGTACTTTATCTGGTTGGATTAATATTGGTTGTATCCGTCATGGGATCGGCCTCCGGGGAAATCATCCATGAAATGTTTGGTATTTCAAATTTGATGGGCATTATTCTTATGATGACCTTGGTAGGCGTGATTGTTTTCTTTGGGACCACATTGATTGAAAAATTGCTCTCCTTTTGGTCCATTATTTTATACGGTGTTTTTGCCATAATGTTTTTGGTCGTGTATTTCCTTTATGGAGATGCCATTGGATCCAGTTTTAATCAGCAACCATCTGATATTAGTTGGACAATGGGCGGTATTAAATATGCAGCCTATAATATCGGTCTGGTCCCCGCCATTCTATTTTGTGTCCGTCATATTGAAACCCGTAAAGAAGCAATCATATCTGGGATAGTCGCGGGTGCCATTGGCATGATTCCGGCTGTATTTATGTTTTTTGCCATGCTGAGCCAATATCCAAATGTATTAAATGCATCTGTACCTGTAAATGCTGTATTAGACAAAATTGGTTGGGACTGGTTTAAACTCATTTTTCAGATTGTTCTCTTTGGAACTTTTATTGAAACTGGGGTTGGTTTAATTCATGGGTTTAATGAAAGAATAGCATCTGTCTATACGGCATTATCAAACCAATGGCGATCTGCCATCGGAATAGTACTTTTAATTGTTTCGATATTTATTGCCAATGCAGTCGGTCTTGTGGGACTGATTGCCAAGGGGTATGGTGGATTGACTTGGGCTTACTGGATTATATTTGTTATCCCTGTTTTAACTATTGGCGTTTGGAAAATATTGAAACCATAGTTTCTCCCGTAGCATTTTAGGATTTTTTTCCTTAAAAAATAATTTAGAAGGTGCTTAATTTCTACATTGTTGGTGTAGCTTATTAACCATTATTTAATTCCCGAACCTAATTTTCAAGTATCATAATGAATAATCCTTTAAGAATAGGCCTCTTTGGTTTTGGTCGCATTGGTCGGAATATTTTTCGATTGGGCCACAAAGATCCTCGATACAACTTTGTAGCCATCAGTGATCTTGGCGACGTAGAAGCCATGCATTATCTATTGGTTCGTGATTCAATTCATGGTTCAATGAATAATGAAATTACATTGGAGGGAAATTACCTCAAATATGATGACCATTCGGCTCGTCTTCTGGCAGGTGGCACACCGGGAACTATCCCTTGGGATGCGTATAATGTAGATGTTGTGATCGATTCTACCGGCGCTTACCGTCACCGGGATGAACTTCAACCCCATTTGGATGCGGGTGCGAATCGGGTTTTAGTATCTAAACCGCCGATTGATAATGTAGACCGAATTGTGATCAAAGGGTTGAATGATGGTGAAATCCAATCCGATGACAAGATCATTTCTACCACCTCAGCAACAACCCAGGTATTGGCTTTAATGCTAAAAGTTTTGGATGATGCTTTTGGTGTAAAGCAAGGCATGATGACCACCATTCATGCCTATACTTCGGATCAACCGTTAGCCGATGCAGTGCGTTCAGATCTGCGGAGAAGCCGTTCAGCTGTGGAAAATATTATTCCCAATGAAACATGGGCGCCAGATTATGTTTCTCAGCTTATGCCCCAATTCAAAGGTAAATTGGATGGAATGGCTATGAATGTCCCTGTGGCGAATGGTTCATGTATTGACCTCACGACAGAAATGGAAAATATGCCTGATGTTGCTTCCGTAAATGCTGCCTTTAAAGCTGCCAGTGAAAATGAGTTAAAAGATATCATTGGTTATACAGATGACCCCATTGTTTCCAGTGATGCGATTGGCAGTGGTGAAACTTTAGTGTTTGACAGCCCCGCTACCATGATTGCGTCCGGTAAATTGTTAAAGACAATCGGCTGGTTTGATAATGGGTGGGGATTTGCTAAAAGGATTTTAGAATTAGCCGATGCTTATGCATCCCTTGGGGAGTCATAAGATGAAGGTTGCAATTAACGGATTTGGACGGATTGGACGTTCTGTATTCAGAATCCTGAATAATAGAAAAAACGTTTCTGTCATTGCCATTAATGATATTGCAGAAAATGATGTACTGGCATATTTATTAAAATACGATACAGTAATGGGCAGGTTTAATGATACGGTTGAATTGGATGGGAATATAATGAAGACTTCTCATAATGAAGTTCGAATGGTTGCTGAACGAGACCCACGTAAACTCCCATGGGAAGAATTGGGCGTAGAAGTGGTGATTGAAGCAACGGGTATTTTCAGAACCCGTGTCCAGCTCCAACAACATATTGATGCAGGAGCAAAACGGGTTATACTCACAGTTCCGGCTAAAGATGAAATCGATTATACATTGGTCATTGGTGTCAATGATGATGGACTCACTGCAGATCATAAAATAATTTCTAATGCCAGTTGTACGACAAATTGTTTGGCTCCCATGGCTAAAATTTTGAATGATAATTTTGGCATCGAGTATGGTGTCATCAATACGATTCATGCCTACACCAATGATCAACGATTGGCTGATGTGCCTCACTCTGATTGGCGTAGAAGCCGAGCCGCGGCAGAGAATATAATTCCAACCACCACTGGCGCTGCTAAAGCAGTGGGTAAAGTATTACCTGAATTGAAAGGTAAGCTGGACGGTATTGCCATGCGAGTACCCGTCCCCGATGGTTCAGTGGTGGATAGTGTACTCCGCTTGGGAAAAGATGTGACTGTTGATGATATAAATGAAGCGGTTTTTACTGCTTCACAAAGTGACAGTATGCGGAATGTGGTTGAATATTCTACATTACCAGTGGTATCTACTGATATTATCGGGAACCCCCATTCGTCTATATTTGATGCACCTTTTACAAAAGTAATTGAAGGCAGCCTGGTAAAGACATTGAATTGGTATGATAATGAATGGGGCTATTCCAACCGGGTGGTGGACTTGGTGGATATTCTAAGTCAGTTTAATTGAAATAACATGTAGAGACACGGTATGCCGTGTCTCTACGATTATGATTTATATTTCCTATAAATAAATAAAATCAGTATTCCCGCCAAATTCGGGAACCATATTTCCGGGCGGGACCATGGAACGCCATCGAATGAAAAATCTGTAATGGGCCATAGCAGTTTAGTGGGGAAGAAAGCATTCGAGTGAAATGGAAAGTCCAATAAAATATGAAACGGCCAACCGAGCATGGCAAAAGCCAAATCCTTTCTATATCTATAAACAATACCAATACATAAAAGAGCACTTACAAAACTGTGTGAAATATCATAATTGATATATACCCACCATGGAATCGTCTCAGATGGTGGTGGACTTCCAAGTTGAAATTCTCCCGATAGGATTCGAATGATAATAAGTATGCCAAATGAAAATAGATCCGGCATGGCGCCAAAAAAGAGGGCCATCCAACGATGGCCGCGATATCCAAATAATCCTTTTCCCCAAAGGGCGTGGCTGAATGTATCCATTATATGTATATGTGAGGACGCATTTCGAGGCGTCTCTACTGTAATTCAATCATATTTTTATACAATTCCAATGATTCGGGGTTTGCCAACGCATCTTGATTTGTCACCTCTTCTCCATGGATGATCTTCTTCACAGCTATTTCAACTTTTTTTCCGTTAATGGTGTAGGGAATATCTTTTGTCTGCAAAATAATGGCCGGCACATGTCTTGGTGTGCAATTGGAGCGGATGGACTTTTTGATTGTAGAAATTAATTCTTCATTCAACATTGATCCTTCATTCAACATAACAAACAGGATGGCTCGTTCATCCCCATTGATGGATTGGCCTACCACCAAACTATCCGATACCTCTTCAAATGCGTCCACCACACGATAGATTTCTGCCGTTCCAATTCGGACACCACCGGGATTTAAGGTCGCATCGCTTCTGCCAAAAATGGTAACGCCTCCATGTTCATTCACTTCTATAAAATCACCATGGTGCCAAATACTTGGGAATTCATCAAAATAGGCATTGTGATATTTTTGTCCATCGGCATCATTCCAAAAATAAATAGGCATGGATGGAAATGCTTTTCGGCAAACCAATTCACCTTTTTCATTTTTTAACGCATTTCCTTTATCATCGAAAGCGGCTACATCCATGCCAAGTCCAACGCATTGGAGTTCCCCACGATGAACGGGTAAGGTTGGATTGCCTCCGGCGAAGCATGATATAATATCCGTACCACCTGAAATAGAAGATAACTGAACATCCGTTTTGATGTGTTCATAGACATAGTCAAAACTTTCTTCAACAAGGGGTGAACCGGTAGAAAAAATGGTTTTTACGGAAGCCAGTGAATGGGTATCCTTGGGAGAAAGGCCTTCTTGACGACAGGCATCTATGAACTTGGCACTTGTACCAAAATGGGTTATCCCAAGTTCGTCGACCATGTCCCACATGGTATTGGGATTGGGAAAAAAAGAGGAGCCGTCGTAAAGGACAATGGTAGCGCCGATAGCCAAATTACTCACGAGCCAATTCCACATCATCCATCCGCAAGTGGTGAAATAAAACACTGTATCATCCATGGCGATATTTCCATGGAGGCGCAATTCTTTCAAATGTTGAATCAATGTACCGCCGGCGCCATGAACGATGGATTTTGGCAGGCCTGTGGTGCCGCTGGAATACATAATATATAGTGGATGGTCGAATGGGAGTTGTTCAAATTCGAGTTTTTCAGGATTATCATGGAGAAAGTCATTCCACAAAATGCCATTTTTTACTGGTGAAATATCAGGATGTGATTCTGTGTAGGGCGTAACTACAACTTGTTTTACAGTTGGCAATTGATCCAAAATGCTGTTCAGTTTTTCCAGAGAGTCGAATGCTTTTCCGTTATAAAAGTAGCCATTGGCGGCGAAGAGGACTTTCGGCTCGATTTGGGTAAATCTATCCAAAACACCTTTAATGCCAAAATCAGGAGAGGAAGAGGACCAAATGGCTCCGATAGATGCGGTAGCCAGCATGGCGATAATTGTTTCGGGCATGTTAGGCATAAACCCTGCCACACGATCGTCTTTTTGAACACCCATTTTTCTTAAAGCAGATGTGAGTTTTTCAACTGCGGCAAATAATTCATTATATGTCAATGTTCGGACTAGTTGAGCTTCCCCTTTAAAATGAATGGCCGGTTTATCAGACCGTAGTCTTAATAAATTTTCTGCAAAATTAAACCGGGCACCTTCAAACCATTTGGCTCCGGGCATTTTGGTTTCGTCATCCACCACTTGGGTATAATCAGATGAAAACTCAATCGCCATATATCCCCAGATAGCTTTCCAAAAATCAGAAATATGGGTTACTGACCATTGATGTAAATCATGATAATTGTTCAGATTAAGATTAAAACGGGCGTTGACTTGTTTTCGAAAGGCATCCATTTGGGAGGCCCCAATTTGATCTTGTGAGGGTGTCCAGAGAATTTGATTCATATTATTCATAATAATTGATAGGGGGATTTTATTCCGAAATGAGATTAATTTCCATAAAAGACTTTAGGAGGTAAAAAATGAATTCCATTTTATTATTATTCCTGATTAGCACTATTTTAACTGCAAACCCGAATGATTATTCAAAAGATGTTGAATCTTTGGATTCAATCATTGAAGCGCTCTACGATGTAATATCGGGCGAAAAAGGGGAAGCCCGGGATTGGGAACGCTTTCTGTATTTATTCCACAAATCCGGTACGCTCCGTTCTGTGGGTAAAACAAAAGAGGGAAAAGTGGACACCCGCGCCATGACACCGGAAGAATATATCAAACGGGCGGAACCTTTTTTGGTTGGGAATGGCTTTTTCGAAAGGGAGATCGGCCGACGGAAGGAATCATACCGACATATCACCCACGTGTTCTCAACTTACGACAGCCGGAATTCCGCCAGTGATCCAAAACCATTTGCTCGAGGGATCAATAGTATCCAGTTGATTCACGACAATAATCGTTGGTGGATCATTAGTATTTTGTGGAATGGGGAAACCAAAGATGATCCTCTACCCCAAAAATATCTCCGAATGAAAAAGTAGTTTTTTTGGTGACTCTTCAACAATCCCCTCCTTGGAGGGGTGGACCCTGCAGGATGCTGGGGACGGGGTGGGTAGTCGGCATGAAAAGATATTGGAAATCCCTTAATATTCCCCTTTTTTAAGAGGAGTACCCCCGCATGATGCGGGGGCGGGGTGTATTAATAAATTGATTTCACAAAATCTTGATTAACTAAAGACATTAGTTTTCTTTACTCATTTCTGACGGCACAATCATCACCGCCGGAACGGCTGCATCACTAACCATATTATTGAATTTGAAAAGATCATCCGTTAGCACCTTGTCCAATTTTTTGTAATGGACTTGGGACTGTGAAACCAAATCATCCAAGACACCATATGATTGTGCCGTGGGTCGCGCATCCACACCGGCCACCACCCGGACTAAAGATGCAATTTTATTATCCAGCTTGATGGGATAGTTCAATGGATCCTGACCACTTTTGGATTTAACCTGGATCAAAGATTCTTCGATTTCCGTCAGTGATTTGGTCAACGCTTCGCCCGCTTCTTTAATCTCATCCTTTTTAAACCCGGATTCCTTCATTAATCGCGTTAATGTATTGACCTGCTTTTTGATACTACGAATCGTCAAGACTTTTTCATTGATTTCCGAAGT
>CATMGX010000026.1:0-18580 GCA_950067765.1 uncultured Fidelibacterota bacterium
CAGGGTTTCACTGCCTTCTTTATGGAGTATTTTTCAATCATAGTGTATATGAAATATGCGAAGCCGAAATGAGCCAAATGACTAAAAATAAAAATAATAGAATACTTGCCCAATGGGATACCCCAAATAATTCAAAAGGCGTATATGTGTTTAAATATTCAGCGATTGCTGAACGCATAACAAATATTTATTCTTCTTTATCCTGGATTTTATTCTCTCCACCGCCAATTTTCTGCAGCTGAACCATTGCACCTAAAAGCATTATGATAGCCAACATCCAAATATTATTGAAAGAATTTCCCGCCGATCGTTCCATCCACCCAAAGATAAAAGTCCCAATAGCCCCAAGAATAAAGACTAACCCTATACCGAGGCGAACTTTAATTTTTAAAGATTCATTCATGCATCAGACTTTTTATTTACAGTCTTTTTTGCTGGTGATTTTTTGGTAGCGGATTTTTTCGGAGTCGATTTTTTAGCTATTGTTTTCTTCGGTGCAGATTTTTTAGCAGTTGTCTTTTTTGTAGCAGGTTTTTTATCCGTCGTTTTTTTCGGTGATGCCTTAGCTTTTGTCTCTGCTTTAGGAGCAATCTTTACGCCGGTTTTTACCCCAGATGCCACTGCCGCAAGTTTTAATGCTTTTAGTCGCGCTCTATTCTTACGATGTTTTTTTGCAACACGTTTATGTTTTTTATTCATTTTCTTTCCTTTTAATTCATAAAATCTTATGTGAACAATTGTGAATCCCCGCATTCCCTCTCTTTGGTCGGGAGCATGCTATCCCCACTACAGCGTTGGACAGGCTGGCGGGCAGGAAATCCACTGCCCAAGTTTTTTGCGGGAACGCTTGGGAATCGAACCCAACTCCCCGTTTATCACGGGGACAACGGTGTTGAAGACCGCGAGGGGCACCAGCCTCCTAATCATTCCCATTTTTTCAAACCACGAAGTTTACTAAGAAACACTAAAATTATTAGCGGCTCTTTGCGACCTTAGCGGCTTATTCTTAACTAACCCGGTTATTCGGGGTTGTTTAAGACCCGGAAATCTAATCCAAATTTCTTTTTTAATTTCCGTCCAATTTTCTCTGCTGATGTTTTCGTTTCGAAACGCACAATTCGAACAGCATGAAGTCTCTTTCCATTGGAATTAACAGAATGAACTTCTGTAGCATATCCATTTCCCTGGAGCTGTTTTTTTAGACGATTAGCATTGTCAAATTTACCGAAAGCTCCCACCTGAACTACCCATGGTTTTGGAATAATTTTGGGGACAATAATATTACGTGCAGCTTTAAAAGACTTAATTCGACTGCTTGTCGTACCCGGATCTAATCGTACCAATTTGGCATCGCGGGCAGAATTGTCTAAACCATCAATTCCATATTGCTTATAATTAAGACTTGGGTATAATTGTTTCATCACCCTCAATGTTGACTTTGCTGATTTCTCTTCCCCTGTTGCATGAAAGGCATTTACCATTAGGTCCAATGCCCTTTGATGGTGATCTCCCTGAGGATATTTTGATAATACTGATTTGAACTGGACGCTAGCTTGAGAGTATAACCCTCGGGAAAATAAGTATTCTCCAATCTTCATGGCAGATTTGGATGCATAATCTGATTCGGGAAAGTTCTCAATCAAGTTCTTGAATTGGACCAATGAACCATCACCATTTTCATTGATCATGGCCTGGAGAAAATAGACACCGGCCTCATCGGGATATCGATTCAATAATTCTGGAAGTATTTCCCTGACTTCATCCATTCTACCCTTTTCAAGAAGGGTTAAATATAAATCTATATTTTGGGCGGATAAATGCCATCCCCAGAGGACAGCTATCAGAATAAATCCACGTTTCTTCATTTCTCATCTTTACGGGTTAGTAATTGAATTATGTCATCGATTTGATTTGATAATTCATGGGGTTTGGATACATGAAGGGACAACTTTAACCGCATTAACAGAGCATGGATAGAACCATCATTTTTAGTCAGAGCATCTTCAACAAGCGTCAAAGCATTACTATGTTCCCCTTTCTCTTCCAGCACATTGGCTAATTTTGCTAACGCATTTAAATTAGCGGGATCTTCATCAAGAATGCGTTCATAAAACTTTTCCACTTCACTGAAACGCCCAAGGTCGAACAATGCCGATTCAATTTTAGAATACACTTGTCGTCCTTCATGCGGGTTAAGTATTGCAAATTTCTCCCAATTTTTGATGGCCTTCAACAAGTCTCTATTTTCAGCAAATAAATTACCCAACCTTAAATAGGGTAATCCGAATTCCGGCGCCGTTTTTACAGCTTTATTAAATTGCGCTTCCGCTTCCTTTTGATGACCTTTTTCTAATTTATCCATCCCCTGATACACTAAAAACCGTGCAATTTGATTTGGATCCTGAGACTGCTTCAACTTTTGAATTGATTTAGTGATTTGTGTCGCCTGATCCCAGTTGCGTTGGTTTTCATAAATATCAAGTAAAAATTCGTTAGCCCATAAATTTTTTCGATCCAGTTTTAATACCAATTCAGCCTCACGCTTCGCTTTATTCAAATGTCCAATTTGCTTAAAGTCAAGGGCCAGTGATTGATGAATATCACGACTTATGTCATTATTCAGGTTAGGTCTTACGGTAAGGGATTGGTGAATCTTTACCGCTGCTTGGGCATTGCCTTCTTCTCTTAAAATATCTCCCATTTGGAGATAAGCATCAATATGATTTGTGTCCTGTTTAACCACATTTCGTAAGTGCTTTAGGGCCGTGCGTGTATCTCCTTTAACCATGGCATTCAAAGCATGGGTATATATGGACTCGGTACGCTTTTGTTTTTTGGGTCTGTAAAAATAAAAAATAAATCCCCCCGCTGCAATGAGCAAAAGGATTATCGGTAAAAACCACCAGTTCAATGAATGTCTTCTCCCTCATCAGTGTCATATATACCCTCATCGATGGCTACATTTCGAAGATCGTTCAGTTCATCAGATAGGCGTCTATTTTTGGTTTTTAATGAACGAATTTCCGTTTTAGCAGATAGAATATTGGTTACTGCAACACCATAACCAATTAAAATGCCAACCGATAGGGCCGCAAGCATTATCATTGCTACTTGGACATTTTCATATTGAGCAAAAACCAAATTCACCGAAACCACTTTGGTATTTTGCATTAAAAAGACCAAAACCAGTATGAGTACCACCAACCCAGTAAATATTTTAACCAGTTTCATCAGGCTGCCTCCATTTCTTGAATTTGAACAATTTCCCCATGCAATGTAATGCCACGAGCATCCATGATTTTCACAGGAATTAAATCTTTAATTTTAGCATTCTCTTTATTAAAAACCACCCACTTGTTTGCATCTGTCCGGCCTGCCCATTGTTTTTTAGACCGTTTACTTTCTTTTTCCACCAATACCATTTCCACCCGTCCGACTATTGTTTTATTTCGAAATAATGTGTGTTTCTGCTGCATTTCTATCAGGCGTTCCAAGCGGTGCTGCTTTTCATCCTCCGGCACGTGATCATCAAATTCTGCTGCTTTCGTCCCCGGTCGTGATGAATATTTAAAGGTAAATGCTGAATCAAATTTAACCACTTCCATCACATCCATAGTTTCCTGGAATTCAGCTTCATTTTCACCGGGGAACCCCACAATAATATCTGTTGAAATTCCTACATTTGGCAGCGTATTTCGAATTTGGTTCACCCGGGCTAAAAATTGATCTTTCGTATACGTACGGTTCATACGATTGAGCACTTCATCATTCCCAGCCTGCAAGGGTAGATGAACATAATTACAAATATTATCATATTTGGCCATGATATTTAAAACGTCTTGCGTCATATCTTCAGGATGGGGTGACGTATACCGAATGCGTTTTAATCCCGGAATTTGGGCGACAGCATCCAATAATTCATGAAATTTTTGACCTTCATGATGATAAGAATTTACATTTTGCCCCAGGAGCGTGACTTCAATAAATCCATCAGAAACCGCCTGGGCTGCCTCTTGAACTATACCTTCAACACTCCGGGATCGTTCTCTACCGCGAGTGAATGGTACAATACAAAATGTACAGAACTTATCGCATCCCCGCATAATAGAGATCCAGGCATTGATTCCTTTATTTCGGCTTGGAAACATATCATCATATACTTCAAAACGAGAAAGTTTAGTATCCACTAAATGGGATGATTCATTTGATCGTTCCCGTATCATTTCTGGTAATCGGCGATATGAATCTGGGCCCAAAACTATATCAACAAATGGTTTTGACTCCAATATATCCTCTTTCAGGTTTTGGGCCATACAACCCAATACGCCAATAATTGTTTTGGGATTTTTCCGTTTAATCTGGTGATAATACCCTAAACGTGAGTGCACTTTATCCTCTGCGTGTTCCCGAATAGCACAGGTATTCACAAAAATTGCATCTGCGGTATGAATATCCTTAGTTTCAGAAAATCCCTCCCGGGTGAGAAGGCCAGAGATCAGTTCAGAATCAGCCACATTCATTTGACAGCCATATGTTTCGATGAAGTAAGATTTACTCATGGTATTGACTTGAAAATTACTGTGAGAGATATAGAGGAAAAAAGGCTTACTTCAGGTAGCCGGAGAAAAAATATTCCATGGGATTTTGGGGAGCGCCATATTGATGGACTTCATAATGAAGATGGGGCCCGGCAGATCGACCGGAATTGCCAGATATGGCAATCAACTCTCCGCGCTGCAATTGTTGTCCCCGTTTTACTTTCATTTTTGATAAATGAGCATAAATTGTTCGATATCCATTTCCATGATCAATTTTAATGACTTTCCCAAAACCACCCTGATTCCCTGCAAACTTCACTTTACCTTCCGCCGGGGAGTAAATTTTAGTGCCCGTATTTACTGCAAAATCCAAACCGTAATGAAATCGAACTTTCCCATTAAATGGATCTTCACGATATCCAAATCCGGATCCCAAATACCCTTCTTGAACCGGACGAATGGATGGAACAATTTTTAAATTATCAGAATGATTACGCACAGAGTTGAACATCGAATTATAACTTTGCAATTCCAGTTTAACTTTTCTTGATAAAGCATCTACATCCATTTCAATTTCTGAAATGAGGGAAGTCACATGGGGAGCAATTCCATCCATATTTACATTTTTAATTTTAGTACCACCGATGCCCATTTTACGAACATCTTGATCTATCTGAGGTAATCCCGCATAAGTTCTGATGGCCAAATCCTTTTTTTCTATAATGCCCACTTGTCCGGATACATCTTCAAGTTGGGTCTGCAAATCAACCAATGTTTGTGTCAAATTTTGATAATTCTCCTGAAGATTCTTCAATTTCGTTTTGTATAAAATCTCCGTAAGGGCATCGGCACTGAGAAATAGTGCAATAGAAATAAATATGACAGCTATTCCTGAAACCGTCAATAACTTTTGACGGGAAAAATGGAAGTGCTGCATACCCGAATCGCGTTCGGATACAATGATATAATTATGATATTTATTGGATTTTTTCTTTTGACGAAACATGGTTTATCCGTCCTACTGAGTCATGCAATTTACAACAATAAACATCATTCTTCAATATGGATCATTTCAGGTATATTTGGAGTAAATGAGAACGTGTATTATGCCTGAGTTTTTGCAATCCTTTGGTTTTAATCTGCCGAATTCTTTCACCGGATAAATCCATGATTCTCCCAATTTGTTCCAGGTTTTTTTGATCATCCCCATCCAACCCGTAATATAGTCTAATCACTTTCTCTTCTCGATCATCCAAAGAGTGCAATACATTTAAAATTTCCTCCTTTAATGATTCAACGATTACCTTCTTTTCTGGATGGTCATCATCTGAGGTAATGAAGTCAACCCGGGTGGCCGTTGAATCTTCCAGGGGATCATCCAGAGAGTAGGTGCTACTGTAGGCTTGAATTAAACTCTCCATCCATGAAATGGTCGTATGTGATATTTCAGCAAGTTCTTCTGAGGTCGGTTCTCTTTCGTATACCTGTTCTAATTCAAGTGATTGGCGGTAAAGTTTACCCATTTTTTCAGTTACGTTAGAAGGTAAACGAATCGTCCGTCCTGTTTTATTAATGGCTTGGCGAATACTTTGAGATATCCACCACACGGCATAAGATATAAACCGAAAACCCCTGGTTTCGTCAAACCGCTGTACAGCCTTGATTAAACCAAGGTTTCCTTCATTAATCAAATCTTCAAGGGGAATACCATATTTCTGGAATTTTTTTGCTACCGCAACTACGAATCGTAAATTGTGGGTCACCAATTCATTTATCGCATTTATATCACCGGATTTTGCTCGTTGGGCCAGACGAACTTCTTCCTCATTTGAAAGAGGTTCCAAATCCTTGATTTCCTTTAAATATTGGGTGAGTGCTGTTTTTTGTTTATATGAGGCGGGAATAGACGGAGACAATGACTTTATTCTTATTCAGGGTTTTCTGATGCTGCAGAACCATTGTCCATATCCATTTTTTCATCGGTTGAACTTTCTATTAATTCTTCCTCAGAAACGTCGCTATCCTGAATATTATATTCCTCTTTTATTCGATTAATCTCATTTTCCCTTTCCAAAACGTCATTGGAAATAACATTAATTCTTTCTACATGAATAAAGAATTCTGAATTCCCGGTAAAATTCACCATATTATCATCCTTCGCCTGTTCGTAAACCAATTTCCCTAGCGCTTCTTTTTCCCTGCGAATTTCCCGTTTGAGCTGGTGAATATCCAGTTTGATTTTGCTTATTTTGGTTAATTCTTCTGTTTTAGCAATGGCTACCTTGCTCACTTCTTCTGCTTTTTCAACAGCAGCAGTACCCCATTCTTTCATATTATCTTTTAAGTCATCCCATAATTTGGACATAATCTTCTCGCTTTTGTGTTAAAATAGTGTTGGAATTTGAATGATTAATCTTTTTTCAGCAACATATTTGCAATATAAAATATACCGGAACCAATAATCAATGCGTTGAGTTCCAACATGACATTATTTTCACGGATGCCCCAGACGAGTCCAGATAGTAAAATAACCATAGAGACTACCTGAATACTTCTAAGTAGGACGTACTTCATATCGATATCGGAGATTTATCCAACGCAGTATATTTTTAAAGTTCCAAGCATATGCATCCGCTAATATAGATAGTGGATTCGATTTTTCTGAAAGTTTTATTGCCAATCCAGCCATTCGTTTATCACTCAATTGTTCATACATAATACGGTTAACAAAAGAAAGACGCCGTTTTTGATTCAATTCTTTAACAATTATCTGCGATTCATTCTTTTTTCCGGTAATGGATAGTGCTGCCGCCTGGCCAGACATCATGGACATCCGGATTCCAAATCCGAATAAATAATCCTGATATCCACCTGCTTCACCAATTTTATATGGCGGAATCATGGCACCAAAAGGCAGAGAAAAACTGCCGCGACTTCCAAAGGGAAGTTCGTTCGGCACCGATATTCCTTTCTCATTAAAATATGCCCGTGCGTTTTGGAGAAAATTAACCACAGTATCTTTCGGTTTTTTGAATGCCGTAGCTAAGGTTCCGTTACCATTGATAATGATAAGGTACGCATACCCTTTCGGTGCAAATTGGCTGCCTAAAAGTAAATGAATCTGATTTTTTAATGTTGTTTTAAAATTTATTCCATGAATATATGCTGCTGCTTTTCTCGAACCTGTTGCGATTATATGACTAGTCTCCGGAGCTTTTTTACCCAATTCAAACCGAACTCCAATTTCTTTGCATTGACGGTACAATTGATAATCTAAATCATTAAAACCGCTCCCCCGTTTTACCATATAAAAAAATGGATGGTTATTTTGAATGGTGATTGGTTTCCCAAATAGCGTATGGACGAAAAATCGAGAAATCGGGTAAGTTGTTAAATCATTAAATTTAAACGCCGATTGTTTAAAAAATGTCGGCACGTTTCTGGAAAAAATCCAATTGTCTAATCCTTCATAATCTCCGTGACGCCCTGCCCCCACTTTGCTTTCTTTTTCAAATATGACAGGATCAAACCCTGCTTTTTTTAATTGAATCGCTGCCGTTAAACCTGCGACGCCTCCTCCGGCGATTTGAATTGATTTATGTGAGGAGACTACCACTGAAAATCAGCAATGCAGTTGCTGAACCGAAATAATTTCCGGCAAGTCTTGTAAATCATTTAATATATCTTCCGCCACAGGATTATCCACCCGCACTGGCATAGTCCCAATGTTTTAACTGAATAGACTGACGATTTGGTAATTTATTCGTTCCTCATCCTTATTTTATAATTGCTCCGACCGAATGAGGTTGAGGGCAGAGCCGGCTTTAAACCAGGAAATTTGTGCTTCATTATAGGTATGGTTGCATTCTATGGTATCCATTGAACCGTCGCCATGCGCGACAGATAAATTGAGTGTTTTCCCCGGTGAAAACTGATCCAAATCCACAAAATCAAAAGTGTCATCTTCCTGTATTAAATCATAATCACTTTTGTTTGAAAAAGTCAAACCCAACATGCCCTGCTTTTTTAAATTTGTTTCATGAATTCTGGCAAAGGAATGAACCAATACAACTTTTACACCGAGGAATCGTGGTTCCATAGCTGCATGCTCCCGGGACGAACCTTCACCATAGTTTTCATCACCCACTACAATGGTCGGCACCTGATTGAATTTATAGTCTCTTTGAACATCGGGCACTGCACCATATTCTCCAGATAATTGGTTTTTAACAACATTAGTTTTTTCATTAAAATAATTCACAGCTCCTGTGAGCATATTATTGGAAATATTATCCAAGTGTCCTCGAAACCGTAACCAGGGTCCCGCCATGGAAATATGATCTGTAGTACACTTTCCTTTGGCTTTGATGAGCAATTTCATGCCAGTAATATTTTGTCCGTCCCATGGTTCAAATGGTGTTAATAGCTGGAGCCGTTCCGAATCAGTATTCAACACCACTTCAATAGTTGAGCCATCTACTGCGGGAGCCTGATATCCTAAATCCTCCACTTCAAATCCTTTGGCGGGCAAATCATCCCCGGTGGGAATTTCTAATTTTACTGCGGCACCCTTTTCATTTTTCAGCGTATCCGTGATGGGATTAAAAGTCAAATCACCTGCAATGGCTATGGCAGTGACTAATTCAGGGGAACCCACAAATGCATGGGTGTTGGGATTTCCATCAGCCCGTTTGGCAAAATTTCGATTAAAAGAATGTACAATTGTATTTTTTTCTTCTGCATCTGCA
Organism: uncultured Fidelibacterota bacterium; assembly: GCA_950067765.1. Lineage (GTDB taxonomy): Bacteria > Fidelibacterota > Marinisomatia > Marinisomatales > TCS55 > TCS55. The sequence continues at coordinate 9,287 of CATMGX010000026.1, forward strand.
CCTTGCCTGGCCCATTGGCCGATACAAGGTCCACAGGCATTGGCAAATACGCTGGCACCCAGCGCTTCAAATGTATTAATAAACCCATCTCGCTCGATGGTATATCGTACTTGTTCAGAACCGGGCGTAATCGTGAATTTGGCCTTCGTTTTTAATCCATGGTCCACCGCCTGTTTTGCAATGGATGCAGAACGTGATATATCTTCGTATGAAGAATTGGTGCAGGAACCGATCAAACCCACTTTTACCTCTGTGGGCCAGTTATTTTCTATCGCCACTTTTGCCATTTGAGAAATTGGTGTGGCGCGATCCGGTGTGAAAGGTCCATTCAAGTGGGGTTCTAATTCAGATAAATTAATTTCCACTACTTGATCAAAATATTTCTCCGGATTGGTATATACTTCATCGTCGGCTCTTAAATGTTCTGCAATATTATTGGCAAGTTCAGCCACGTCTGATCGACCCGTTGCGCGGAGGTACTTTGCCATATGTTCATCATAACCAAATATGGATGTCGTTGCTCCTATTTCTGCCCCCATATTGCAAATGGTCCCTTTACCCGTGCAGGACATTTTATCAGCACCTTCCCCGAAATATTCTACAATGGCATCGGTGCCGCCATTTACCGTGAGGATACCGGCCACTTTTAAAATCACATCCTTGGCAGATGTCCAGCCGCTTAATTCCCCTGTTAATTTTATGCCGATCAATTTGGGGAATTTCAATTCCCAGGGAAGGCCCGCCATCACATCTACCGCATCGGCACCCCCAACCCCAATGGCCACCATACCCAGACCACCGGCATTTACGGTGTGACTATCCGTACCGATCATCATTCCACCGGGGAATGCATAATTTTCTAAAACAACCTGATGGATAATTCCGGCACCGGGTTTCCAAAAACCAACTCCATACTTATTGGAAACCGATTCCAGGTAGTCATAGACTTCACGATTGATATCTTTGGCCACGTTTAGATCTGTATCTGCACCTATTTTGGCCTGGATCAAATGGTCACAATGGACTGTGGAGGGCACAGCTACTTTATCTTTCCCTGCCATCATGAATTGGAGCAATGCCATCTGCGCAGTGGCATCCTGCATTGCCACGCGATCCGGATCGAAATCAACATAAGATGTACCCCGACTATGCACTTCTGTGGCATCCCCTTGAGATAAATGACTGTATAAAACTTTTTCTGCCAGAGTCAGAGGTCTGCCAACGACTTTTCTTGCTGAATCTACCCGTCCCGGAATGCGGTCATAAACTGCTTTAATCATATTGAGGTCAAACACTGAAAATCCTTTCAAATGGATTGAATCATTACAAAAATTTAGAAATTTGTTAAGAAAAAGAGTGTGAAATTACAATGTACCACCGTCGGAAACAATTTCAATACATGATATAAAATTGGAATTATAAAAAAATATTCATGAAAATGACTTCTATTACTACCTCCTCATTTCCCTAAATTTTATACTCATGAATCGCTATATTAAATTGCTATCCCTCATTTTCGTCTCTACAATTCTCATGGCAGAAACAAATATGACAATCCTTTCTTCTTCGCAAGATAGATTAGTCATCCAATTGACATGTGATCTTGAAACGCCGGAAGACCTTGCACCCATTGATCTCCTCATTGGTTTACCCAACACAGCCTTACCCCAAATATCAACCCAAGCAGAACAAACCTCTAACCATTTTTTTAATGTTATCCGCTTTCATAAAACGGAATGGATCCACCAGCAGCAAGTGAATGGTCTTCAAACAGGGACGCTGCGAATTAGTCCTCAGTCAGGTGAAAAGGATTATCATACCATCCAGACAATTACGATTCATTTGAATGGCAGGGGCAATCAAAAATCAAGAATAACCCAAAATCAACAAAACCTTCTATCTCCAAAAATTGCCAATTGGACTGTAGCAAAGAACTGGATCGAACCACGAAAACATTCATTAGCTAAAATTCAAAAACTTCCGGATGGCCATTGGATTCAAATGATTCTTCGAAAAGATGGCATATATAAAATATCGGGTGAGGAGTTGCTTAAACATATTTCATCATCTAATGATTTTGACCCCCGAAGTATCATGCTGTTTACAGGGTCCGCTTTTGGGCGGGATCTGACCTATGATCTGACGCAAAAAATATCATCGGACGTGACCATCCCGGAGAATCTGTTGGAGTTACCTATTTCTATACAGGGGGAATCAGATGGAAATTTGGGGAATAATGATATTCTTTATTTTTACGGACGGGGGGCCAGTGGGTTTGACCAGGATATTGATAAGATTCATTGGCATCAAAACCTTTATTTTACAGAATCCACCTATTGGCTCCTAATTCCATCCAATACATCCTTAAGAGGAAAACGGGTCGAAACAGGTAATATTGTTTCTGATGGACCTTTGGATGTGGCCTATGGGGTCTCCTACCTCCATTTTGAGACAGATCTTGTCAATCCACAGGAATCGGGCTTGGCCTGGGGAAATACCTTGATTCGGCAAGGGGAATCATTTTCACAAACAGTTATGTTGGTTCAACCAGTTTTGTCTGCAACTGCCAGTGGCTCTTTTGGATTGATTGGAAATGAATCAGTTTCAACACGCTATGATAATACAAAACATGAAGTAAAACTCACACTGAATTCTCTGGAATTGAAATCGATAAACTGGTCCAACCTCGGGTTAAAATCAGGGAATTTCTCTATTCCCGCTGGTGCACTTTCTCATGGATCCCAATCCTTTCAAATCGAAAACAATTCTGATAACCCAAACTCGGAACCATACTTTGACTTTTTAACTTTATCCTATATTCGGCAATTGACCTATGCAGACCCCTTCGAATTTTTCTCATCCGTGCTAGATAATGACATGACTTTCAATATTTCTGGTCCAAATCTGAAAGTGTGGAATATTACCAACCCAGCCCACCCAGAGAATGTACCTATTACCCATCAGGATGATGAAACTCGGATGCGGATAACGCTCCCGGCAGATACGTTACAGCGGTTTTACGTGTTCAATGTGGATGATGTGCCAACCGTTCCCATTATTGCACCCTATGGTCCCGGTGATTGGGATAGGATTCGAAACACCACTTTGGGTGCAGATCATTTAATTATAGGACCTCAAAATTTTTCATCACCGTCTACCCCTTTATTGGACCATCGCGGAAATTCATTATATGTGAATTTAAAATTAATATATCGTGAATTTTCCAGCGCTAATGAGGATCCTGTTGCCATTCGCCACTTTTTACAATGGACACAGGAAAATTGGTCGCAAAAGCCCTCAACCGTCCTTTTTATGGGAGATGCAGATTATGATTACCGAAATATCACAGGTCAATCAAAAATCCAAGTACCCACCATCGAAGTGGGGACGAATTATTCTTACGCTACGGACGATCGAATGGTGTCTTTTAATGGGGTCATCCCGGAAATGGCAACGGGTCGATTCCCAGCTCGAACCCCGGAAGAAGTCACTGACTTCGTGGAAAAGACCATCGCATTTGAAACGGCCATGCCCGATGGATTGTGGAAACAACGAATTACCCTGGTGGCCGATGATCCCGCCCGACCAGAAAGAGAACCCTATGAATTATCCATTGGCAAAAGTCATACACTCAATTCTGAACGCCTGACAAAAACTATCCCCGGTTTTATGGAAATAAAAAAACTGTATATGGTGGATTATCCGGAAGTCAGTGACGGCTCAGCTTTTGGGGTAATCAAACCGGCAGCAACCCAAGCATTGTTTGATCAAATTACGTCTGGCACCGCAATCATTAATTTCATTGGGCATGGAAACCCAACCCAATGGGCACAGGAAAAAATGCTCATCCTGAATGAAGAAAGAAACGATATCCAATTCATGCATGCTGAAATGAAGCTTCCCCTCTGGATTGCAGGTACATGCAATTGGGGGCATTTCGACCAAATTGGATCAGAATCATTCGCTGAGGAATTAATACGAACACCCATGGATGCTGCATCTGCTGTGATTACAACCACGCGGGGTATTACCGTATCCAGCAATATTCAATATTTAGAAAAAATTTTTTCAGCTTTTTTCCCAGATAATGGCGTCACGGATGCTACGTTGGGAATGGTGCTCCAATCGGTTAAAACCGGTGGCGCTGATGGTGAACTATTCCATCTATTTGGAGATCCAGCCATGAAATTACCCATTCCATCTCAAATTGTGAAAGATGCATTCGTAACACCGGACACACTGGCCACTTTGGAGGTAGGTACATTAAGTGGCACCAGCCCATTTACCGAAGGGGAGGGATATTTGGTTTTTGAAGATGGTCCCACCTCCTTTACCCAATCGTTTAACTTTGCATCCCGGAAAGAAGAAATTACCTATATGAAATCGGGTCCGACCCTTTTCCGCGGATCCTTTACTTTTGATGCCGCAATTCTTTCTCCCCAATTTCGAGTTCCCAAAGATATCACCTATTCACAACAGCCCGCCAAAGTCCGGTTTGCTATTACATCCGGTTCCGGTGAGGAAGCGATTGGCGCTGTGACCAATATTCAATTAACCCTGGGCACGCCTTCGAATGATACAGATGGTCCCATCATAACGTTTGAAACGGGATCAGGAAGAATGCTCCGAAATGGGGATCACCTTCCATCAGGTGAAAAATTAATCATCCGTCTTTCTGATCCACTTGGAATCAACCTCACAGGTGAAAAGGGACATGAACTTTACTTGGTACGTCCTGATTTGGACGAATCATCTTTGGCCATAGATCAATTTATTTATGACGTGAACAGTTTGAATACCGGAACTATCCAATATAAAATTCCTGACGATTTGGACCAATTATCATTAGGTGTGAGCGCATGGGACAATGCCAATAATCCAACGGAGACGGGAATTAGCTTAAACCTGTTGAAAACCAAAAAATTGAGCCTCCTTCATGTATTCAATTTTCCCAACCCATTTGCCTTTGAAACCCAATTTACATTTGAACTAACCGCCGATGCTGAGGTATCCGTGGACATTTATACATTGGAGGGCCGTCGAATAAAATCCATCCCAACGGATTACTTTTCAATCGGATACCATCGAATTGCCTGGGACGGCAGAGATGAATATGGGGGATTGCTTGCCAACGGCGTGTATATATATAAAATGACTGCAGCCGACGGTGTCCAAACAATAAACCATATAGGCCGATTAGCGGTATTTCGATGAAACGAATGAGGTCAGCTGCGATTGTTCTTGCCTCCGGATCCCCACGGCGAAAACAATTACTGGAACAAATTGATTTAGAATTTCTGGTGATACCCAGTCAAGTTCACGAAGACTTCGATCTTGATCTCTCACCAGAAAAATTTGTAGAGCATTATGCGAAAGAAAAGGCGAAGGATATTGCAAAAGCACATCCGGATAAATGGATAATCGGTGCGGACACAATTGTGGTTTTTAATGCTGAAATCTTAGGAAAACCAAAAGATCGAGAGGATAGTTTTCGCATGCTCAAAATGCTTTCCGGAAATACACATCAAGTATTTACAGGCGTCTCTATTCAACAGTCAAAAATGCAAGTCAGTGATACATTTCATGATTACACAAATGTTACACTTAATACTTTAGATGATAATATTATATCCTATTATATTGATACTTATAAACCATTTGATAAGGCAGGAAGTTATGGGATCCAAGATTGGTTTTCTGTATGTGTCAATCACATTGATGGCTGTTTTTATAACGTGATGGGGTTCCCCCTATCTATGTTTTATTCTCGATTTTCGGCACTGATAAAGTCTAACGGATAGCCATCAGCTATTTGCTTTAGTTTCTAAAATAAAAATGATATAAAAAGAGTTTTTCGGAAGGAAATCCTACACGTAACTTTTCGGCTCAAATGTCTGAGTTTTACAAAGAATTAAAGTCAATTCGAGAAGATCAGGGAATCGATCTTGAAGAAATCCATATTAGGACAAAGATCAACCTCAATTATCTTCGAGCCATTGAGGATGGAAAATTTGACCTGCTACCTCACACGTATGTTCGGTTGTTCATTCGTGCTTATGCAACAGAAATTGGTACTGATCCTGATAAAATTGTAAGTAATCTCGAGGCGTTTTTAGGAAATAAAACTGAAAAAACGAGTCGAAAAAAGAAGGATCAATTACCTGAAGAAGGTCCAGCCAAATTGAATGTTGAAGATGATGGTAATGTTCAGTCTCGCACAGGGTCTCCCCAATTTATTCGATCACAAATGATTAAAGGAATTTCCCTGGTTCTCATCCTCCTGTTTGCCATTTATACCATAAACATTATCAATGAAGAGAAAGCGGCCAATGCGCCTGTTGAATACCTCAGTGACTTTTTAGATGAGAAATCCATCAGTGAACGGGAATTGCAAAATAATTTTGATGTATTAACTGAATCGGTTCAAATGTTTGAAGCAGATTCTCCATTTGGCCTTAAACTCGCCACGGCTGAATTGGTGTGGTATCGATCCAAAATAGACACATTTATATCCATTGAAAATGTTCTCCCTCCTGGAGATAATCGATTGTATGATTTCAGCCAAACTATTGATATCTTGTTCCAGCACACAAACGGATTAAACCTATACTTGAATGGATCAAAGCTAAACTCATTTGGTGCTTCGTCAAACCCAGTTCGAATTTCTCTCTCCGCCGTTGATAAAACGGTAACCATTCAGCACTTCATTCCGAAGAGCTAACCCCAACTCTTTAAAGTAATCGTTTACCGAATTCCTACAACTGCTGTGGGGATCGTATAATATTTTCATAATTTTTATTGACACAGGTGGGAGATCATATATATATTGTGGGTAGTTGTGGGTAAAAATCCCTAACAATACGGGCATGACACTAAATCAAAATACATTTACAGGCGAATATTCGTATGCGTTAGACGCGAAGGGTCGCGTCAATATACCGGCGAAATTTCGAAATGTTTTGACTGCGGATAATGATCAGTCATTTGTCATTACCCGGGGTATGGATCCCTGCGTATGGGTTTATCCTATCATTGTATGGCAATCGATTGAAGACGAGCTGCGAAAACTTTCTTCCCTTTCTCAAGTGAATAGATCTTTTGTGCGAAGCACGGTGAGATATGCTTCATCGGTACAATATGACAAACAAGGGCGGATTGCCGTTTCCTCTAATCTGATTCAATATGCGGATCTGGGAAAAGAAGTCTTGATTCTGGGAATGGTAAACAAAATTGAAATTTGGAATCCAGATATTTTGGATTCGGTTGATGAACAATCACAGGAAATAGATTCCTCTCAATTTGATGAACTTGCAAATCAAATTATACTTTAATGAACTCGAACGCTTCGCAGGAACGCCCCCTCCCCCATATTCCTGTGATGGTGACCGAAGTTTTAGAATACTTAAACCTGCAGCCCAATGGAATGTACCTGGATGGTACAATCGGGGCTGGCGGGCACGCCACAGAAATCCTCAATCGACTTTCCCGCAACGGAAAGTTAATCGGGATTGACCGGGATGCGGAGGCACTTAAAATATGCAACGCCCTATTGGGTACCTCCGCACGTCCCCTGCTTATGTTTCAATCTTCCTACCATCATTTCCCAAAGGTACTTGGGCAATCAGGGATTTCAGCTGTGAATGGCATCCTATTAGATCTGGGACTTTCTTCCATTCAACTGGATTCTGATTCCCGGGGTTTTGCTTTTGAATCTAATGGAAAACTAGATATGCGGTTTGATGGCCATTCGGGAGAGACAGCTGCAGAACTCATGGCCCGATCTTCTGAAAAAGAATTAGCCGATATTATTTATCAATTTGGTGAAGAGCGGTATTCCCGCCGCATTGCTCGCACCATAAAATCTCTACCTAATTTGATGACTGTGATCGACCTCAAAGAGGCCGTTCGCAGATCTACCCCTCCACGCCAAAGACATAAATCCCTTGCCCGCGTATTCCAAGCCATACGCATTGCAGTGAATGGTGAGTTAGACAAGTTAAACGCATTCCTTGAATGCTTTGCTGACTATCTCACCATTGGCGGACGTGTGGTGATACTCTCTTATCACTCCCTCGAGGATCGGATGGTAAAACATACATTTCGCGCATTAAAACAGTCAGGGATACTTAAAATTATCACCAAAAAACCGCTTGTCCCTTCCCCGGAAGAGCAGGCTAACAATAGCCGATCCCGCAGTGCCAAACTCCGGGTGGCTGAAAGGATTGCATAATGGCAACCAAAAAACGGAAGCGCCGATCTAAAAAAAATCGAGAATTCTTTCAAACGTTGTTATTTTTTTCCACAACAATTCTTTCCATTACTGGTTTGATTTTTTATTTATGGGTTTATACAGAAATAGATGAAACAATGCTCGCTATAGAAATTCAAAACCAGGTCGCCGTGGAACTGGATAATTCGGTCAAAGAACTTAAAATGGATATTGCCCAACTTTCCCGGGGAGATCGGATATCTTATGTGGCCAGAACCGAGTTAAATATGATACCCTCACAACCGGAGACATTGATGATTTACATTAACGAAAATAAATTCGCCGGGAACATTGACTAAAACATATTTGAAATTTCGCCCACGGGTGACCGTCCTTTCATGCTGTATTATTTTTGCATGGGTGGGCCTCTCTGCGCGATTATTTCAAATAATGGTCATCGATAGTGATATTTACCGTGAGCAAGGAGTTCGCCAAGGCCAAAGGCAGGAGCCGTTGCTGGCAGTTCGTGGGAACATTTACGATACAAAAAACATACCGCTCACTCGCAATATTATTCATTATTCCCTGGGTGCTCATCCATCTAAGGTAAAGAATAAATCAGAATTTGCGAACCTGATTTCACAATCGACAGACAGAGAACCGGATTATTATTTAAAAAGATTAAGTTCAACGGCAGATTTTGTTTACCTCGAGCGAAATCTGCGAAGGGATAAAGTTGAAGGTATATTAGGCCAACGAATTCCTGGATTAGTGGTCGATCGTAAATTCAGAAGGTCTTATCCTCATACCTATGTGGGGTCGCAAATTATCGGGTTTACAGATGTGGATGACAATGGCTTGATCGGAATCGAGAAAGAATTTAATGCATTTCTTTCCGGTACAAATGGATGGGTTGTGAAGCAGGTGAATGGCGATGGAAGATCTCAAATTAAAACCAGTTTCCCCATTAAACCGCCCGTTGATGGTGCCAACATTCAATTGACAATTGATCTTGAATATCAGAGTATTCTTCAAGAAGAATTAGCACGGCAAGTGACCAATGCACAGGCTAAGGGCGCCATGGG
>CATMGX010000027.1:0-18079 GCA_950067765.1 uncultured Fidelibacterota bacterium
AAAAGTCGTTCATATTTTCCATGCAAAAATCCTGATAAATATGCTGTAGCTGATAAAGTGAGTGGGGCCAATCCAAACAAGGAACCTACTCCAGATAAATCTGATAGTAAACCTAAGCAAAATCCAATCAGTACTCCAGGTGTTTTCCCAAAAACCAAACTGATATAAAAGATGTAAATGACTAGGAAATCAGGGCGAATCATTTTTAAAGATAACAAATCAACCAAGAAGAATTGAAGGAAAAATACAAATGCTGCCAACAATAAAATATTAATCAGCTTCATCAATTTCCTCAAGGACAATAAATACATTTAATAACGCACCTAAATCCGGTTTTATCCGTACTTTGGCAATGGTCTGGAAGCTACCCCTATCGTCCACAATTTCAACCACTTCTCCAACGGGAAGATTTTCCGGATAAATACGGCTGAACCCAGAGGTGACCACTTGATCACCTACGGAAATGGTTGAGTTCTTTTGTAATTCACGCACTTCACAGTAATTATTGGTAATAAATTGAAGTATTCCTGCATTTCCTGATGGAAGAATTCTAACAGATAGTCTATAATTTCCATCTTTGATAATTTGAACAATAGTTGATGTCTTACCCACAACAACTGTTTTTCCGACAACTCCCTCCGGGACCAATACTGGTTGATTGATTTTCACACCTTGGTCCGACCCAATATCAAGAGTGATTGAGGATAAATTCGATGACGAACCCATATTAACCACCCGTGCCGCTAATAATTGCAAATTACTTTCTCGTTTGAATCCGAGTAAATCTCTTAAATCATTATTTTCTCCTTGGGCCATTAACATGGCTTCCATTTCTAACGTTAACTGGATATTTTTATCACGGAGGTACTGGGTTTCTTCTTGGAGTTGGGTCATACTTTTTACCCAGGCAAAAGGAGAGGATATAAATGAAAAATAATCGCTGAATTTTCCCCGAATAAGCAATACATCCGGTGCATCATTTTTCAATAATAATGAAAGGGATAGCGTAATAGCTATCAGAAAAATTAAATGGTCTTTATATTTTAAAAGGGATAAGTATAGATTCCGCATTCAAAGGTTAAATTAGAACAGACTCATATTTTTTGACATCTTCGAGTACTTTACCTGTTCCTTTTACAACAGAAAGCAAGGGTTCCTCATCGATATTAACAGGCACATTTGTTCGCTCTCTAATTAACTGGTCAATTCCCTTGAGCATACTTCCACCACCAGTCATAATGATTCCACGATCAAGAATGTCAGCTGACAATTCAGGAGGGGTTAACTCCAATGCCCGTTTAACTGCTTCAACTATGGCGTTGATGGGATCTTTAAGAGATTGTCGAATCTCATCCGATGAAACTTCAATCGTTTTGGGAATTCCCGAAACAAGATCGCGGCCTTTTACAGCAATCACTTCGCTTTTAATACGCATGGCAGATCCTACAGATTTTTTAATGGATTCCGCTGATGAGGTACCAATATCCAGTTTATGTTCATTTCGAAACCACTGGATGATCGCTTCATCCATTTCGTCCCCAGCGACACGAATGGCTTCCTTAGTTACAACACCATTCAGGGCAATCACCGCAATTTCTGTTGTGCCTCCGCCAATATCGACAATAATGTTACCAATCGGCTTTGATATGTCGAGACCCATCCCAATAGCGGCTGCCATCGGTTCTTCAATCAAAAAAACTTCCCGAGCGTTGGCCCGTTCACCCGAATCTCTCACAGCCCTGCGTTCAACTTCTGTCACGCCAGAAGGCACGCAAATCACCATACGGGGTCTTGCCAAACGATTCATATTTATTTTTTGAATAAATCCCTGTATCAGTCCATCTGTCATTTCAAAATCGGCAATGACACCATCCCGAAGTGGGCGAATCGTTTCAATCTCCCTGTGTGTTCTGCCAACCATGGCTTTTGCCTCATACCCTACAGCAATAATTTTACCATCATGGACGGATCTGGCTACAATCGATGGTTCGTTCACCATAACACCTTTACCTTTTATATAAATAAGTGTATTTGCCGTACCCAGATCGATGGCAATGTCACCGGATATCCAATTAAGTGGGTTGGTTAAAGATTTGAAGAATCCCATTTTAGTTATCTTTTAATAATTTATGCTCGGATTAATGACCATAAATCTAATTTAAAATCACCCATGGATTCATCAATTAAAAAATGAGAAATGGAATTATTTTTTCCCTTTCAACCGTCCGGATTTTGCCAGTCGATCGGCTGAATCATTTTTATCTCGTAATATGTGATTAAAGGTCCAAGTATCCATGTATTGAAATTGATCCATGGCCTCTTTATATAATTCTTGCATCCGGGGATGCTTTACCCTGTATTCACCTTTAATTTGTTTGACAACAAGTTCACTATCTGAGTAAATATTTGCATTTAACAATTTTAACTGGATGAGATATTTTAATCCCTTAACTAATGCAGTGTATTCCGCTTCGTTATTTGTGGCATCATGCAGGTATTCCGAAAATGAAAATACCTCTTCGCCATCTTTTGTAATAACACCACCAATTCCAGCAGTCTTTGAGTGTAGGTCCGCAGCACCATCGATGTATAAACTAATTTCGCTATTGGATATCATTTTATTGTATAAATTATCCAACGATTCATCAATTCTGTTTTTAGGATTAGAAAGCAGGGTTTTCAATGCTTTCAATTCGTTTTGGTTTAGTCTCATTATATCCTAAATGTAGGGATTCGTCCCACTTTTAATTGAACATTCTTCCCAATAGTAACACCAATTGCAAAGAATCGATTCTTTAGGCGCAAATGCGCCCCCATTTTGAATATGGGCACGAATTTCATCAATTCTATTTTTTGTATTATTCTTCAATTCATTCAACTGTAGTTCATTTCTCTGTGAATATATTTTCTGATTATATTGAAGATAATGCCATACAAGTTTTACCGATTTTACATTTTCATATGAATTTTCTAGGGCAATTTGATATAGAGCTAATTGACCATCTTTATCTGCAGCATTTTGTGACAACATTCGTTTTCCACTCTTGTAATCGTGGATTTCATAATTTCCCTCACCATCATGGTCTAACCTATCCAGAATTCCTTTCATCATATAATTTTCAGATTGATCCATAGAAAAAACAAATTCCACCTCTGTGCCGATGGTAGGTTGATCGAAGGGTGAATGGGTTCGGTAATAGGCCGCGATACATCGTTCACCAAGTTCATAATAATATTTTGGTTTGTTTTCTTTCCGGACAATGGCAATTCGGTCATGCCAGTTTTCTTCCCACACTTTATGATATTTTTCCATAATTCCATCCAAAAATGGAAGACGGCATGCCATCACTTCTTCATATAAATATTCCAATGCTTCATGGACACGTTTGCCCATAAATGCTTCAATTCCTTCATCATCTTTATATATTTTATCAATATATCGGAAACGAAATTGCGCTGGACACTTCTTGTATGTTTCCAGACTACTATATGAAAATCGGTCTATCATTATTGGATCTTTCAAAAGATTTGGTAAAAGTTACGGTTAGCTTATAGAATAAAACTATCTGAGATCATGTTTATACTATATTTATCTGATAAATTGAATCAACAAAAGAATAGGATTTCAACCGTACCTCAATTATTGATAATTCATTCCCGATACTACTACCAGGAATGAGAAATATGTTCACCAGCTCCTACCTCTAAAAAACGGAGTGGATAAACGATAATCTCCAAAACCATTTTCATCAATAAAATCAAAGTATTTATTGATTCGATAATAATGCCATCGTTGTGAATATATGCGACTCAACGGATCGTTATAAACTTCTAAATCATCAGGAGGTCCAAATAAAATATAGATCATTCCCAAATCAGTTTTCCAACCGGGCAAATAAGATTTAAAATTATTATTTGAATAACTAACGCGAGAAAAATATTCATTCATTACTTCATTATCTGAAGTCTCAGGTGTTGGATCTCGACTTTCCCAATATTCCAGAAAGAGCGTTTCTTTATCAGTATTTTTAGATTTGCTTAATTTTTTCCACTCATCATCATGAAGGATATACCTCATATTTTGAACAGCTTGGTCAATATTACTGATGGATGAAGAAATACCGATCTTACTCAAGGATAAAATCACGGATTCCTTCTTTCGTTCATTCCCTTGTATTAAAACAATATCCACTTTTTTCCGTAATCCCTGCTTCGCGATTTTATCCGGAATGATAATTCGTTGGTGGAAATATTCCTCCTTCGAATTCGACTCAAATGATTTCTTCCATAATTCTTTTTTCTTTGAACTGAGAACTGTAACCTCTAACGTATAAGGTCCCGGTTTTATTTTTCCTGAAACAAAAAAGGAAGCGCGGGTTACTTTTGCCCCCATAATATTTTGAAACATGGGAATTTCATTGTCATCTAAACCCCAATTCCCTGAAAGATAATCCAGAAAAAATGGCGTATATAATGCAAGATCACCTTTATGTTCGGAATATTTCAATTCTTTTTCCCGAACTCCACTATTTTTTGAATCTCCATCAAGCAATTCGGCAGAAATAACATAATCTCCTGGAACAACTTTAAACTCAACTTGATGAATGGTAAGTATCTTTTTGGATGTGGACTCAAGGTAATCTATTGTTTTTAATTTATTCGCCCAATTTCGACGGCCAACAAGGTTTCCTTTTTTTCTTTTTAAAGAAATGGTCGCCTCATATTGCGCTTCAAATCCATCTGTTTTCCTTAGAAATTGTAAAACATGGTTGGGTACGGACAGAAATGCTAAAATTCGGATAGAGTCGGATTTTGCATCTGCCACACTAAAAATAGAAAAGCCATATTGGCGTATCGCTTCCTGATGACGCTTACTGTTTGGCCGTATTTGAGCAACCAATATGTGGCTAATCAAAAGCACAATTATTATAATATATTTATGAATATGTTTCATTTATATCGGTACGAGATTAATCCTTCGGTAGTTCCCAACCAAATTTTTCTCCCCTTAATATACATGTCGTTTACCTGTCCTATAAATGAATAATTAAACACATCCATTAGATTTTTTTTCATATCATATTGGACGATTCCATTTTCAGTAGCGATAAACACTATATTTTTATGTAATGCCATATCTTTGATTTCTAATCCGCCAAAAATGGCAGGATCAACTGCATTAGACCATTGTCTGTTCGTAAAATTAAATTTCAATATTCCCGATCGATTTGCAGCTAAAATTTGCCGTGAATCCTGGGTAAAAGCAGTATAATCAATATATTTTAAGGGGAATGTGACATCCTTCTTTTTATATCCGTATGTGGTGTATTCTTGTATAATTCTTTTTGTGCGATCATATAGAAATAGACCCGTCTCCGTACCAATCCAAATTTTATTTTTACCTACGGCCAAGTCATATATATAAATATTATTGAAGTATTCCTCTACTTTTGAAAATATGGGTTTTTTATTGCTTTTATTCAGAATCGTAATGCCGCGGGAACTGCCTACCCATACATCCTCGCCAGCGTCTATCATAGATGTGGCCCAACTCACTCCTCCTCCCAGTCTTAAATTATATGTCCGCCAGAAATCCTTCTTTTTATTGTAAACCAATAAGGTATTTTCACCCCCGAACCATATTTCTTTTTTCAATTCCAATATTGAGAATATGGATGTTTCATCCATATTTATTGTTTTGTTAAACATATAATTATCGGCGATTTCACGATCTATATCAATATAGGTGACTCCAGATTGAAGGTGCCCCAACTGACCCCCAAGCCAAAATGAATCATCTCCGCCAATTGTTTGAATATCATTGGTGGAAAGACTAAATCGAAATGGTGTCATACTTTTCATGGTTGGATCACCTCGGAAAAAAGTACCATCTTCTGTCCCAATCCATATTTCATTAAATGAATTTTTTGCAATTGTGGTGATATCTATATTTTCTCCATCAGGATGAATCAAATTTTGCAAATCTGTCATCCACCCATCCAAAAATGAATATTCAATAAGAAATTCAGACATTTCTGGCTGAAACCGCAATAGCCCCGAACTCCAATTAACGGATTCATCTGGGTTCGCCATGATGCCGATCATAATACCGGTCAATGGATCAAGGCGATAAACCAATCCCGGCGTATCTAACCATATATAATGCTCTGACTCACCAATTCGTTCTACATAGGATCCGGGTGGGAGTCCTATCATATCTCTATCGATAAAATGCCAATCGCCTTCTTCATCCAGGCTGGATTCAATTCCCATTGGTGTTGCCACCCATAACATACTATTTGATGAGCGATGAACAGCCGTAATGATGTTACTATGCAACCCTTGTGCCCGGGTAATAGGCTCTTCAAACCGTTCAGAAAAAAGATTAAACCGTAGTACACCGCCGGATTGTGTACCAATATAGGCAAATCGATCGCTAAAGGTAATTGAATTTACTTTTCCCGTATGGCGATATTGAACCCAATCGAATGTTTGAAACCTTAATTCTGGTTGGGTAAAGGCAAAACTAACATATAAAATGGATAAGAGGAAGTGACGAATCATGATAATGGAGTGAATAATAAGATGAATTTAATGAGATAAAAGGAGGAATTAAATGCTGTTATGATGATCAAGCATTTCATTCAACATATCAAGACTAATCGGTACTACACCTACTTCTTCACACACTCGGCCCGCCGCATAATTTGAAATTTCCACCGATTCTTCCGGTGTGGCTCCACATAAATCCGATAATGTAAATGCTGCAATCACAGTATCACCTGCGCCTGAGACATCGTGTACCTGTCGCGCTTTGGTTGGAATATGATGATAATCCGACCCGTTAAATAGGGACACACCATCTGCGCTACGGGTAATCATAAGAATATCCGCATTTAATTCATTCTTTAGCTTAAATCCTGCAACTTCTAACGATTCATTCACTGCATAGGCATTTTTAAATTCAATTAAATTCGGTTTAAATAACCGTACATTTTTATACATTATAAAATTGGCTTTTTTCGGGTCCACATAAATGGGTTTTCCTGCTTCGCCAGCCATTTGAATAATATGGGATATTGAAACTGAGTTTAATACTCCTTTGTTGTAATCACCCAAAACAACCGCATCCACATCACTCAAATTTGAATCAACCGCCTCTACCAATGCTTTATTTGATGACTCAGAAAGGTCTGTCAGCACTTCCCGATCGGCACGAACCACTTGCTGATTGTGTGCTATTATTCTTGACTTTACTGTCGTGGGTCTATTTTTACTTTCCACCAGATTGGTACATACAATATTCCGTTGATCCAGAATATTTGTTAATATTTTTCCTTCCGTATCGGATCCAATCAATCCAATCACGGATACTTTACATCCTAAAGTGGCAAGGTTTAAGGCTATATTTGCCGCGCCGCCTGGATTGTGTTCAATTTTGTTGACTTTGACAATGGGTACGGGTGCTTCGGGAGAAATTCTTTCCGCATTTCCCCATAAATATGTATCCAACATAAGGTCACCCACGACCAAAACATTTTTTTCTGAAAAGCCAGACGTAATTTCTTTAAATCGATTTAATTCCATTATCTATATATCCTCCGTTGCAACAATTTGTTCTGGCAAAATTAATGCCAAAATAATATAGAGTAGAACGCCCACACCGATACTCATAAATGTACCGAATACCCATAGAACACGTACAATATTCGGATCAATCACCAAGGACTCTCCCAATCCTCCACAAACGCCAGCAAGCTTTTTATCATCTATTGATAAATGAAGTGGATTGGCAAGAACATTTTTATTATTGGATTTGATTTGACTTTGCCGGTTGTAAAGAAGATAAATACCAATTCCCAGCAATACAAATGCGATAGAGATATTGATGAAATTTCCCCAAAAGGAAGCCCAAAATAGATAAAAGATATCATCATACTGAAGAAAAAAAATTAATCCCGAAAAAATAAATAGAACGCCCCAAAATGGATTACTTTTCAATGAATCTAATTTAAAATAACCTTCTTGGGAATTACTATCCGGTATCAACAATGTCGCAATAATGTATGCCAATAATCCCGACCCACCAAATAGGGTGAAAAATATCCAAATTAACCGTACCACTGTAGGATCAATTGAAAAATAATCGGCCACACCACCGCATACACCAGTCAGCAAACGATCAGACTGAGATCTTGTTATCCGCTGCATAGGTAAAATTTACGTCTATCAGGAAGATTTACGATAATTTCTTTGTCCCTTGCGTCGAGAGGAATTTTTATCTTTATTAAACCCGCCCCTTCCCGCGCCAGGACGAATTTTAGAAATATGACCATTGTCGAGATATATTAGAACAGAAGCAATCCGTTTTATATGCTGATCTGATGGGGCGGCTAATATAATAGTCGTACCTAAATCTTTATTCATTCTAACGATTTTTTTCCGAAAATCGGCTTCCATATTTATATCAAAAAATACACCATAATCGTCAATCAATAACACCCGTGGATCAGATTCTAAAGCAACAATCATATTCAGTATAGCAAGCTCTCCGAGAGAAAGAGCACTTAACTTTCGTTTTAATAAAAAAGAAAGTGATCCATTCTTAAAATAATTTGATGTTCGGCTTTCTAATCTATTTTTATCGATAGATTTAACAACATCGTTTACGGTAGACCCCTTGGAAATAGAGGCAATATTT
The DNA here is from genome assembly GCA_950067765.1 of uncultured Fidelibacterota bacterium. Taxonomy (GTDB): domain Bacteria; phylum Fidelibacterota; class Marinisomatia; order Marinisomatales; family TCS55; genus TCS55. The sequence goes on from CATMGX010000027.1 coordinate 8,702, forward strand.
GCCAAAGCTATTTCTGGATTTCTCTTTATTTTCCCCAACCAGTTTGTTTCAAATTCTTCATTCTCAAATTTCACTATACCATCGGTTGGTTTAGTAACACCAGCAAGAATATTAAAAAAAGTTGACTTCCCCGATCCGATTGGGCCAATCATACCATAGATAGTTCCCCGATGGATTTCCAATCGACGAATATTTAATATTGGGTGATCCTCATAGGATTTTTTCAATCCTTTGATATCATATATTGTAGTTGTTCTTTGACTCATCTTTCACTCCTTTTCAGTAAAATGATGAATCGGAAAGTTATCTAGTGATTCTGGCTTTCTAAAAACCGTTCAACATCAATGGCTGCCATACAACCCGTTCCTGCCGCCGTAACTGCTTGTCGATATACATGATCCTGAATATCACCACAGGCAAATACCCCTTCAATATTAGTAGCGGTACTGCCATGATTGGTTATTAAATAACCTGCTTGGTCAGCATCAAGAATATCAATAAATAGTGCTGTGTTTGGATTATGACCAATGGCCATAAAAACACCATCACAAGATTCTTCACGAATGTCACCGGATTGGGTATCCTTCATCTTTACGCCATGGACCCCTTTTTCTTTGGTGCCAAGAATCTCTTCAATGACAGAATTCCATGCCACTTTAATTTTCGGATGAGCCAATGCGCGATCAGCCATTATCTTTGACGCACGGAATTCATCCCGACGGTGAACAATAATTACTTCTGACGCAAATTTAGTTAGATAAGTTGCTTCTTCAAGAGCAGAATCTCCTCCACCCACCACGAGTACTTTTTTATCTCGGTAGAAAAACCCATCACATGTTGCACAGGCAGAAACACCGTATCCCATTAGCTCTGCTTCGCTTTCAAGTCCAAGCATTCGTGCAGAAGCCCCGGTGGCAAGCACTACAGATTCACCTGTAAATACTTCATCACCCACCCATACTTTAAACGGCCGTTCACTAAAATCAACTTTAGTCACATGTTTGAAATGGCATTCAGCACCAAATCGTTCAGCTTGTTTACGGAACAAATCCATCAGTTCAGGCCCCATAATTCCTTCAGGGAAACCCGGATAATTTTCGACATCAGTCGTAATGGTCAATTGACCCCCCGGCTGATTACCTTCCAACACCAATGGATTTAAGTTGGCCCGGGCTGAATACAATGCTGCAGTTAATCCTGCAGGACCCGAACCGATAATGATAACCTTTCGATTCATTTAAATTAAATAACTGAGTCAAGTATTTCAGTTATTTTTATTTTGGGGACAGCACCAACTATTTGATTGACTACTGCACCCTGATTGAATATTAAAAGCGCCGGAATACTCCGAACGCCAAATTGCATGGCCATTTTATTTTCATTGTCCACATTTAATTTGCCAACTTTGACTTTACCGTTATACTCATTGGCCACTTCTTCTACTATCGGTGCTATTGCACGACAGGGACCGCACCACTCTGCCCAAAAATCCACAAGCACAGGGGTATCGGACTTAATTACGTCAGCATCAAAATTGGCTGAAGTAAATTCTTTGACATTTTCAGACATGTCTTCTCCTTTATTCGAGGTTAAAAATCGGCTGGAAAGTTACCCGATTTATTACTTTGTATGAACATGAAAATTATATGATTTAAAGTTTTTTGTGTAAACCATTAAGACTCCTGCGTCTTTACTCATCAAGATTAAATGCTTTTCCATCAATATCGTTCGGAAATTGCACATTCAAATACTTTGCTATCGTCGGCGCTATATCCACAGATTCAACCCGTTTAGTGTTGATTTTTGACTTTGATCCTCCGCGTGAAAACACAAGAGGAATATGGGTATCATAATCGTAGGGTGTGCCATGGCTGGCACCATGGGGATATTTCATTGTCCAATACTTTTTGGGAATTAAAAATACGTCGGGACTTTTTTGTGGATGGACCATATTTTTTAAACGACGTTCGTAAATACTGTTCCCACCACCTAATATTTCTTTTTTGGTGATTACACTTTTTATTCCATCTAATTTTGATAGATTTGATTTTAAAATTTCTGTCGCCGCCTCCCGTTCTAATTGATTCAATGATGTATCATAATAGAAAGAATTACCATGTCTATACACTTTATTTTTCCCGATGTGTAAATCAATTTTTGTTTGTACATCAGCATACAGTGAATCTTTCATTTGTTTTGGAATCCGACCTGCATCAATCCCCTGAGATTTAAGGTATTCAGGTAATGCAATTGACCCATGATCGCTAGTTAATACATAAAGCGTATTGCCAGAGCCTATTGACGATTCGACGGATTTAATAAAAGATCCTAAATGACGATCTACTCGAAGGTAGTTATCTAACTGTTCATGTGAATGGGGACCAAATTCATGCCCCACACCATCCGTGGCGGAGAGACCTAAAAATAAAATGTCCGTATTTTCGTCCTCACCTAATTCATGTTTTTCTGTGGCGATCAATCCTAACTGCAACATTGCCTCATCACCGAAAGGAATATACGGAAAAGATCCGAGCATTGATTTTACCCCGAGTTCATCAAAAGTGATGGGGAAAGTTGGGCTATAATTCTCTTTTTGTGACCAGTCTGCTTCTCCTTTATAAAAATCTGCCCGGGTATTCGATGTATAAATGGATTCGGGTAACAGGCGATTCCAAACAGTATCAACATAAGATGAAACATTTAAATGAGAATTGAATGAAATTACCCAATCGGGCAATTTGGACCCATAATAAGTGGATGTTGTATATCCACCCTGTTTTCCATACCATAATGCCATATCTGGATTCTTTCCCCCCAGTAAAACCGCTGCCCTGTCCTTCCCCGCAACAGATACCACTTTTGATTCTGGGTTGGCTTGTTTCATCCAATCGCCCAACGTAGTTGATTGAATTAACCGATAGGATCGACCAGTTGAACCCTCTCTTAATACTTGAGAAAGCGTATCTTCAACGCAATACCATCCTCTTTTTAATTTCCGATCAAACCATTGATTTGCAATTACGCCGCCAGTCCCCGGGTATTGTCCGGATGAAAGCACAAAATGAGCGGGGCCAGTAGCTGTATAGCCATGCTCGTGGTGGGCCTGGCTGAATCGAACACCGTTATTTTTAAGCCATCGGTATCCACCCGTAAATAAATGATCATATTTTTCCAGCAATTCTGGCATTCCTTGATCCACAACGATAAATACCACCAGTTTGGGTTTATTCGATTTTTCACCACAACCCATAAATAAAAATGCCGCTACAAGCGGCATTAAAAACCATTTTTTCATTTAACCCCCAAAAATCTTCTTTTTCCTACTTTAATCACACCTTTGAATCCTTTAGATATAACAAAATTCATCTCATCTACTTTTTTGCCATCTATTCGCACTGCGCCCTGCTGAATCATCCGTCTTGCATCTCCCTTACTTTTAGTCAATCCTTCTGATGTAATCAAATCAATAATAGATACATCAGCCTCAAGCGTCACTTCATCCATATCTTCCGGAGCATCTTTGTTAACAATAACACGGTCAAAGTGTTGCTCTGCCTCAATTGCTGCCGCATCACCATGGTAAAGTGCTACAATCGATCGTGCCAATTCACGCTTAATATCTCGTGGGTTTTGAGAAGAATCTTTTAATTGTTTTTTGATTCTCGTTAACGTTTTTGCATCAACATCTGCAGCCAGTACAAAATATTTTTCAATCATTCCGTCAGAAATAGACATGGATTTTCCATACATGTCCTCCGGCGAATCCGTCAATCCGATGTCATTTCCATAGGACTTTGACATTTTTTCTACACCATCTGTACCTTCCAAAAGAGGTAAGGTTATAATCGCTTGTGGCGCTTGATCATATTCCCGTTGTAGATCCCGACCAACCAAGAGATTGAATTTTTGATCTGTTCCTCCCAATTCTACATCCGAATTTAGTTCGACTGAATCCATTCCTTGTGCCAATGGATACATAAATTCATGGATAGATATGGGGATTTCAGCTTGATATCGTTTGGTAAAATCATCCCGCTCCAGCATTCGTGCCACAGTATAATGGCTGGAGAGCCGAATCACATCACTAAATAGCATGGCATTTAACCAGGTCGAATTATATACGATTTTTAATGAATCAATATCTAAAATATAACCTGCTTGATCAATATATGATTTTGCATTTTCCTTCGCTTCTTCCAATGTCAACTGAGGACGCGTTTTATTTAGACCGGAAGGATCACCAATCATAGCAGTAAAATCACCAATAACCAGAATCGCTTGATGGCCCAAATCTTGGAAATGCCTCAATTTTCTCAGGACGACTCCGTGTCCCACATGGAGATCCGGTCGACTGGGATCACAACCTAACTTCACAATTAAAGGTGTCCCGCTTTTGCGAGATTTTTCTAATTTTTCTCTCAGTTCTTTTTCAGGGAGAATCTCCTCAGCACCGCGACTGATGAGTTCCCATTGTTTATCTACACTTAAAAATGCCATTATCTATTCCGTAATTCTCGTTGTGCATCTCGTTGGATATCTCTTTCCCTCATAGCTTTCTTCTTATCGTAAGTCTTTTTACCCTTTGCAATCCCAATCTCTAGTTTCGCTCTTCCATTCGGGTTAAAATATAATTGCAGTGGAATCGCCGTCAATCCTTTTTGATTCGTCAAATCTTTAATTTTTTTTATTTCACGCTTATGAAGTAATAATCGTCGATCTCTAACAGAATCATGCCCTTCAAATCCAGTATGAGAATAGGGGCTTATGTGAATTCCAATCGCTAAAGCTTGCCCTTTTCTTATGGTGATATAGGCTTCTTTTAAATTAGCATTACCTTCTCTGAGACTTTTAACCTCACTCCCCAATAATTCAATACCGGCTTCGTATTTATCCAGTATATGATATTCATGGTAGGCTTTGCGATTGGTGGCGGCAATCTGTGTTTCCATAGGCTTTATTTCGACGGCAAAAATAAGGAACTACCATCTGCCCTTCCAAGTTTATTCCTTGCTGATTTCATATCCAAAAATGTAATTTTAGAACTCGTTTAAAGCCCGGGTGGCGGAATTGGTAGACGCGCTAGGTTCAGGATCTAGTGTTCGCAAGAACGTGCTGGTTCGATTCCAGTCTCGGGCACAAATCGAAAGATTACATTTGATTTAAGATTTTTGATACACATTATCTATATGAATCTCATTCGGTGTTTTTTGTGTATTTCGCGTTGCAGATAACGACTAATTTTTAATATGAATATTTTACTTATTGAACCTTATTTCACCGGCTCCCATAAAAGTTGGGCGGAAGGATATAAAAGCCACAGTAATCACACAATTGACCTTTTAACCATGAAAGGCCAATTCTGGAAGTGGCGGATGCATGGCGGTGCAGTAACCTTAGCCAATCAATATCTAGATTCAAATTATAATCCAGATTTAATTATAACTACCGACATGTTAGATCTCTCAACATTTTTGAGTCTAACCAGACGAAAAACAGCATTAATTTCTACTGCATTATATTTTCATGAAAATCAATTGTCCTACCCCTGGTCACCTACAGACAGAGATGTAATAGAAAATCGGAATAAACACTACGGATTTATCAACTTTACCTCTGCACTATCGGCCGATTATGTTTTTTTCAACTCCCAATACCATTTGGATTCGTTTACGAGTGAAGCGACACTTTTACTTAAACACTTTCCTGATTACAATGAAATAAAATCTGTACAAATAATTCGAGAAAAAAGTCGCGTGCTGCACTTGGGTCTTGACTTGAAGCGGTTTGATGCCCATCAATCACTATATGACGGTCCCCCACTCATCCTTTGGAACCATCGCTGGGAATATGATAAAAATCCTGAATTGTTTTTTGAAACCCTCTTCCGATTAAATGAAGATGGTATCGATTTCAGAGTTGCAGTATTAGGGGAAAATTTTAAAACAACACCATCGATTTTTGATACAGCCCAAGATAGGTTAAAAAATAACATTATTTATTTCGGATACTGTGAATCATTTTCTGAGTATGCCCAATGGCTTTGGAAAGCAGATATAATTCCTGTTACCAATATTCAGGACTTTTTTGGTATTAGCATTATGGAAGCATTATACTGTAATACTTATCCCCTGCTTCCCGAAAAGCTTGCATACCCGGAGCTACTCCCTGAGAAATTCCACAAAGATCATATTTATCGGGACAAAACGGATTTATTTGATAAACTAAAAGAATGCATTTTAAATATAAATGAAAAAAGAAATAATCAATTTAGTCAAATCGCTCAACCATTTGATTGGAATACAATGGCGCCGATTTACGATAATCTATTTCGTGATCTTATTTCCTAACCTTCAAATAATTCCGGTTCATTTTTCAAGGCAGTGGTTACTTTTTCAAAAGCATCAATAATATCCTGAGTGTCATTCTCATCTCCCAAAAGATGGTTCTGTTTCAGCCAGACTGCTTCCTTATACGCCAACCGTTCCGTTACAGGCATTTTCATAGAAGCAAAATCATAATCTTTTAGCCAGGGATATTCGTTACCATCGGTAACAAATAATTTTTCTCGATACAATGGTGTATATCCCATATAAGTATAAACCCCCTCCGCCTGCATGGCTTTATAAAATTTTTCACGGGGAATATCATTAAAATGATCTGCGTTATACCGCACTAAATAAATATGATTTGCTTGGCGAGTTGTACCATCATAAGCTCCGTTAATGGAGATTCCATCAATTTGCCTTAAGACTGTATCCAACTTTTCCCGATTCCTATCTCGGAGTGCCATATCTCCTTGAATAGTGTTAATCTGGGGGATAAGCATGCTGGAGGCCATGGCATTTAGCCGAAAGTTTCCACCTAAAAATTGATGCTCATAAAAGGCACCGCCCTTTGTCCTGCCACAATTATGATAGGCAAAGCAAATATCATAAAAGGTTTCATCATTTGAAATAATGGCACCCCCTTCGCCAGCTGACATATTTTTAGATGTTTGAAAACTGAATATTCCGCCAGTGCCAAGGGCACCAACTTTGGTCCCATTCCATTCAGCACCATGCGCTTGAGCCGCATCCTCGATAATTGAAATATTATGTTTTTTCCCAATGGATAAAATGCGATCCATATCCGCAGGATTCCCTGCAATATGAACCGGCATGATCGTCTTTGTTTTTTCCGTGATAGCGTCTTCGATTAACCCAGGATCAATATTAAATGTATTTTCATCAATATCTACAAAAACAGGCACCGCATTTGCCATGAGCACTGCAGATGCTGTGGCAATAAAAGTATAAGGTGGCACAATAACTTCATCACCGGCTTTAACACCGGCAGCTTTTAATGCCACCCAAAGCGCTGTGGTTCCAGAACTGGTGCTGATGCAGAATTTTGCATCATGAAAATCAGCAAACCTTTCTTCAAATCTACTGATTGCTTTACTGCCAACTCCCCATCCTTCATTCTCCAGGGTGGATATAATTGCATCCTTCAGTTCAGATGTTGGGCGGGGCCATTCCGGGAATGGTTTGGTCCGTACAGGATCACCGCCGTGTATTGCGAGTTTTGACATGATATTAACTTTTTATCCTTTAATCGTGAGGAACAATATTACTTCAATAATAAAATGAGAACCAATAACCCTTTATTATCAGACCACTTTTCAGATGCCCACGCCATATTGTCATACGTGAATGCCATATAGACACTCCAATCTGTAAAATAGACAAAACATAAATCTTGGCATGAAGATTGAGTTGTATTGAGTGAAATATTTTTAAAACAATAAACAAAAGGAGTCAACAATGACTTTAGTAAAATGGACACCCACGCGATCAATCACAACCGATTTCGATCGAATGCTTAACAGTATCTTTAATGATGGCTGGAATGGCATGCCCTCATACAAACCCAACACAATCGCTGTTGATGTTAATGAAAACGATAAAGCATTCATTATGACAGCAGATTTCCCGGGATTTGATAAAAAGGATGTAAGTTTAAAAGTAGAAGAAAGTGTATTAACACTTAGTGCAAATCGTGATTCTGATATTGAATCTAATGATGGTTCTTATAGAATTCGTGAACGCAGAACCGGATCTTTTAGCCGGAGTTTCAACTTACCGGAAAATGTATTGGTGGAGAATATTAATGCCAAATTCAAAAATGGATCATTAACGATTACGATTCCAAAAGCAGAAGAAGTAAAACCAGACATTCATCAAATCAAGATAGGTTAAATACAAAAAGTAGGGGAAGCATTATTGCTTCCCCTACCATATTTATACCAAGTCAACTAACCCCTGAAGGATTCTCTTTACAGAGTCTTCATTCAGGGGTTTTTCTTTTGTAATAGAAATAGTGCGAGCCAAAACATTCGTCCCCATATATTCTAACTGACTGCGAAAAGCAGTCAGAAATCGATCTCCATCGCCATCGCTATGAGTACCGATAACTGCAAATTTTCCATTAAATGCATCCCGCCAATTTTTGGATTTGACGGAAATCCATGCAATAGCATTCGATAGAACCGGCGGCACACTCCCATTGTATTCCGGCGCACAAAAAATAAACCCAGAAGCATGTTTCATCTTCTCTATTATTTCTTCTACAACTCCTGATTCAATCTCCGCTTCATCACTGTATAATGGCAAATTCAATTTGTCTAATACCACAAGACCGCTATCTGTTCCCATTGCTGTCAACAATGCCTGGAGCTCATTCGCCAGTTCCAAATTTTTATCCGAAGTAGCAGAGATTATTAAAATTTTAGACATTAAACAACAACACCTCCATCCACATTCAAGACCGTACCACTGATATAGGATGCTTCATCACTGGCGAGAAAACAATAGGCATTGGCCACATCTTCCGGATCACCCCACCGTTTAACCGGCACCTTTTCCCCCATCATTTTAATTATTTTTTCCGGCATTTGTGCGGTCATTTCTGTGGTAATAAATCCCGGAGCGATCGCATTGACCCGGATACCATCCTTGCCCAATTCACGTGCCCATACTTTTGTCATTCCAATTACACCCGCTTTCGTTGCCACATAATTCGTTTGACCATAATTACCATTATGAGCCACCACAGAAGATGCATTCAAAATTACGCCGCTCCCCTGCTCTTTCATAATAGTTGCAGCACCGCGCCCGCAAAGGTATACGCCTTTTAAATTGACATTAATAACTGCGTCAAATTGGTCTTCCTCCATTTTCACCAAGGTACCATCCATAAGAATACCTGCATTATTCACCAAAACATCCACACAACCATATTCCGTCATTACCTTTTCAAAAAGTGAATTCACACTGGATTTGTCTGCCACATTTGTTTGGATAAAAAAACCACCCACATCATCGGCTGCTTTCTGGCCGG
>CATMGX010000028.1:0-17799 GCA_950067765.1 uncultured Fidelibacterota bacterium
CTCTTTGAACCGGAGATACCTCCAAATACGGGCAATATTATTCGCCTATCTGCCAACACAGGATTTGAAGTTCATTTAATTGAACCACTTGGATTTAAAGTGGATGATAAAAATCTGAAACGGGCGGGAATGGATTATTTGAAAAAAACTGATTTCCAAGTTTGGATATCTTTGGCCGAATGTTTAAATACCCTCGATCCTCAAAATATTTATACAGTTTCTACCAAAGGGAAGTCAATCTATTCTGATTTAACATATTCACAAGGAGATGCATTCATTTTTGGACCTGAAAGTCGTGGGTTGCCCCAAACAATTATTGATAAGTATGAATCCATCACGATCCCTATGAAATCCACAGGGCGCAGTATTAACCTGGCGAATACTGTGTCGATTATTGTGTATGAAGCCTGGCGGCAGAATGCGTTTAAATAATCCAGGATGCCACATCCTCACCAATGGCGATGGCGGAGGTGAGTCCAGGCGATTCGATACCGATTAAATTAATCCACCCAGGAAACCCTTTGCCTTCCTCGTGGGAAATATAAAAATCCGACATGGGGTTTTCATTCAACCAGATCTTGGGACGAATGCCAGCAAAATCGGGAGAAAGGTCTTCTTTTTTAAGGTCCGGTATATATCGGTGGCCTTCTGTGAAAAACTGATCCAATAAATTTTCCTCCACATCATAATCTTCTGTACGGCCCTGAATCCAATGAGCGCTAGGTCCCAATTTCACCATTTGAGATTCATCAAAACTTAAGTGAATCCCCAGTGAGCCGTGTTTTTTATCCGGGAGCGGATACACCAAATGGTTAAACGCACCCCGCCATTTTGAGGACAGCTTATAGTAACACCCTTTAGAGTATCTAAGGGTTGGATAATCTCCACCTAACATTTGGGCCACCATATCACTCTCAAGCCCTGCGGCATTAATCACCCACTCTGCCAAAACTTTTTCAAGTTCTCCTTGAGCATTCTCAATTGATATTTCATATCCATCACTTTTGGAGTCTGCACCCACGACTTTGGATTTAAACAGATAATCATGATCACCTTCTTGAGATATTTTATAAAATGCGGCCATGAGATCATGGGCGGATACAATTCCGGTACAGCCCACTTGCAAACCAATATCCGCCTCTATATTGGGTTCAAGGACATTGATTTCCTTTGGTTCCAGAAGACGAGTATCCGGGACACCGTTTTTTTGTGCATTTTTATGAAGTGCTTCTAAATCGTTGGTTTGATGTGATTTCCCCATCACAATTTTTCCGCAGCGGTTCACCCATATATTATGCTGATTACAAAATGCATAGGTCATGTCCCGCCCGCGGGAACAATATTTTGCCTTAAGGGACTCAGGCTCATAATAAATCCCTGAATGAATTACTTCACTGTTTCGGCTGGATATTCCTCTCCCAAATGATTCTTCCTTTTCGATAACCAATACAGATTTATCTGTTTTTTCAGCTATAGATCTGGCAATAGCCAATCCTACAATCCCGGCACCGATGATGACAATATCAAACATATAATTAATTAGCCACTAAGGTCGCTAAGAAGCAAGAAAGAGTGAAAATAATATTTTTATTCATTTGTTGAGAATGGGTGTAAATCAACTGGACAGTGTTTTTAATAAATTTCCGATAAAAATACCTGTATTATGGCCGTCTTTCCAATATAGCTGAAGGCCATAATACCCAACGGGCTGAATCCCATTGATTTGAAAACTGCTGTCATTTAACACAGGGGCGGGACCTTTATATATATTGCCCAATGCATCTTTTTCCCCCTGACAACCAGCACAGGGACATTGTTCCCGTAATGTTTTGAGTGGAATCATGGCATCACTTTTATCGGAAAAAGATACGAGTAAAAGATCATTTACAATTTCGTAATTTTCTATGGCAAGGTTGTCAGTCATTCAATAATTCCTTTTATCTAAAGGGCCAATTTGCGCCCCTTGAAAGATATGAGTAAATCCTTTTATCATTTTGTAGTTTCAGGTATGAAAAAATTTAATATCATTCCGATTTTTCTCCTGATTGTCTGTTCATTTTTAATGGGGCAAAAAACCCGTCCTCGGGATATGGGTCTCGAAATCGGCTTGTTTAACACTGGAAAATGGAATGCTATCACCGATGTGGCCGGCGTTACTGTTGGCCATGAAACTATTATTGAGAATGATAGTGTTCGGACCGGTGTAACGGTTATCATTCCCCATCAGGGAGGCCTTTATAAAGAAAAGGTGATGGCGGCTGTCCATGTGACCAATGGATACGGTAAAGCGGTTGGATTTACCCAAATTGAAGAATTGGGTACTATTGAGACGCCCATTGCGCTCACCAATACGCTGAATACTTTTCTGGTGGCCAATGCAATTGTTGATTATATGATTTCCGAAAACCCGGATATACGTTCTGTGAATCCGGTGGTGGGAGAAACAAACGATAGCGGCCTCAACGATATTCGCGGCCGGCATGTAACAAAAAAACATGTTTTTTCAGCGATTCAAAATGCTAAAGGCGGTCCGGTGGCAGAAGGGTCGGTTGGTGCTGGGACGGGTACAAGAGCCCTTGGATTTAAAGGCGGCATCGGCACGGCCTCTCGGGTCCTTCCAAAAGAAGCTGGGGGATATACGGTGGGTGTGTTGGTCCAGACCAATTTTGGGGGCTCTCTCATGATTAATGGCGCACCAGTTGGGCGTGAACTGAAGGTATCTCCCTTTGCTTCCAGAATTCCCTATGATGAAGACGAAGGTTCTTGTATGATAGTGATTGCCACGGATGCGCCACTCTCCAACCGAAACTTGAAACGTATGGCCAAGCGGGTGGACCATGCTTTTGGCCGGGTGGGGGCTTATTCGTCTAACGGAAGTGGGGATTATGCCATTATTTTTTCCACCCATAAAGCGAATTCATCAGATGGCCTAACCACTACCCGGGAAGAGATGAAAAACCGCCATATGAATGGTTTATTTATGGCTACGGTTGAAGCGACGGAAGAAGCTATTATTAATTCATTATTCATGGCAGAAACGGTTTCCAGCCGCTATGGTACAATGGAAGCACTCCCTGTTGATAAAACAATGCAAATTCTAAAAAAATACAAAGCACTTAACTGGAATAAGAAACTATATCCATGGAAAAAGTAGCCGTAAACAAATTCGTCTGCCGTCAGGTTAAGGGATCGGGAAAAACATACTCTGAATCCCTTTCCTTTAAGGATATTGCCCAAGATGCGGAAACTCAAATGGCGGATGACCATTATAAAGAAGGCTATCGTGACGGGGTTCGAATTATCACCGGTAGTATAGAACTCACCTCTAAATTCGTTTGTCCATTTGTGAAAATTGATGAAAATACAGAATTGGTTTCTCGGCTTGTTCGCCGGCAACCGTCAGAAGAGCCCTACATTCAGACTCGGGCCAAATCGGGGACGCCGGTGAAAGCGGGGAGAATCGAATATATTTTATATCGTCAAGATGTATTGGCGGAAAATGATGAACAGTCCACTGATGCTGAATGGGAATTAATTAGTATTCATGCCATCCCGGAAGGGGTGGATAAACTGCCCATGGGACCAGTAACCATGATGCGAAATCAATTAAAACTGACAGGTGGAACAAAAGCCCATTATTCATCGGAAGAATGGGCGGAGGCCGTGCGGTTCTGGCAAAAGTATGCGGCGCTGGATAAATCTTGACAACTCACCCCCAGCCCCGCTCTTTTAAGAGAGGGGTAAGGGGAGAGTTCAATAAACAAAAAAGCCCCCTCACAAAATGTGAGAAGGCTTTTTTTTATACTTTTAAGAATCTAAATCAGATTAGAATCTTACGGTCAGACCCATGTTGAAGTATGTTGGAGTACCAAAGAATACTTCTGCACTGTCTGCATCATGATCTTTATCCCAAGAATTATACTGGCTGTTGTCCACAGCATCTTGAATGTATAATGCATCTGTCAAGTTAAAGACATGGGCAAAAACCTGGAGTTTTGTACCGGCAATAGACATGGGCAGATTATAGTAAGCATGAAGATCAATTTTATTATATCCTGGTGCCATCCAAACTTGCTCTCTGTCCGCTGTTCCGCCTTTAATTTCACGGGAAGCAGGACTCCAGTCTGCATAGTTATTGTCATACCAGTTGAACAATCCCTGAATTCTCAATCCTGGTATTGGTGTCACGGTTGCACCCAAAACCATCATAGACTGAGGCATGTCACCCACTTTTAATTTGTCAAGACCATATTCATATGAAGTGCTTGTCATTCCTCCCTCAGTAATTTCCTGGTAATCACCGTTTGCGTCACCATCAAAATACCAATCACCAAAACCTGCGGCCATATCCAGGCGAAGCATATCCATCACTTGATAAGATCCTTCAACTTCAAAGCCACTGTGGCTTTGGTTCACACCGGTCAAAAAGATAATATCTGTGTCTCCACTGGACCCTTGTCCTGTGGTCACATTCCTGGTTAGGTTTCTATCTTTCCATTGTGTGTTATAGTAACTGGCTTTTAGGGCAGCTTTGTCACTATTGAAGTTCAGTCCCGCTTCAAAACTAGTGAACTGTTCATTCACAGGATCTGTGGCAACGGCACCACTATAATGAATGACATTATCCATGATGGGTGGTTTTTCAACAATACCAAAGTTACCAAAAACGCTAATGTTATCACTCACATCATACATGATACCACCCTTCATCTGGATGGCAGTAATTGCATCTGCAGTTATTTTCTCATTAGCCACGGAAAAGTGATCCTGGTAAGAATATGCAATAGATGAGGTTCCAGCCATTCCATAAGCGGATATAGGACCAGCGGTATAATTACCCTGGGCAAAGAACCCAATCCAATCCACAGTCGTTTCATTATGATATGCAATAATGTCACCCAAGCCTCTTTTACGACCATTTGGATAGTTCTTATCTGCATAATTAACGTAAAACTGCCCGCCTAAAAGATCGCGTACTTCGCGAGCATGTTCGATACCGGCTGTACGCCAATCAAGGCCTAACTGAACTTTCAAGGCATCATTCACATCGATGTTCAATTTGGAAATAGCACCCCAGGTATGCTGGCGGTTAATACTATTTCTTAAGATACCAATAGATTCACCTGCTTGTTTGGAGCGTGTTGATCTCTGAAAATAATAGGATGTTTCACTATTAGAGTTAATTGAAATGGTTTCATTCCAATCGCGGGTCCAAGGCGAATTACCATAGTAAAATTTGTGTCCACCGGGATCTGCGTCATGTTTCCCTGATGCATCCCTTGTGACAATTCTACCATAGGTACCTGTACCACCACCGGAACCGCCGGACCAATATGCAATTGTAGACAACAGCATTTTATCATTGATCGTTAAGAAATGGTTTACGTTCACCAATGGTTTGTGGAAAAAGTTTTCCCGTTCGTTTAGGAAATTAGGATCATGACGTTCTGTTTCCCTTGCGCCGTACATATACCAATACTGTTTCCCTTTATAGCTGGAATTGATGGGAGACCAGTTCTGGCTGAACAAACGTCTATCGCTTGTATGGGCTTTTTCTGGTGCGACGAATTTTCCTAAAGCGTCTGCTTCATAATCATCCTGTTTTTTAGCAAAATCAGGGGCGTAAACGGCCATATTTTGTTTGTACAGGTTTTGACCATGGCGCTGAGGGGCTCCGATGGCATAGAGTTCGATACGATTCTTTGAGTCCATTGCATAGCTTGCGCCAAAGTAATAGGCCCAGGAATCGGTCCAGTTACCTTTAATGATTCCATCGCCAGTCTTCCTTACGATTGTGGCACTGAATGCCATTTTATCGTTAATAAGTCCCGTATTATAGTTTGCAGTCAATTTCTTAAAACCACCTGCACCTAATTCCGTTTTGACTTTACCGCCGCGGGTTAATGCGGTGGGGTCCGTAATGATATTCATGGTACCACCGATGGAAGGGGTAGCAAGGTTTACGGCAGATAGACCGCGCTGCATTTGGATAGAAGATGTGGCATCACCAACACCATCCCAGTTCGACCAGTAGACCCAACCGTTTTCCATATCATTTTGCGGTACACCATTAATCATTACAGCAACGTTACGCTGATTAAATCCACGGACATTGATTCTGGCATCACCAGCGCCGCCGCCCTGTTGGGTTGCGTACACACTGGGTGTTGTATTCAATATCATTGGAATATCCTGTGAGCCAAGTCGGGCTTCTACTTCTGCTTTTGTAATATTGGTATAGGCAACAGGTGTTCTTTCACCTGCGCGAGATGCCAAAACTTCCAATGCCGAAAGCTCCAGGGCTGATGTTTCTAAAGAAAAGTTAACCGTGGCGTCACCGCTAACATTAACGCTTCTGCTGTCATCGGCATAACCGATTACTGAAGCTGTGATTGTGTAAGATCCTGCAGGAACATTACTGATGGAAAAAGATCCGTCAGCTGTGGCTGCAGCACCCATGTTTGTTCCTTCTACCACCACGTTGGCGCCCGGAAGGGCATCGCCAGTGGCTGCATCTGTGACTGTCCCGGACACGGTGTGCTGGGCCATCACAAATACGGGTAAAAGAATAAACAATAGAACGTGTGAGAATTTTCTCATGTTGCTCTCCTTGATTATGATTGATAATTTAATTGCAAAATTCTAATTCCAAGGGTTTTCATTTAGATTCATTATAGTGGAAACACTATTCACTTAAACCCGTCCTAATTCTTATAACAAAGTATCTTAGGGTTTCATCATAATAAATCGCCCTGGAAGTTCGTTTCATTCCTCATTAATCAGCAAGTAAAATTAATAGAAATATTGCACCATTAAAACAAAGATAAGCTATTGGATTCCTCCAAGGGTAAAATGCATTCTTTTCGATTGTTTCTCGGTGAATTCACCAGAGTTGAAACCGGGTATGCTTTTAACGGATCCGTATAGGGTTTTAATAATGCCATGGCATTGGGAATAGATGTATTATGTATCTGTAGCCATGGATTAATATGTTCTGGATTTAGAATAACAGGCATGCGGTGATGAATATATTCAATTTCCGGTGCCGGTTTGGTGGTAATAACCGTATAGCTGTAAATACTTTCATCTGATGCATTTTTCCAAATGTCCCAGAGCCCGGCCATGGGCAAGAGTTTATTATCAGGATGACGAATATAAAAGGGAATGGATTTACTGGATGTTTTCTGCCACTCAAAATAGCCATCCGTTATCACCACACAGCGTTTACTGGGCACAAGGTTTTGGAAAGATGGTTTTTCTAATAAGGTTTCTGAGCGAGCATTGATCAGTTTTGATCCCATGGAGGGATCTTTTGACCAATTGGGAATTAATCCCCATTTCATGGGCTTAACCCGGCGGCCCATGTGGTCAATCATAATGGGGGACGACTGACTGGGTGCAATATTAAAACTGGGTGAATAGAGCTCTGAATCCTGCCATTCCTCAATGGCCATTTCTTCAATGATGGACTGGATGTCCCGGGTGAGTGTTTTACGTCCGCACATGGGTTGAATTTACAATAAAAAGTGGGCCCACAGGGATTCGAACCCCGAACCTACGCATTATGAGTGCGGTGCTCTAACCGTTGAGCTATGGGCCCAAAAAGGGCGAGGAAATTAAGGTTTTATTTTTAAGTCTTTAACTTTTTTCAATTCGGTTTTTTATTAATTAATGTAAATGGGTTTTAACCTCATCCAAAATGGACTCAAATTGGTCTGTGTCTCTAAAAATATTAAATTGATCTGTTTCAATTTTCAGGACTGGAATATCCTTTAATCCGCTGGTCCACTGATCATAAGCTACATTCAATTGGTGTAAATATTCCGGGTCGATTGAATTTTCATAATCCCTTCCCCGGGAATGAATCCGCGTTTGTAATGTGTCGGTGGACGCTCTTAAGTAAATAATTAAATCCGGTTTCCGTAAATAACCTGTTATTATGCCGAATAGATTACGATAATTTTCCCAATCACGATCATCCATTCGGCCCATTTCATGAAGATTTCGGGCAAAAATTTCTACATCTTCATAGATGGTACGATCCTGAACCACGCCCCCATTTAATTTATTCATTTCTTTTTGTGCTTTAAACCGGTGATGCAGAAAATAAATCTGAAGATTAAAACTCCATCGTTTCATATCTCCATAAAAATCACTCAGGTATGGATTATCAGCCACCGATTCATAAAAAGGAGACCAGCCAAAAACGTCCGCCATTTTTTTTGTAAATGTTGTTTTGCCTACACCGATATTACCGGCGAGCCCTATAAATGGATTGTCTTTCATTTATTTATAAACTTGCCAGGTCGTTTCTATCAATGATTTCAAACCGGAATGATTCGCTTTCCAATCCAATTGATCAAAAGCCAATGTTGTCCTGGCATATAATTCTGCCGGATCACCGGGTCGGCGATCCACAATATGATAGGGGATATTTTTACCAGAGATTTCTTTTGTCTTATTGATGACATCCAAAACAGAATGGCTTTCTCCCGTGGCCAAATTCAGTATAATGGATTCATTTTCATTTAAATACTCAATGGCCTTCACATGGGCCGTTGCCAAATCGGTTACATGAATATAATCCCGTACGCCGGTACCATCGGTCGTATCATAGTCATTCCCAAATACCTCCATTTTCTCCCGTCGTCCTGAAGCTATTTCCATCACAATGGGAATTAAGTTCGCCGGATTCTTTTCCAGGAATTGAATCCTTCTCTGGGGGTCATACCCTGCCGCATTAAAATATCGCAATGTCGCATATTTCAACCCTTTCAATTCGCCATACCATTTCAATATGCGTTCTATTTCCAGTTTGGTAAATCCATAATAATTGATGGGTTCCAGAGGATGGTTTTCATCCAAAGGTAAATATTTTGGATAACCATACACAGCGGCGGTGGAAGAAAAAATAAATTTGTCCACCTCATGAGTTATCATGGCGTTGAGCAATGAAATTGTACCTGAAATATTGTTTTGGGAATACTTCCCCGGGTCTATCATGGATTCTCCCGCCGCCTTGAATGCAGCCAAATGAATCACCGCATCCACGCCATTTAATGCAGTTGCCACATTATCATTGTTGAGGGTTGATCCTTGAATAAACTCGGCGCGATCATCTACCGCTTCTCTATTTCCTGAGGAGAGGTCATCCAACACCACCACATCATACCTGCATTCACAGAGGGCTAATACTACATGAGATCCAATATACCCTGCGCCGCCTGTCACTAATATTTTCATTTAATAAATCCTTTAAAAAAACCTAACACAAATTAAAAAGTCTACAATTCCCCTACTTTTCGTTGGAAACATTGTCCATAATACCATTATTAACTGCATTTTCCGCCTTAATCAGGAAAGTTGTATTCCTTTTTTCTTCATGTACAGGGTTTTGCAAAGAATTCTTATTCCTTTTTTGGAATAATCCGTCGCTCAATGACTTCTCCTTTACTGTTAATTTGGGAAATGATTTTTTCTGCATCATCTGGATATTCATATGCAATGGCATTTTTCATGATACCATTTTCATTGTAATAAGTGATGAGAACCGGTTTTTTATTCTCCCCAAATCGAATGGTATGGCTGCCGACTAAAACTGAATCCGCCCGAAAATATTTAGACCTGAGGCCCTTTTTTCCATAGTTGAACTGGTAAAAATAATACAAGTTTTCATATTGATCGAATACTTTCACGCCCCGAGTGACTCCTTGATTATTCATTTGATATCTTGCCACCCACCCAGGGCGGATGGTACTTAAATCTGGCGCAAATAATTCTTGATTCAATTCTGACAAATTTCGATTTGAATAGAATTCAATATCATATTCCGATGATTTTCCCTCATCATCCCAGCGCATGTGAAAGGTCCATAATATTTTCCCATGGCGATTAAAATAATCCACATCCTGGACTAAGCCCTTATTATCTAAAGTTGCCCGATAATGGGGTTTCCCCCTTGCGGTCTTTTTGGTAATTCCTTCCAGTAATTCTTGTTTTTTGGGATTCCACTTCCAGTAATATAATTTCAATTTTGCGGGTGATTTTACCTTTTTGCGCCGCCCCTTATCCCAATTGGCCGGAATAAATTCCACACTTTTTAATTCTCCTGATGGGTAATACACCGCACGAAAATGGGCTTCATTATTTTTCACAGATTCTATGGGCTTGCCCGTAAGAATATTGGTTCGCATTATATCAGTAGAAAAAATCTTTATGGTGGAATCAGTCTGGCTTTGTCCAGTACTTATAAACACCATTGCTATAACAAATAATTTCACTTACATCAATCCCCAGGCAATGAGGATGAACACAGTAAAAACCATCCCCAATCCAACCCAGCGGCTACTGGATAGTTTACTCTCATATTCCATCGCTTCTGCTTCAATAGAACGATACCCAAGCACCACCCGAATTGTTCTTCCCTCTTCGACCAATACATCCTGCCGTGCCAGTTTTATCATATCCCGCATTTTTCTGTTTTGAGTGATTGAGCGCGTATTTATGGTTAATTCTGGCGGAAAATAACTGACTTGATGCCAACCCGGCGCCACCTGAACGGGGTCTTTCACCGGTGAAGCACCGACCTGAATTCCATCCACATAAATGGGGATTCCTTCCGTATCGCAAAAAATATGAATCGCCGTTATCGGATTGGGTTTATCATTCCAATCGATTTCCTGAGAAAATAAAATTGAACTCAAAACAAAAAGCGATAAAAATCTAATCATTGATTCCCTTTTGCAATTGAACCACCTCAATCATTAGTTCTATTGCGTCTTCACCTGCTGCCTCTTTTTCACGAATTTTGATTCTGAGACCACGGATCTTTTCCTTGACCGAAACTTTAGAAATTGTTTTTAAACACTCCTCTGCCATTTGGAGTGGCTCGGTGGTATCATCTTCTTCTTCCATCAAAATTCGGCTGACCATTTCACGATCTTCTGCCGAATCAAAGAAGGCAATAATTTCTGCCGGGTTCACATGTGCTTTGTCCATTAATAATGTAGCCAGTTTTTTAAGCTGCGCATTTTCCAACCGGTTCATATCCAGTTTTTCTCGAATCAATTCTTTCGCTTCTCCATGATCTCCAGCCAATACTTTGATAATCCCCAATTCTGCTTTCGCATTGACGGTGGTAAATAATTGCGGTTTTTTCGTAGATTCTTCTGATGTTGGTTGCGGGCGTTTTTTCCTGAGTTGCTGAGAAAACATATGCACCATTTGATTTTCTTCCACACCGCTTACTTGGGCCAATGTTTTTATAAAGCCTTGCCGTATAATGGGATCGGGGATTCCGGCGGCTTCTGATAAAATTTCTTTGATTACATTGGATCGTTCTGAAGAAGATAATTCTTTAAATCCGGCAGTCTTTAAATGGAATCTTAACAATCCGGATGCTTTTTCTATTCCAATCGATTTGAATTCGGCTCCCCCGTCTTTTTGAATCCAATCATCGGGGTCCATTTCGTCCGGTATTTGAATCACATGGGGATCTACACCGCCCTTCAGAAGAACGTAGCCCGCCCTTAAGGAGGCTTTAATGCCAGCAGAATCTCCGTCATAAGCCAAATATACTTTTGAAGAAAACCGACGAATCTGCTGGACATGTTTCTCTGTGAATGCCGTACCGGAAACGGCCACAACATTTTTGATTCCTGCCTGAAAAAGTTGAATTAAATCTGTATAACCTTCCACCATAATGGCGCACTCGTTTTTTCGAATCGCATCCCGCGTTAGGTTCAATCCATAAAATATTTCACTTTTTCTGTACAGCGGTGTTTCCGGGGAATTCATATATTTTGCCGGATCATCTGTCCCGAATACACGGCCGCCAAAGGCAATTATTTTCGCCGACGCATTCCATATGGGAAACATAATCCGGGAGCGAAACCGATCGTAAATATCATTATTTGAGAAACCGAATAATCCGGATTTCTCTAATACTTCCCGACTATAATTCTTTACTTTTACCGCACTCCATAAATAAGACGAACCTGCGGGAGCTAAACCCACCTTAAACAATTTTAATGATTCCTCACTTAACCCACGATCCAATAAATATTTTTTTGCTTCCTCCCCACGATTTGAAAAAAGTGTTTCATGATATAAGTCCGCGGCCAATTGGTGAATCTCATATAAATGGGTAAAAAACTCTTTTGAATCATCGCTGCCTGTAAATTCAACGGGAACGCCAAATTGATCTCCCAATTCCTGGATGGCTTCCACAAAACTGATTTTTTCAAACTCCATAATAAAATTAAGCGCATTCCCACCATTCCCACATCCAAAACAATGATAAATACCTTTATCCGGTGCCACACTGAATGAGGGTGTTTTTTCGTTGTGAAAAGGACATAATCCAAAAAAGTTTCGTCCACGTTTTTTTAAATCGACATAGCGGGAAACTACATCCAGTATATCGGCTGTATCATGAATGCGATCAATGGTTTCCTGGGGAATCCTAGCCACGATAATCTTCTATGTTATCCAAAAACTTCCTTATCGTTTTTTCACCTAATTCCACTGGATCACGCCAGTTAAATGTGGTTATAATTGATTTTCGAACATGAATTAACCGCTGGACCATTTTGGATTCGCTCATGATAATATTTGATGATTCACGATTGGGAAAAAGCTCCACCATCCAAAAAAAAATCATTACAACTAACAATCCTTTCATTAAACCAAAAACAGTACCCATCACTCTATTTGTCCATTTTGTACTTTTAGATAGAAACAAAAAATGAAATAATTTTGTAATCATCCTGGCCATTAACAGCACCCCAGAAAAAATGATGATATAGCTTAACACAAAGAGAAGCCATACATCAATGGGTACCCATTCCATGAGAAAAGAACCCAAGCCAACGTAGAGACGCAGGGCAAATACTGAAGCAAAAATGAGCCCAAGCAGGCGTCCCATTTCTTCCACTAATCCACGTCGGAACCCAATCAATCCCATGGCAATGATAAAAAATATGGCTAATGCGTCTATCATCTTACCCTCATTAACTCACGAACCCACGAAATACACTAAAAACACGGAAGGATTTACCTTGCAGCAATATGAAGAAAAAAGGAAAGACGATACTGATTTAACCAAAAAGTTCTCTCACAAATTGCTGGGCTGTTTTTCCATCAATTAATCCTTTTCCCCGTTTCATGACTTCCGGCATGATTTTCCCCATGTCTGCCATAGAAGTGGCGCCCACTTCTTCTACCACAGTTTTTACAATATTCCTGATTTCATCTTCCGGCATCATTTGAGGTAAATAACCATTTAAAATTTTAATTTCTTCTTTTTCGGCTGATGCCAATTCTTTACGACCGCCCTTTTCAAACATTTCAACCGATTCTTTTCTTTGTTTCACCAGGGTCCGCAGGACCTGAATTTCTTCAGATTCAGAAAGATCTTCTCTTTTTTCAATTCGCTTGTCTTTCAGTTTTGCCAATGTGGTGCGAAGAGTCCCGGTTTTTTCTTTTTCTCCCGCTTTCATTGCAGCATACATATCTTTTTGAATTTGTTCAAATACGCTCATTTTTCACTCTTTATCTATCCGTTTCATTGCCATTAATAATTGGTCCTGATCCGATTCAAAACCAATGAACCGACGACCCATTTTCTTTGCGATAACCCCGACACCACCACTCCGTGTAAAGGGATCTACCACCCAATTTAACTTAAAACTGGACGCAGTTAAAATCCGCTGAATCAGTTGCTCCGGTTTATCCCCTTCCATTTTAACTGTGGACCCAACTTGAATATCCATGATGTCACTCCATAAATTAGTCACACCCATTTCAATCGCACTCTCAGGATTTATTTGACTGCTACCTTCGGTTACTGCTTCCTGATTGAACATAAATTCATTCGATTTTGTTGCAAACCAAATATCTGAAATCCGATTAATCCATGTAAGTGGTTTTGGTTGATCTTTTGGTGTTGAGTTTCGCCAGGTGATTCGAGTTTGAATATGAAATTCTGTATTCAAAAGCGAATGATACATGCCTGAATAACGCCACCCGGATATTAGATAAATCGCTCCGGTTGGTTTTAATATACGTGCACTTTCTTTCAGCCAATTCTCATTCCATTGAAAATATTCCTGAATCGTCATGGGGTTTCCACGTTGATTAATACTCCGCCATGGAGATTCGGGCGGATCCGCAATAATTAAATCAATCGAACTATCTGGAATCTTTTTGAGCCCATCAAGACATAACCCTAAAAAAACACCATCCTTAATTTGATCTGCTGTCATTGAAATATCTTCCACTTTCCGGACTGCCGGAAGATATTTATTTAAATCATTAATGGTTAAACCGCGGACGGCTTCCAAGGGATTGGTGAATAACGGTTCGTTCTGCTCAATAGACATGGGGGAAAATTTAGGATATCATAACACTACAAAACAGGAATTCCATTCAATATTTTAAGAACCTAAATTTTCCCATGTTAAATAAGAAAAAAGTTCTTTTTATATGCACCGGAAATGCCTGCCGATCCCAAATCGCCCATGGGTTACTCCGGGATATGGCTCCTGATCAATTTGATGTATTCAGCGCCGGATCTCACCCCAGTCGGGTGCATCCCATGAGTATTGCCATTATGGAAGAAGTGGGGATCGATATTTCACATCATACATCAGATTATGTGGATGATTATCTCGATGTGGGCATTGACACTGTTATTACGGTCTGTGACAACGCGAATCAAGTATGTCCCACTTTTCCCGGTGATGTTGAACGCATCCATTGGAGTATCGACGACCCCTTTCGCGGATGGAATTTTAACGCCAATCAATTAGATAGTTTTCGGGAAACGAGGAGAGATATTCGTCGTCGGCTTGAATCTTTTTTAGATTCGCACTAATATTTTGTACAGACAGGAATGTTTGTACAACGGGTTTTGGTCTTTAATTGATAATTCAATTAGTCTATTCCGTTTCTGCAATTTTTAATAAATACTGGCCGTATTGGTTATTGGCCATTTCATTCCCCAGGGATACCAGTTGAACCTTGTCAATATAGCCCATTCTAAATGCTATTTCTTCAATACAGGATATTTTCATTCCCTGACGTTTTTCCAATGTTTGAACAAATTGAGCGGCTTCTAACAAAGAATCATGGGTTCCTGTGTCGAGCCAGGCATATCCACGTCCCATTTGTTCTACTTTTAAGCGACCCTGGGCAAGATAGGTTTTATTTACATCGGTAATTTCTAATTCACCACGGGGGGACGGCTTTTGTTCTTTGGCAACTGTGACCACATCATTTGGGTAGAAGTACAAACCCGATACCGCATAATTACTTTTAGCTACTTTGGGTTTTTCTTCAATAGAAACAGCATTTCCATTTGAATCAAATTCCACCACACCATATCGTTCCGGGTCATTCACATAATATCCAAAAACCACTGCATTCTGTGTTGACTCTACTGTTTGAACGCTTCCCTGGAGGCGCGTTGGAAGCTGCCCGCCGTAAAAAACATTATCTCCAAGAATGAGGCAGACATCATCATCACCGATAAATTCGTCTCCCAAAATAAATGCTTGCGCCAATCCATCCGGTGATGGCTGTACTTTATACGAAATGGACATTCCCAGTTGGGATCCATCACCCAGTAGATATTCATATTTCGGTGTATCTTCCGGTGTAGAAATAACCAGAATCTCCTTTATGCCCGCCAGCATTAAAGTGGATAGTGGATAATAAACCATGGGTTTATCGTAGATGGGCATGAGCTGTTTGCTGGCCACTTTTGTAACAGGATATAGCCGTGTGCCGCTGCCGCCAGCCAATATAATTCCTTTCATATTGTCCTCAATTCATTATGGATAATTGTATAATTCTGAGTCATTTAAGTTTGAAGTTAAGCAGATGTTCCGTTTTTCTCAGAATTAAAGTTTTTCTATTTTTCTAGTGGATGCGCACTTCCGGAATGATTTAATCGAAACATTTTGGGTAAGCTCCCTAACTTTTCGATAGTAATAGAAATCACACCAAACGACTCTTCAACCTTTCCCCTGAGGATAAACAGGTTTTCCCACAACAGTAGATCGCCATATTTCTGGAACGCTTCCGGAAAAAGGACACATTCATAAATATCTGTTTCATCTTCTAATGTCAAAAATTCCATGGCTTCTCGATTTTTTACTGTGGCCGTTTCCTTCCGCGTAATGTACACACCGGCTAAGTGAATGGTCCGACCAATGTATTTGTGTAAATCTTTCGCCTTGCGCACGCGACTATTAATTATTGGAAAATAAGGTTCCAAGGGATGTTCCGAAATAGGAAACCCAAATGATTCAATTTCCAAATGGCGTTGGTCTTTTTTACTTAGCCTGTCATTCTGGGTTAGTTTGCTCTGGGCGGATTCAAATCGAAATATACTACTGTTCTGCATGGTATTGTTTTCTCCCAAACAAAACCAAGCTGCGCGATAAGCAATTTCCTGATGAGATAATTCCGGCGCCAATGCCGCAAAACACCCTGCATTTGTCAGGGCCATAACATCCGATAGATTGGGATCAACGCGCATGAAAAAATCATCAAGGGATGAAAAACAACCGGCTTTTCGTTCATCTAATATTTCTTTGATTATTTTTTCCTGCAGGTTGCGAATACTCATAAATCCCATGCGAATTTTATTTTTTTTTCCTCGATATTCTATCCAACTTCGGTTCACATCCGGTGGTAGAATTTGAACCCCAAACCGGCGCGCTTCACTGAGGTAAGCGAAGGGTGAATAGAATCCACCCTGATTGGAAATCACTGCCGCCAAAAACTCTGCTGGGAAATGGGATTTGAGATATGCACAGGTAAAAGAAAGCATGGCAAAAGATGCGGAATGGGGCTTGCAGAATGAGTAACCCACAAAAGAACGAATCATACTCCACACTTCAGTAATGAGTTCCTCTTCATAACCACGTTTTTTTGCACCTAAAAAAAACTTATTTTTCCAATTTTTAATCAAGTGCTGCATCGAATCCCGACTCATGGTCTTTCGCAAAGATTCTGCTTCGGCATACCCCATTCCCGCCATGACTTGCGCCGCCATGGATACTTGTTCTTCATATACCATAATACCATAACTCTCTTTTAAAAAATCTAAATCCGGATGTTTGATTTTCCATGGTTTTCCGTGGATTCGCTCCAGCATCATATCGGTGAAACGGTTTGCCGCCGGGCGGATAATGGAGGAATAAATCACCACATGTTCAAAATCCACTACACCGGCTTTGGCTAAGAGCTGCCGCGTGGCAGGGCTTTCGATATAGAATACACCCATGGTCTTTCCGCCCTTCATCAGTTCAGCTGTTTTCTCATCTCCAATCGGTTGGATTTTATGATAATCTAAATGTCGGTTTTTTGTTGCCGCTTCACCATAATTCAAATTGATTTGTTTAATTGTATCTCGCACCACCGCCAAGCTGCGATTGCCCAGAATATCAATTTTCAGAAGTCCCGAATCCTCCACCTGATCTTTTTCCCATTCAACAATCTGTACACCTTTAGGCGCGGTGAGCACCGGTACATATTTTCGAATTTCATCAGGAACAATCACCACGCCGCCGGGATGCACAGATGGGTGTCGAAAAGCACCCACTACTTTTTCACTTTCCCGCAGGATCATTTCTAACGTTTCGTCCAGTTCTATATTTTCAAACCGGGCGTCGGTTTTTACCCAGTTCAGTAAATCCCTCCGGGATGCAACCCAGCCAATCCGTTTGGTAATTGTATTAATTTCTTCATTGGACAACCCATACACTTTTGCCACTTCACGAATCGCAGATC
>CATMGX010000029.1:0-17133 GCA_950067765.1 uncultured Fidelibacterota bacterium
ATGCATGTAAACAACCATATCTACGGGAGTAATACTTCCGTCTCCATCTAAATCAGTCAAAGGATTTTTAACATCCGCAACTTTTACAGATGTTTCAGCAATAACATTATATGCGTACCAAGTTAGGTAACCGCCCCAGCTAGCTAATGCGGCTTGATAGATATAAGCAGAAGATGCCACATCGCCTGCATCAGGATCAAGAGGTGAAGTGTAAAAGCCACCTACAGTATTTACAGGCAATTGAGAAAGTCCGGAAATGACCCGATCAGCAGATTCATTCCAGGCAGCCATCACTTCTGAGTAGCGTGAGCTGGAATTGTCACGATCTAAGAAATCAATGGTTAATTTTCCTGCATCCCCATCTATGGTAAATTTACCATCGGGGAAGGGAGGAAGTACCTGTTCGAGATCCGTAGCCGGTGAAAGGGTAATCACACCTGTGTCAAAATTTAACGTATAGTTACCTTGGTCATTAATTTGAGGAACAGTTAAATAAGGGGTACATGTTTCTGTATTGAGACGGATAGATGGATATGTACCGGTAATTTTATAAGTACCGGGTTTATCATTACTCGGTGCATCATCAAATACGCCTTTCATTACAATGCCTAATGCAGCAAGGGATGCCGCATCCAAAACATTTGTTGTTGGGAAACCCGGCGCGTTCATTCCGGCGGCCCATTTAGCCAAGGTTTGATTTGTAGCGCCAGTGATGAATGCAGCGTCATTACCGGTTGCTGCTGCAAAACCTGCCGCATCATCCCAGGAAGCAACCAGATCGTATGAATCAGCAGAATGTTCAATCCCACTACCTGTTACAACCTTTCGTTCATAAGTGCCCGTAAGAGCAGATAAATTCCATGTGCCGACAACATCGCCGTAAATAACGACGGCATCTTCTTTACATGCAGAGAAGACAATCATCCCTCCCAGTAGGAGTGAGAAAGTCTTAAAGAGTTTTGAGTTCATAACCTCTCCTTTTGTGTTTCGTTCATATTTATGTTTACTTAGTTCCTGCTAATCTCTCGCAAGAGGAACTAAATTATCTGCACCAAAGCTACACCAATCTATATTTGGGTTCAAATCTTTTTTTGGAAGTGTTGAAACCTTAATTCCGACGCTCTATTATCCGTTTTACGGCCCATAACAGTAAAAATATGCCAATGATAAAGAGTCCATTGCTTAGAATAAATCTGCTGATGTTTTCCATATTTCAATTTAGCCTGAAAATTTTGTAACCATGTGGAAATTTTATTGCAATCTATTTGGATTGAAATAAGGATTAAAACGAATCATTACTGTTTATTTTTTTTAGGGTACCGTACAAATAGCTTCCTTCCTCGTCATCTTAATCCAAATACAGCCAAACGATATTAAAATAAACCGACCAGTCGGTTTATGTATTAATTTTACCGCTTCAATCACCATAAATTTTGATTAAAATCAAACAGTCTTTTGATAACCTTATTTTAATTCACAGGAAAATTATACGATGAAAATTGCAGTATTAGTGAAACAAGTTCCCGGAGCTGATTCTCCACTTCCCATACAATCTAATCAGAATTGGGTAGACGAAGGAGCGGTTGCATTCATCATGAATGAGAGTGATAATTATGCGTTAGAAGAGGCGCTGCAAATTCGAGAATCTATGGGAGAAGGTGAAGTGGTCGCCGTCAGCCTTGGGCCAGATCGCATCCAAAAAGTAATTCGGGAAGCGTTGGCAAAAGGTGCAGACCGTGCTATCCATATACAAATGGATACGGAAGGTGTAATTGACCCATTGGTGACAGCCTCCCTTTTTGCGCATGCTTTAAAAGAAGAAAATTTTGATTTAATTTTTACTGGGTTACAGTCGGATGATCTTGGCATGGGACAAACGGGTATTATACTGGGCGAAATGCTGGGGATGGCCACCGCATCTCTGGCCATGGCCACCGAATTGGGTGATGGAAAAATCAAAGTAAAACGGGAACTTGAAGCAGGTTGGTTTCAGTGGGTTTCCCTAACACTTCCTGCCAGTGTGAGTATCCAATCCGGATTAAATACCCCAAGGTATCCATCATTGAAAGGCATCATGGGTGCCAAGAGAAAAGAATTAAAAGTTGTAACGCCCAATGTGATTGATGCAACCCAATCATTGGAAAAAGTATATTTGCCTAAAAGCGAAAAGCAAACAGTGATGATTGAAGGGTCGGCGGATCAGATTGTAGAAAGATTAGTTGAAACATTTCGTAATGAAATCAAAGTCTTATAGGGGGATATGATGGATATTTTAATTGTACTGGAAGACAATAATGGGAAGATTCATCGGATGGGATTGGAATCCATTGCGGCCGGTCAACGTCTTTCCAATGAAATGGGTTTAACCGCAGGTGCCTTGGTATTGGGCGGCAATGCTGATGGACTGGCAGACCAGGCGTCCGCTTATCAATTGGGTGAAGTGCTCAAAGTCAATGATGCATTGCTGGAATCCTACTCTGCCGATGGGTACAGTGAGGCTGTAAAGCAAATCATTGATCAGGAAAATCCTACCTATGTGTTGTTCGGTCATACCTACCAGGTACGGGATTATGTGCCACGGTTGAGCGCAAAAATGAACAAACCATTTCTGGTGGATAATATTGCCATTCGCGTTGAGAATGGCCAGCCAATATTCACCAAGCAAATGTTCAATGCCAAACTTTCTGCTGATGTAGAAGCCAACAGTTCAGGTCCATTTTTGGTTAGTTTCCAATCTGCTGCTTTTAGCATGGACGCCGCGGCCGCTGGATCGGCTTCAATCCGGGAATCTACTGTTCAATTAGATACAGCTATGATTCGAACCAAATCAGAACCGCCATTTCAGGAGGGAGCTGGTGGCGTGGACTTAACCAGTGCCGATATTATTGTTTCTATCGGGCGCGGAATCGGCAAGGAAGAAAATATTCCGCTGGCTGTAGAGCTTTCTAAAGCTTTAGGCGGGGAATTGGCTGCATCCAGGCCGGTGGTTGATTCCGGATGGTTGCCATCTGCCCATCAGATTGGCAGTTCGGGCCAATCCGTATCGCCAAAACTTTACCTTGCGCTGGGAATATCAGGCGCCATTCAGCATGTGGTTGGCATGAAAGGGTCCAAAAAAATTGTTACTATAAACAAAGATCCTGACGCACCCATTTTTGAAATTTCTGATTATGGTGTTGTTGGAGACATCCTGGAAATAATTCCCAAATTGACCGAAGCAATCCAGGCGTTAAAAAACTGATGTCCGAACGAGAAGTCCTTGATCTGGACGTTCTATTTGTGGGAGCTGGGCCCGCCAGTCTGGCCGGAGCGATTCACCTAAAAAGGCTGCTTAGCAAATCCGGAACGGAAGCAAGTGTAGCTGTGTTGGAAAAAGCTTCCGAAATCGGCGCCCACTCCTTATCGGGCGCTATTGTTGATCCCCGGGCCTTGAGAGAATTATTCCCGGATTTTCCAGATACGGATTTACCCTTTGAAGCAGAGGTATCAGAAGAACATCTATATTATTTAACGGAAAACAAAAAAATTCCTTTTCCATTTGTTCCACCTTCTATGAGTCACCATCATTGTTTTGTGACCTCATTAGGGAAACTGACTCGCTGGCTTGGTAACAAATGTGAAAATGAAGGTGTAGATATTTTTTGCGGTTTCGCTGGTACAAAACTTTTGTATGAAGGTGAACAGGTAGTCGGTGTGCGTACCGGTGATCGGGGTATTGATAAAAATGGAGAGAAAAAACCTCAATTTGAACCGGGGGCAGATATTCGCGCCAAGGTTGTCATTTTAGGTGAAGGTACCAGAGGCAGCTTGACGAAAAACCTCATCGATCGGCACGAACTTATGCAAGGGTGTAACCCGCAAGTCTGGGCAGTTGGAGTAAAAGAACTGTGGCAGATGCCTTCTGGGACTGTCCCGCCTGGATATGTGGCACATACCATGGGCTTTCCTCTGGGTCAGGCCATATTTGGTGGCGCTTTCCTATATGGAATGCAAAATGATATATGGGACTTGGGGCTGGTGGTTGGCCTGGATTATCAAAATCCTGGAGTGGATTCTCATCATGAACTTCAGCGCCTCAAAAATCACCCATGGATTCGTTCTTTACTTTCGGCGGGTAAAATGATCGCTTATGGTGCCAAATCATTGCCGGAAGGGGGTTGGTATTCCATCCCAAAATTGTCGGTGGGTGGTGCTATGCTTATCGGAGATTCAGCGGGTTTTATGAATGGTCAGAGACTAAAGGGGATCCACTTGGCCATGAAATCAGGGATGCTTGCGGCGGAAACAACTGCGGAAGCTCTTGCTACAGGAAAATTTTCAGAATCGGACCTGGCAGATTATGATTCGAGGATAGCATCCAGTTGGATAAGGGATGAACTTTGGAAGGTACGGAATTTCCACCAGGGATTTGACCGTGGTCTATTCGGTGGGCTGGCCAATGCTGGAATTGGACTTTTTACAGGTGGTCGCGGCTGGGGAATTAAAAACCGTTTGTCCAGTGAAGCGGGGCATAAAAAGATGCAAAAGGGCGTGAAAAAGAACCGTTACCAAGATCTGCAATTTGATGGTACATATTTGTTTGACAAGGTAACAGACGTCTATTATTCGGCCACTGCCCACGAAGAAGACCAGGTGCCTCATCTGAAAATCAGGGATCAGGATGTATGTGTTTCAAAGTGTACAGAAGAATACGGGAACCCATGCGAGAAATTCTGTCCGGCAAATGTTTATGAAATGTTACCAGATGGAGATGGCCAGAGACTCCAGATTAATTTCTCGAATTGTGTCCATTGTAAAACTTGCGATATCATGGATCCCTACCAGATCATTGACTGGGTTCCCCCTGAAGGCGGAGACGGTCCTGTTTGGGTTAATTTATAAAGGAATTTTCGGGGCAGATTCCAGCGCTGCTTAACATTCAGTTCAATGCCCAGTCATTTTTATTTCCCTTTTGAAAAGGACTTTGATCATTACTCACCAAAAGTCCTGGATGGGTTGAGTGAGTATGAAAAATACCAACTTTCCTTTCATCCAGAACGTCCCAAGTATTTAGACTATTTAACTATTTTTTCGAGTTTAGAAGAATGTCTCCACAGCAAGGAATTTGGCGCTTGTTTAATTCAAACCCATCGAGCCTTATTAAAAATTGACGATGAAAATATCCCTGTGATGCTTATCGGCCAGCAAAGTGGCCCGACTTCAGATTACAACACATTTCAAGAGATAGTCACAGATCCTGAACTGATTAAAAGTTGGAATGATGGAATGCCAACACCGATAAGCTATGAAAAAGCTATAAAGGCGGTAAAAATTGCCAATGACGAAAAACGCATGATTATTATTTTTGTCGATACGCCGGGAGCCGATCCTACGGAGGAATCGGAAGCAGGAGGTATTGCATGGAGGATTGGTGGAACGATCAAAGCATTGGTGGAAGCGGAAGTACCTACAATATCGGTAATTATTAATCGCGGCTGCAGCGGTGGCGCTATTGCGCTCACGGGGACCGATATCACGCTGGCCATGGAAAATTCTACTTATTTGGTGATTACCCCGGAAGCATGCTCATCTATTTTATATCATGACCGCCACCATGCCAACGAAGCGGCTGAGGCGAGTCAAATTACATCCAAAGAGGGATTAAAGCATGGGATTGTAGATGAATTGGTGGAAGAGCCAAATGGCCCCGCACATCGTTTTCCCCAAGAGTCCATTCAATCCTTGAAAACAGCACTGATAAAATATATCAAAAAATTAAAAGAAATACCGATTGATGGCGTATTTGAAAATCGCGTGAAACGGTGGTCTAAAATGGGACAATGGGAAGAAGGGATAGAAGTAGACAGGGTGTCGAAGTCTCGCCTTCCGGTGCCGAATTCTAATGGATATATTAAGAGACACAATGGATGTAAAGATCAAAACGGGAAACGGGTGTTTGATCCTGTTTCTTTGGAGCAGTTGACAAAAAAAGATTTTGTGTGTGATGATTGCGGGCTCCGAACCATTCGCCTGTCAGCCTGGGATTATATCGATTTGATTTTGGACCCAAATTCATTTAAGGAACACGTTGAAACATCCGCCATATTGGATAAGGATATATTGGAATTCCCGGGATATGGCGAAAAACTGGTTGCTGAACGTGAGAAAACTGGATTGCCCACAGCCATGATAACCGGGGATGGGAAGATCGATGGAAATGATGTGGTGTTCTGCACCAATGATTTCGGATTTCTTGGTGGTTCCTTTTGTATGAGTACGGGGGAGAAAATTTGGCGTGCTGCAGAAATTGCCATCCATAAAAAAGTACCGATGATTCTTCAAGCAGCCGGTGGTGGTGCACGCATGCATGCAGGATGTTCATCCATGGTGAGTATCCCAAAGGCCCAATTAGCCATTACACGAGTAGAGAAAGCGGGGCTGCCCGTAGTGACTATAATCACCGATCCAACTTTGGGCGGTGTGGCCATTGGATATGGTTCCCGGGGAATTAGGCTGTTTGAATCCGGTGCGGGAAATATTGGGTTTTCCGGAAAACGAGTGATTGAACAATATACAGGAGATCCCGTATCAAAGGATTTCCAGACAACTGCATGGTTAACAAAAAATGGTCATACGGATTATGTGGTACCATTGAGAGAATTAAAGCATTCAATAAAAAATATTATTGGCGAAAATATTTCTGAATAGAAAGGGGTTGTCTGTTTCTATTCTCCTTAAATTCCCGGACTTTTTTACACATAGAATTAATGAGTTCATGAACAAATATTTTATTTTATTTTTTATGCTTTTTTCTCTTTTGTTTGGGTTTAATACTTCAAACTTGGATGAAGGAATGGATCCCACAAAACTAAGGTTTAAGGTAGCCATGGCTACCCGGACAGAATCGCCACCCGTGATTGATGGGGTGATTGATGATGACGTTTGGCAAAAGGCTGTGCTCATAAACGATTTTTTACAGTTTGAACCCTTTAATCTTGTAGCGCCCTCTGTCCAAACTGAAACGCGGGTACTGTATGATGATAAATACCTTTATATTGCTTTCAATAATTTTGATCCAAATCCAGAAAGTATTATGAAGCGATTAGCACGGAGAGATGATTGGGAGTCTGGCTTTGGTTCCAACTCTGATTGGGTAGGGCTTGGTATCGATTCAAGAAATGATGATAAAACAGGATACTGGTTTGCAGTGAATGCGGCCGAGGTTCAGGTGGATGTGGTGATTGCCGGCGAAGGTCATGACGCTTTTGACGGCACATGGAACGTGGTGTGGGAAAGTAAGGTGTCCCATAGTGATAAGGGGTGGTCTGCTGAAATTCGAATACCATTTAATGTATTTCAATATAGTAAAGATAATATTCAGGAATGGGGCGCTTCTTTTCAACGGCACTATTATGGTCAACAGGAAGAAATGCAATGGCCAGGCCGTGCAAAAGGTGTAAGAGGAATGATACCCCACTATGGGATTCTGAAAGGACTTCAAGATATTCCACAACCCAAAAATTTAGAACTGAGCCCCTATTTGCTTCAGGGTCAGACTGAAACAGAAGATTTGGAAAAGAGTAGCAATTTTGGTCTGGATGTCAAGTACAACATTAATTCGATCACAAATCTGAATATGACCTTTAACCCTGATTTTGGCCAGGTGGAAACAGATCCATCAGTACTCAACCTATCCGCTTTTGAAACGCGGCTCGATGAACGCAGGCCATTTTTTGTGCAAGGAGCCAATTTTTTCAAAAGCAGACTCAATTTGTTCAACTCCCGTAGGATTGGTCAGCGACCAGGATTTTACAGCCCGGAATCTGGATCAATTGTAGATCGACCAGAGGCTACCACAATCTTAGGTGCTGCCAAAGTTTTGGGAGAAACAAACTCTGGATTGCGATATGGGTTTATTAACGCTGTGACCAATGAAGAATATGGTACGTGGGAATATGATGATGCAGGCAAGGTAAAAAGGGAAAAATTTCTTATTGAGCCATACACAAATTATTTTATTGGTAGGATAGAAAAAGCCGTTATTAATGATATTTCAACGATCGGATTTATGACCACTGATTTGCGAAGAAAGAACGGAAATGCGTTAAATGGATTTAATCTGGATTGGCGATTGAAGTTTATAGATAATAAACTGCATTTTAATGGACAAGTTGCTCATTCGCGAGGGAGTGAGAATCCTGGAAATGCGGGTCGGTTTAGTTTGAGTTATCGCAATCCCGTTTGGTGGGATGGCTTTATTTGGGGTGGCGTGTATGATAAAAACTTTGACGTGAATGATATGGGATTTATGCGGCGTAACAATAATTGGGATATGGGAATCAGAGGAAACATTCGTCGCGACTTACCTAAAGGCATATTTTTAAAACAGTCCCTGAGCATGAGAGCGAGTTTGAGGGGGACGGGGGACGGTTTAATTACAAGAAAAGAAATCGATATTAGTCAGAAAAATACTTTCATGAATTATTGGAGTGTTGGTTGGGGAATGGAAATTCGCCCGGAAGTATTTGAGGATGACGATTTATTTCGGGACTCAAGGGCCATGGTCTACAAGGATGAAGCGGTACAGGAATATGATATTAATATTTCTACTGACCGTCGAAAACGAATTATTATCAGTCCGAATGTTAAATTTACCCATGGCAAAGTTCGTGGATGGGGTCATAGTTATAATCTTAAGTTAATGCTAAGACCCACAGATTATATCAATTTTTCAGTAGCAACCCATAATGGGGATCATCCAAGTTCCATGCAGTGGGTTGGGATAGAAGAAGATTCGATTCGAACCCATATTATATATGCGACCACAGAACAAAAAATGCAGAATATTAATTTTCGGTTAAATTGGGCTTTTTCACCCACCATGACATTTGAAGCATTTTATCAGCCATTCAAAATTGATATGGATTATGTAACCTATAATCGCTTGGTTGAGGAAAAAACAAATAAAGTGGAACCCTATAATTATACGGGAGATGAAGATTTCAAAATTAATAATCAGGTGGGTACTTTTGTATTTCGATGGGAATATTTACCGGGGAGTCTCCTTTATGTGGTTTATAATCTGAATGATAACCGATATTATTCTTCGGCAGATGAGGAATGGTATAACACCAAAGCCAATTCTTTATTTGTAAAACTTAATTACTTTTTCCAAACGTAATATTTTTGAAACCGTTGAAACGGTTTCAAATTAATTGAAAATAAAAGGTGTAAACCGCATCAGTGGTTTACTTAGACAAATCGACTAATTGTATTCCCAATTCTTTGGCGTGTTCCATGATCTGCTCATCACGGTAGAATTCACCAAAATATATTTTATTAATACCAGCGTTGGCAATCAGTTTAAAGCAATCATAGCAAGGGGAAGCGGTTACATAAATCTCACTATCTTCCAACCGAACACCATGACGGGCAGATTGCACAATGGCATTGGCTTCTGCATGTATGGTCCGGACGCAATGGGTATTTTCCATTTCATGTCCCGCTTCATCACAATGGGCCAATCCACGGATAGAACCATTATAACCTGTAGCTAAAATCGTTTTCCCCCGAACGATAACGGCGCCCACATGTTTTCGATCGCAGGTCGATCGGGTTGCCACCTCACGGGCAATATTCATAAAATATTCTTCCCAACTAACCCGTTCGCTCATATCTATTTATTATCTATAATTTTATGCATATATTATTTGCTTCGCGTAAATATTTTGACCGCAGAACGGAGTTCCCCGAAATAAATCCGTTCAACGTATTGCGCCAATTGTGCTGTCAAAATTAAAAAAGCCCAGGTAGGGATGGGCACTTCTGAACACCCTTTAATAAGCACCCGCTTATCGGCATATTGGGACCAATCTATGGTGGCCACTTTTTCCCGAAATACTTTTTCCTTTAAAATGCCGCCATCCAAAAAATCATTTAGAAAAATGGTTTCCACTCAGTCCTTAATCTGTTCGGTGGACATATATACCGGTTTTTTATCACCCATAAAATGATGGTAATCTAAAATACCATATCCTTCATAGTTATGGGTGGGGCAGGTACTGCAGCTTTTGGAGCCATCTTTTCGATGGCGAACGATGTCGAGTAGCTTTTCGTCCGTTTCAGCCGCCCCGGCAACCAAGGCTTCATCTGTCTCCACATACCAACGCATGGTGACGAGATATTTATACTTTTTTGATTCATTTCCATTTTCACTCATAGTCAAACTCCTTTATAGACAGTCAGTCGTCGGGTGAAAAATAAGCAAAAATCAGGCGAATATGCGGGCGGTTTTTTCAATACCTTCCGCCAACGCATCAATATCATTTTTTGTATTATATAAATAAAAACTGGCTCGTGCCGTGGCCGTGACCCCCAAATGATTCATAATTGGTTGTGCACAATGGTGGCCCGCTCGAACACAAATGCCGTCTGTATCCAAGAATTTAGCTAAGTCGTGGGGATGAATATTTTTCACGTTAAATGGAATCACAGCACCTCTATTATCTGCATTTCCGAAAAGAGTGATTTCTTTATTTAGGGATAAAACATCCAATCCATAGTCCAACAATTCTTTTTCATGGGCGTGGATTTTCTCCATTCCAACATTTTTTAAATAATCAATGGCGGCACCGAGGCCTATTACCTGGGCAATATTGGGTGTACCCGCTTCAAATTTCCATGGGACTTTATTCCATGTGGATTTTTCTAAAGTTACGGTGTCGATCATTTCACCGCCGCCCATGAAAGGATCCATTTCTTCCAGTAAATTTGTCCGCCCAATTAATACACCTACGCCAGTTGGCCCCACCATTTTATGACCAGAAAAAGCATAAAAGTCACAACCCAATTGGGTGATATCCACCTGCATATGGGGCACGGCTTGGGCCCCATCAATGACTGTAATTGCACCCACATCTTTGGCTTTGGTAATAAGCATTTCTATTGGGTTCACAGTCCCAAACACGTTGGACTGGTGACTAACTGACATGAGTTTAGTCCGCTTAGAAAAAAGAGAATCTATGTGTTCAAGATCAAGCGTACCATCATTCGTAAGTGAAATAAATTTTAATGAAGTTTTTGTTTTTTGAGCCACCAATTGCCATGGGACAAGGTTGCTGTGATGTTCCATTTCTGACAGTAAAATTTCACTTTCCGAATTCAGAAATTTTTGTCCCCATGCATAAGCAATCAAATTTAAGGATTCGGTTGTACTTCGGGTAAAAATGACGGAATAGGTGTCAGGAACATTAAGAAATTCTTTTACTTTTTTCCGAACACCCTCATATTCATCTGTGGCTTTTTCTCCTATGGCATACAGGGCACGGTGGATATTGGCAGCATATGAATTGTAGTAAGAGGAAACAGCATCAATAACGCTTTTTGGTTTTTGTGTGGTAGAGGCCGAGTCCAGAAAAATAAAGGGGTTTTCATTCTGACTGAAAATAGAGAAATCCTTACGGATAGATTGAACATCAAGCATTAAAGCATGCCAAGTTGAAGTTTGGCGGATTCTGTAATCATGCTTCGATCCCATGGGGGATCCCAAACCAATTCGACTCTTACGTCCGAGGTGCCGTGAACGCCGGC
This sequence comes from uncultured Fidelibacterota bacterium, assembly GCA_950067765.1. Classification (GTDB taxonomy): domain Bacteria; phylum Fidelibacterota; class Marinisomatia; order Marinisomatales; family TCS55; genus TCS55. The sequence continues at coordinate 11,569 of CATMGX010000029.1, forward strand.
AACTTTTTGTTTCACTTCGGAGGCAATCATATCGCCCATCCCGCATCCTGGTGCCGTCAACGTCATTTTAATTTCTATGAAGGAACCGCCATCCTCATTATTAGAAATGTCACATGAATAAATGAGTCCAAGATCCACAACATTCACAGGAATTTCCGGGTCATAACAGGTCCTCATGGCATCCCACACAGCCTTTTCATTAACGCGCCCATCTGTGTTTCTTTGTTTCATCCAAGGTTGGATTTCAGGAATTTTGCCAATAATATCCGCATCTTTTCCTTCGATTCGGACCAAGTTGCCCCGAATCATGATTGTATAACTGCCACCCAAGGCTTGTGTAATATGGCCTTCTTCACCTTTTTTCAGGGTAATCTTGTCGCCGAAAGGGATCAAGGTTGCTTCACAATCCCGATCAATAATCACTTTTTCATCAATATCATTATACATAGTTTATTTCAGTAGTTCTGTTTGAATTTTATGAATAGCATTGGAAAATCCATTGGTACGCTGGCTACTAATGGCCCTTTCCAACCCCACGGATGTTAAAAATTGATTGCCATCCATTCCTAAAATTTCATTTTTTGAATGACCGTTAAATACCCGTTCAATCAAGAATAATAATCCTTTCACAATCATGGCATCTGAATCGGTACGGAATGTAAATGAGTCACCGGTTTTTTCTCTGACAATCCAGGCCTGTGATGTACATCCACTAATTTTATTTGCATCAATTTGTTCTTCAGGTTGGAGTCCTGTCGATTCCTTGGCTAAGTCGACCAAATAAACATATTTATCACGAGGATCTGTGAATAGAGAAAAATCTTCCCGTATGGAAGCCAGTTTATCCATTATATCAGTCATCATTATTTGACGACCTTAACCACTGATTGATTTTCTCATTGATATAATCTGAAATATTTTCGTTTGATATGGACTTCATAATTTCTTCAGCAAATCCGCCAATAATTAATTCGGTGGCCTTTCGCTGGGTGAGTCCTCTGGATCGCATATAAAAAAGCGCTTCTGAATCGATCTGTCCCGTAGTGGAACCATGGGAACATTTTACATCTTCCGAATATATTTCAAGTTGCGGATTGGCATTCATCAATGCGGCAGGACTTAAGAGTAAATTTTTGTTGGATTGATCTGCGTCCGTTTGTTTGGTGTTTTCTCGAACAATCACTTTGCCATTAAATACACCGGAAGATTTATCGCCCAGGATATATTTGAAAAGCTGATGACTGTTACAGCTATCGTGCTGATGATCTACCGTTACATGCTGATCATGATGCTGATGATTCTCCGTGAGGCATAACCCATTCAGGGTTGCATCTCCGCCATTGCCATTAAACGTAATTTGAATATCATGACGAAAAAGTTCACCGCCCAGAGAAAAGTGAGTCGCATTTAATCGTGCGTCTATTTCCAATTGATAATGGGTGGATGCAATATGGCTGGCAGATTCTGTTTCTTCTTGAATGCGAACATGATTGAAAGATGCATTTTTGCCAATGGTGGCATGACTTACGGAATTCACAAAGTAGGGTTGATCGGATAACCCAATATAATGTTCAACAATGGTTGCTTGAGAATTCTCACCTATATGATAGTGAAACCGCGGGTGATTCATTAATGGTTCAGATAGGTCGGTCGTTAAATAAATAATTTGGATCGGTTTTTCGATTATTTGATTGGGTTCAATATGAATGGGAACCCCAGAATTCATCATGGCCGTATTGAGTACGTGGAACGGATTTTGGTTCGACCCAGATGTGTAAATATTTTGATCAGCATTAAAATCCTCAAGATGAGTTGAGACTCTAACCCCATCTGGTAAGGCTGATAATTGTGATTGGTAATGCCCATTAATAATGAGAATAAAATTCAGATCTGGAATTAATCCTGGAATTGATTTTGGAATGGACGGGAGATCTTCGGACCAGGAAAGTCTGTATTGTTTTTTAATAAATTTCGAGAAATCTGTAAACTGCCATTCTTCCCATCTTCTTGTTGGGAAGCCGATTGTATTAAATTGATCAAAAGAATCGGTCCGGAGCGTGCGAATGTTTTTATCTTCGTCGGGCCAATATTTCAGGAGCGCATCAAACTGTTGATCCAAGTAGCTCATTTTTCCAACCAGGAATAGCCTTTTTTTTCTATTTCTATCGCGAGAGATTTATCGCCAGATTTTACAATTTCCCCATCAAATAAAACATGAATGAAATCAGGCTCCATATATTCCAACAATCGTTGATAGTGGGTAATGGCCAGGAATGACCGTTCGTTATTTCGAAAATTGTTTACCCCGTTGGCTACAATTTTCAATGCATCAATATCCAGCCCGGAATCAGTTTCATCTAATATGGAGAAGGTTGGTTCCAGGGTTAGCATTTGAAGAATTTCATTCCGTTTCTTTTCTCCACCGGAAAAGCCATCGTTAACTGCGCGGGTTAAATATGTTTCATCCATTTGGACGCGATTTAATTTTTCACGAATCAGATGCATAAAGTCCACACCATTCATCTCTTTTAGGCCCTGATGTTTTAATTTGGCATTCAGTGCTGCCCGAAGAAAATAGGTGTTATTTACCCCAGGAATCACAACGGGATATTGAAAGGACATGAAAATTCCAGATAGGGCCCGATTTTCTGGTGACATGTCTAATAGATCCTTCCCATTATACGTAACAGATCCTTCCATGACTTCATAATGATCCCGACCCGTAATAATATTTGCTAAGGTGCTTTTTCCAGAACCATTGCGACCCATGATGGCATGGAGTTCTCCCGGTTTTATGATGAGGTTGACGCCTTTCAGGATTTTTTTTCCATCCACGCCGGCGTGTAAGTTTTTTATCTCCAACATATGAATTCGGTTATCTCTTTATTTGATTAATTGTGATTATCCAACCGCGCCTTCAAGACTCACTTCCATGAGTTTTTGCGCTTCCACGGCGAACTCCATGGGGAGTTCATTGAATACTTTTTTGCAAAATCCATTTACAATCATGGAAACCGCATCCTCTGTGGAAATACCTCGTTGGTTACAGTAGAATAATTGATCCTCACCAATGCGGGATGTGGACGCTTCATGTTCCATCTGCGCTGTTGGATTTCGGACATCAATATATGGAAAAGTGTGGGCACTACATTCATCGCCGATTAAAATGGAATCGCATTGGGAATAATTACGGGCATTCTCCGCACCTTTCATAATCTTGACACCGCCGCGATAGGTATTTTGTCCTTTGCCTGCAGAAATCCCTTTTGATATAATGGTGCTGCGGGTATTTTTACCAATATGGATCATCTTGGTTCCCGTATCCGCCTGCTGGAAATTGTTGGATAGGGCGACGGAGTAAAATTCCCCCACTGAGTTATCGCCCTTTAAAATACAACTGGGATATTTCCAGGTAATGGCAGATCCCGTTTCAACTTGTGTCCATGAAATTTTAGAATTATCCCCGATACAAATACCCCGTTTTGTCACAAAATTATAGATACCGCCTCTACCTGTTTTCGGATCGCCGGGATACCAATTTTGGACGGTAGAATATTTTATTTCAGCATTTTTGTGGGCGATGAGTTCTACAACAGCTGCGTGAAGTTGATTCTCATCCCGCATGGGTGCGGTACATCCTTCGAGATAACTGACATGACTACCTTCCTCGGCAATGATGAGTGTCCGCTCGAATTGGCCAGTATTGGCAGCGTTGATCCGGAAATAAGTGGACAGTTCCATGGGGCACCGAACGCCTTTCGGGATATAAACAAAACTGCCATCACTGAAAACAGCTGAATTAAGTGCGGCAAAATAATTATCGGTTCGGGGGACCACACTGCCTAAATACTTTCGAATCAATTCTGGATGGTTTTTTACAGCTTCAGAAAAGGAGCAAAAAATGACGCCTGCTTTCCCTAATTCTTCTTTAAAAGTCGTGGTGACGGATACACTATCAAAAACCGCATCCACGGCCACATTGGCCAGCATTTTTTGTTCATCCAGGGGGATGCCCAATTTGGTATATGTTTCCAATAATTCAGGATCTACTTCATCCAGACTTTTGAGTTTTTCTTTTTCCTTTGGTGCAGAATAATATGAAATAGCCTGGAAGTCAATATCAGCATAATGGAGTTTGGCCCAATTTGGCTCTTTCATTTTTAACCAATGCCCATAGGCTTTTAGCCGCCACTTAAGTAGCCAATCCGGTTCATTTTTTTTGGAAGAAATCAAACGAATAACGTCTTCATTTAAGCCGGGAGGAATGGTCTCTTGTTCAATATCAGTTACAAAACCGTATTCGTATTCCTGGCTAATCGCCGAATCGATGATTGGGTTACTTTTAGCCATAATATTACATGGAAAAACTAGTGCCGCATCCGCAGGTACGCTCGGCGTTTGGATTGACAATTCTAAATCCACCATTGAGAATATCGTTGGAAAAATCCACTTCAATTCCCTTGAGGTAGAGATAACTTTTCAGATCGCAAAAAACTTTCAACCCATTACTTTCAAAAACTTTATCAAATTCTTTTTGTTCTTTTTCGAAGGACATATTGTAATTCATTCCGGAACAGCCACCGCTGGTGACTTCCATTCGCAGTCCGAACCCTTTTTTCTCTTCAGCTTCCATAACGGCAGCCAGACGCTGGGCTGCTTTTTCGGTAACGGTAATGCCTGCGTCAAAAATTTCTTGTGTATTGGATTTGGTTTCCATTATTCCCACTCCGTATTAATGTTGGATTCTTGTCTTTCTTGAGGACCGGATACGCCGACACCCAATTTTTTCCTGGCTTCATCAGATATCATTTCTGGGTTCCATGGCGGGTCAAAAGTCACTTCCACAAAAGACTGGTTCACTTCATCCATAGATTCCAATTTAGTTTTAATATCCTGTGCCATATTCTGACCCATGGAACATCCGGGTGTTGTGAGTGACATGGTGATATTCACATCGGATTTATTTTCATCATAAGATTCTTGAATCTGGATGTCATAAATCAATCCGAGATTCCACAGATCCACCGGTAATTCCGGGTCATAACACTGTTTTAAAATTTCGATAATCTGTTCTTTTTTCACTTGTCCCATTATTGAGTTACCTCCCTTAAAGACATTTTTGAAAACATATCTCGCATGTTTTCATTAATACGTTGTATAGGGACTCGAATATTGCAAGTCCCTATTTGAATACAATCTGAATCAAAATAACAATCCATAATCCCTAATGGTCCTTCTAATTTTTCGAAAAAATCTTTCAACGATATTTTATCTAAATTAGACAAAATACGGTAACCGCCAGACGGACCTTGAACAGCTTCAATGATCCTATCTCGGGCCATTTGTTGGAGGGTCTTGGCTAATAATTGTTGGGGAAGACCATAGGCTTCAGCGATTTCTTTAGCGCTCGTCAATTTCCCCGGTTTCATGGCTTGCATGTGCCGCAGGGCAATTAATGCATATTCGACTTTGCGTGTAAGTTTTAACATGGGTTTTTCCAGCCGTGGAATTTACCCTTTTCATAAAATGCATTGCAAGAAATAAATACGACTATTTTTATCGTAT
>CATMGX010000030.1:0-16556 GCA_950067765.1 uncultured Fidelibacterota bacterium
TCTTTTTCAGCCGCTGTACATAAAAGAACACTTAAAAGGATCACAATGGATACCTGTTTTCCCATTTTCCTGTATTCGTTCTTCAACGTATCACACCGTTTACCCATCTGATCAAGTAGTACGCTGCGTTCAGGATTGGAGACAAGGTTAAGAAGTCGGTCTGGATCAGCTCCCGTGCAGTCCGCGCTCAATTGTAATCAATGCACGGGGCGGGTATCAAATAATATCTTGGAAAACAATCTGGTATTATGATTTAGCCATATGTCCGCATAAGTTCATCATACCCACCAATGGCTTCTCCATCAATCACGATTTGAGGAACGGTCATGGATTTTCCAACCTCTAAAAGTTTTGCACGATTCCAACCCTTTTCCTCAATATTGATTTCTTCGTATTGCCACCCTTTCCCATCAAAAAACCGTTTTGCCGCAATACAGTATGGGCACCAATTGGCAGTATAAATTTTAATATCTTTCAATTCAATTTCACTATTCAGGTTGTACCCGTTTCCAATTTTTAACTTTAAATCCTTCTTCCGCCGCTTCAACCACTTGCATGATTTCTTCACGCTTGAGTTTTCCATTATTATAAGTCACTGTGAATATCCAAGTTTCACTGTCAAATGTATGTTTCGAAACACCCTTCAGCCCATCCAGGGCCTTGCCCACATTGGTGGGTCATCCCAGTCATAGGAAACCATTACGGACATCCATACCATCCACTTCGAATGAAGCTTTCACATCTTCATTCTCCCCCGCACAAGAAAGAATAATAAATATGGATGATAGGGCAAATAGTTTCCCAATCATTTTTCATCCATTCCTTGAAAAAGGTTTATTCCCTGTGAATACCATAATTTTGTTTTTTCAACCATATGCGAATTTTACATTTTTTTATGAATAAAAAAAGCCCCATCCCGATAAATCAGGATAGGGCTTTTTGATTCTTTTAAATCTATAGTTTACGTTTCGTTTTTTTCAGCAATCTTTATCATGTAATGAACGGCATAAAATCCTACAGCAGACAGACTGGTTCCAATTAAACTAAATAACAATTCCATATGATGATATTCCTTTTGGTTGCGGTTTAAAGACATAAATTTAATGCTTTAACCCCATTAACAATATAATGATTCTTTCTTTCAATCGTTTTATCTGGCACCAAGGAAATTCGGTTAGGTCAAGTATCAACTCTGGTGAAAAGCAGAGAAGATTATGCCCTGACACCAATTTGGATATTCTCCAAACTATGGGTAAACTACGGGGAGTCAAACCATGACGAATTACCTCCGTTATACTGCCACGCCACTCCTGGTTGCCTTGGGTATATTTTTTGCCCTTCAGGGACAATACTGGATGTGGATCTATTATGTCATTTTTTTATTCATTATCATGTTCGGAGATCTATTCTTAGGGGATGATAATTCCCAGCCAAGCTATACGTCCACCAACACACTCAATTTTTTACTCTATATCAACCTGCCTCTATTATTGACTGCGGTAATTATTTCAGTCTGGATGGCTGGAGACTTACCCCTGCCAGATTGGGGCACATCATTGATGGCGGTTCGTGAAGCGACCACGATTCCTCACCTCATGGGCTATATTATTATAATGGGGTTAATAATGGCATCAGCGGGAACAAATGTGGGGCATGAACTTACCCATCGAAAACGAAATCGATTGGATATGTTTCTCGGAAACTGGCTATTGGCACTCACCTGGGACTGTGCCTTTGCCATCGAACATGTTTACGGTCACCATAAATATGTGGCCACATCCATTGATCCTGCCACCGCAAAGCGCGGCCAAAACCCATACCATTTTATCCTTCGATCCACAATTCTCAGTCACCGGAATGCATGGATTATTGAAAATAACCGTCTCAGAAAAAAAGGTCAAAGTCCCGCTTCAATTTCTAATCGAATGATTATTGGATATATTCGATCTGGGATCTTAACCACCGGTGCTTTTTTTATCGGTGGCTGGGGAGGCGTCATCATGTTTCTCTTCATGGCCATGGGTGGAAAAATCATGTTGGAAGGCGTCAACTATATGGAGCATTACGGGTTAATCCGGGAAGAGGGTGCACCCATTCTTCCAAAACATTCCTGGAATACCAATCGGCGAATCAGCAGTTTTTTCCTGTACAATTTAACCCGTCACTCATCGCACCACGAAAATACCCAACTGGAATATTGGGAATTGAAGGCCCATCCTAACGCACCAGAAATGCCTTTGGGATATTTATCCTGCGTTTATTTGGTATTGTTTACACCTTGGATATACCATCGAATCATGGCGCCCAAACTCAAAGATTGGGATTTGAACTATGCGAATCCAGAGGAACGTACATTGGCCATGGCACAAAACAAAGCCAGCGGTCTGACTTATTTATTGACTTAAGGTTCCCTTACTTTTGGGGCAGTAAAACGATGGAAACTGTATCACTGTTAAAGGCCGTGAACATGCCCAACCCGCCATTAATATTATTGTAAGGCTCATTCAAATCCCGTGAATTTTGGCCACTGGATTGATAAAGCAGTACATAATCCGTCTGGACGTGAAAAAGCACAATGTCATGTCTCCCAAAATGGGTGATTGTGCTTGCCAGCATGGCGTAAGATGTATCAATGAAAGGTTCCGAAATAAAACGCCGCCACCGGGGAGGTAATGTTTTTTCTAACGGTTCCGGATCTTCCTCCACATTATTCATTAAAAGATAATGAAAATGGTCTTCTGGATTGTCCCAATTGAGGCGGATTATATTTGAATCAGCAAAAATCCATCGAATATAATCCCTGTTCCTATCAAAAGATGGCACATACATTGTATCGATATTAGACAAAAAACTATCTGGTTTTGTGGGAACGATTGCCTCAGATGTGAGGTGTTGCTCGCCATAATTAATATCCAGGGTAAAGGTGTCACCTTCGGCCACCACAAGGTTGCTATCAGGGTACGTGTAGGTGATACTGAATGTTGTATCCGTTTCAGTTGTATCATAAGAATGGACAGGGAACAAAACAAATTCTTCTGCACCCCGTTTAAGAACCACCACTGCGGAATCGATTGGGATAGCAGTTTCACTTTCGTCGTCCAATGCCAGTGTTGAGACCAGGACCACATCCGTCACCGGCTGGCCTGCATAGAGGTATCCCCTGACGACGATCAAGTCGGCTTCGGGCACCGGCAAAAGGTCATCTTCGCAACTGAGTGTTAAAAAGGTGATACTAAAAAGCGCTGAGAAAAATAATTTGTTATTCATCGAATCTCCCTACTTCAATGTCACTTTAAAAAACAATGTTATTGTCATGGGCAATAGCATGACATCTGACACCACAACCGGAACAACATTCAAATCATATTCACGATAATTTACATTTTTTCTATTATAAATATTGAAAACGGACAAACCCACGTCCCATTTAAAATCCGGGGTTTGCATTTGACGAAATACGCTCAGATCCATTCGGTGGTAATCGGGCAAGCGAAATTCGTTTTTATCACTCACATGGATATAAGTGAATTCATCCCCGTTCAACAGCGGTAAATAATATCTGCTTTGGGGAGTAGTGTAAGGTGTGCCAGTGGCATATACAAATGTGGATGCAAAATTCCATGGACCCCATTTATACATTCCGACGATTTTAGCTTCGTGTGTTTTATCATGGCTGGCAGGATAAGGTTCAGGCGCCAACGCACCAAAATCATATTTCACATTGGCATAGGTGTAACTGAGCCATCCATTAAAAGCGCCGGATTTTTTCTGAGCGAGGAATTCCACCCCTTCTGCATATCCATCTCCAAAAAAGAAATAATTCCCGTAATCAGCCAATTCCTGAAACCTGCGCGTATATTCCACCAACCCATCTAAGTATTTTCGATATCCTTCTACTTCAAACAGGTATTTCCGAGTTTCATATTTAAAACCCAGAATTTGGTGTTCTGCCGATCCCGCTGGAATGTTATCATCGGACACAAGCCAGAAATTCGAATTCCCCTGGAGCACATCTTCTAAAACTATATTATTGATGAATTGAAAATAATTACCCCAAGCCCCTTTCAGAGTAAAGTGATCTGTCACATTCCAGGAAAAAAACAATCGAGGCGAAATGAATATAGAATCAGCAGACATATCCAGTACAAATAGACTATCCAATCCCATTTGAGTGGTGGTCCGAACCCCCATTCCAAAGGTTAAGGATGGCATAACCTTCCATCGGTCTTCCAAATATAAACTGGCTAATATGGTATTGGATTCCAGATTGAGGATCTGAACTGTATCATAAATAGCGATATCATAGTGGGTCCCCAGATTAGTGAATTCCATCCCAAATTCCAGAATATGCTTTGCACTGGCATGATACACATTATCAATCCGAAAGGATTGATCCATGGCGCCATTACCTTCCCCAATTCTGAAATTAAAATTTCCGCCTCCTTGAAGATATGCATTGCGGTCATAATTACTTTTAAATTGAGAAGAACTCACCAAAGCCTGACTGGAAAAACGGTCCATCCATCTATGATTCCACCGAAGACTCACGCCCAGATTTCCCCAATCGGTATTGTTTTCATCCATGAGAGTAATATCTTGCTGATTCCCGCCGCCGCCGCCGCCGAGACCGGGTCTTCCGCGAATACCGGAAGTCTCACGGGATTCATTTAAAAAATCCCTACCCCCATACATACTGAGGCTAATTACGTCCCTATTACCTGGCGTAAATGTTACTTTATTATGGAGATCGTAAAAATAAAATGTGGGAAATATTTGCTGCTGAAATGCCGTTTCATCATCAGGATCTTGCCGGTTAACCCTGCGGCGGTTATTAGCGGGACCCTCATCATCGCCCGTCACAAATTCATACATTTTATCAAAAAAAGGGCTAGACATAAAATCGGAATAGGAACGTCGATATGAAAAGAGCCAACTGCCTCCCCATATAATCGGTGTTTCGTACAATAATTGTGTGGACATGAGGTTGGCACCCAATCCAAATTGCCGTCTGGTCAGATCGCCATTTTTACCTGTCATATCAATAACACTGGATAGACGTCCGCCGTATTTGGATGGAAATCCGCCCTTATACACTTGCACATCCTTAATCGCATCAGCGTTGAAGGCACTGAACATACCGAAGAAATGATCCACATGATAAATATTCATTCCATCCAACAAGACCATATTCTGGTTAGAGCCCCCGCCACGGACGTTTAATCCTGAAGAACCATCGCCGGTGCTGCTTATTCCTGGTAGAAGTTGCAATGAGCGAAAAATATCCACTTCACCCATGTTGGGAAGCAGCGCTAATTGTCGGGGAGAAATGGTCACTTTACTCACTTCATCGGCACTTTTCATCACTTGGTATTCATCTGCGATCACATCTACGGATTGAAAATCCAATGCTTCCATCTTTAGGCGAATATCCAATGATTGTTTTGGGCCAGAATTGTCATATCCAATCTTTACTGTACGATATCCAATATAAGAGATAATAAGAGAACAGGGTTCCGCTGGTATATCAACCAGGACAAATTGCCCGTCAGAATTAGAGGTGATACCTCGATCAATCCCTATGACAACAACATTGGCATAAGGCAATGGTTCTAAATTATCCATATCCAGAATGGTACCTGAAATATCCTGCGTTTTATTTTGACCCAGAATAATCGAAATGAAAAGCAGTCCAAAAATAATTTTTTTCATTAATTCCTTCTCCGGCCCTTTTGGCCACCTCGGCGGCCCTGCCCTTTATTTTTTCCACCCATCCGTTTTCTTCTTTCTTTTTGTTGGGACTTTAAGTTTTTTTTGTACTTTTTAAATTGTTTTTTGGAGAGAACTTTTTTGACAGCTTTATCTCTTTGCTTTTGTTTTTCCTGCATGTTTGCCATCATTGCCATGGGATCACCTGATGCTGTTTCTCTCATGCCCATAATCTCATTCCGGAACCCTTGATTAATCTCGGTCATTTTCTTGGCTTGTTCCTCAGATAAATCTAACGTTTTTGTCCAATCGATGGGTTCAGGGCGGCTGTCTCCCATTCGGCCTTGGGATATGCCAATTGAGATAAATAAAATAAAAAGTATGGAATGAGTGATGCGCAACTTCATAAAAATCCTTTTCCTGATTATGAAATAATTTAACATATTAGACGGTAATGACCCAAAAAAGTTAAAAAAAAAGGCCGACGAATCGGCCCTTAATCAATTGGTAAAAAATATGGCTTATTTTTTGGGTGAAAAATCCAACGCCACGGAGTTCACACAATACCGTAATCCTGTTGGTTTTGGACCATCTTCAAAAACGTGACCCAAATGTGAATCACATTTGGCACAGGTAATCTCAGTCCGAACCATGCCATAACTGATATCCGATTTTGAATTGACCTTGGTTTTATCCAATGCATCAAAAAACGCGGGCCAACCGGAACCGGAGTCATATTTGGTATCCGAGCTGAATAAGTCATTCCCACATGCGGCACATACATAAGTCCCTTTTTCTTTATGCTTATAATATTCCCCCGTAAAGGCAAGTTCTGTTCCCTTTTCTCTCAGGATTTGATATTCTTCCGGTGTGAGACAAGTTTCCCATTCCTGATCGCTTTTTTCAACTTTATCCATGACAAATTCCTTATGTGATTCTTGTTTAGTTTGTCCAGCAAACAGTGTAACTGCACCAATGACTAATGATAGGGTTAATAATTTTCTCATGACAATTTTCCTTTTTGTCCGTGTATACGAATTTACACCTATTTTAGTTTCACTTTCGAGTGATGGTTGTGTTGGGTATCACAAAATATCCCCTTTTACACGTCCCTCTGGAGAGGGGAATTTCTGAGGGGTTAACATTTACTACAGATTCAATTGTTTGATCGGCGACATGACGAGGGAAGGATCATTCTTCCAATCCACATTCGGATCATCCACATAGAGTTCCACTTCGTTTCCATCAGGGTCTTCAAGATAAATGCTTTGGCTTACTGTATGATCACTCAATCCGGAAATATTTATACCCGCTTCAATTAACTCATCCCGTACAGCACGAAGTTCATCCAAAGCATCACCCACTTTTATGCCAATATGATAGAGACCAATCCGGTGACCTTTGGACGGCCCCGGCGCATCCCCTACTTGGATCAATAATACTTCGTGGTGGGTTCGGCCAGCAGAAAGGGCCACAGCCGTGAAGGGACGGGAGAATTCTCCCACTTGTTCAAACCCAAGCAAATCCCGGTAAAAAGCCAGAGATTTCTCCAAATCTTTCACATAAAATACAACATGGCCCAGATAGTGTGCTTTCACACCGCACATTCCTTGTAACGGAAACAATCAGTCGTATGATCATTTACCATACCCACCGCTTGCATAAACGCATAGCAAATAGTGGTACCAATAAATTTAAAACCGCATTTTTTGAGGGCTTGACTCATGGCATCTGATTCCGCTGTATTTGCTGGAAGATCAGCCATTTTTCTATACCTATTCTGAATCGTTTTTCCATCGGTGAATTGCCAGATATACTTATCAAAACTACCAAATTCTTTTTGGACTTCCAGAAATAATCTTGCATTCAATACGATTGAATTCACTTTGAGTTTATTACGAACGATGTTTGAATTTTGAAGTAATGCTTCAATTTTAAATGCAGTGTATTTAGAAATTTTCTTCGAATCAAATTGGTCAAATGCTTCCCTGTAACCCTCTCTCTTTTTCAAAATGGTCTCCCAACTGAGTCCAGCCTGGGCACCTTCGAGCATTAAAAATTCAAAAAGCATTTGATCATCGTGGATTGGTACGCCCCATTCCTCATCGTGATATTGTTGATACAACACACTTTGATTTCCCCATTCACATCGTTTTTTCATTCAAACTTTCCTTCTTCATAATCAGAAAATGCCTGCAATACCTCACCCCGTGTGTTCATGACAAAAGGTCCACCCCGGGCCACCGGTTCGTTCAACGGTTCTCCTGCCGCCAGAAATATACCTGCTTTATTGTCACTTGTTTTATAATTGATTCCTCCTTCTTTTTCATATATACCCAATTGTCCTTTTGACAATTGCTTTCCAGAAAAAACGTCACCTTCGTAAACAAATCCAAAAGCATTCCATCCATCAACAACGGGGATGGTTATTTCACTATTTTCTAATAATCGAATATCCAGGATTAAAACGGGTGTATGTGCTTTCCCCGGGCCAATAGTTCTCCAGTAATTTCCAGAAATAACTTTCACCGTTCCTGCTTTTTCTTTAACAATGGGTATCTGTTCCGATTCAATATCCTGGTAAGCAGGTGCAATCATTTTTTTTGATTTCGGCAAATTAAGCCAAAGTTGAAAACCGCGGGCAAGGCCATCGGTTTGGATCGGCATTTCGCTATGAATGATTCCGCTGCCCGCGGTCATCCACTGGACAGACCCGTCGCCCAGCAACCCTTCATTTCCCCCAGAATCTTTATGCTGCCACTTTCCATTCAGCATATAGGTAATGGTTTCAAATCCACGGTGGGGATGAGGCGGAAAACCGGCAATATAATCATCTGGATTATCGGATCCGAATTCATCTAACAACAAAAAGGGATCCAGCATATTAAATTCCGGGCCGCCAATAATTCGGGTGAGATTTACACCGGCCCCATCAGTGGTTTTTATACCTTCAATGATTTTTTTTACTTGGCGTTGATTCATTTCTAAATTTATTTAGAATAAGTAATCCAATTTAACGCACCATCACCAAGCCATTCAACCTGGTACTTTTTCATTCTTTAAATGAAAAATAAAAACCCAAAATTACAAGCATTAACCCGAAAGTGACGACGATAGAAGCGCCTGTGGGTACATCAAACGCAATTGAAACAAACATACCGAGAAAGCTACCCACCATACTAAATATCCAACCAAATATTAGACGGCTCCGAATCGATTCCTTAAATAACAATGCAGCAACTGTCGGTATAATCAAAAATGAAAATACCAATAGCACACCGGCTATTTTCACGGAACTGGTGACGACAAAACCAAAAGTGACATAAAACAAAAAATCCCAAAATCGGGTAGATTTATCTAAGTCACTCCTTTGATAATGGGATTGAGATGTTTTAAAAAATTGGTCTCGATATTTCCAATGAATGATTCCAATCAGAATATAAAGTAATGCTGTGTAGCCAATTTTGACCGGTGTAACAAATAAAATAGATCCTACCAATAAATGGTTTAAATGCTCGGATCCTTCTGCTGATTTACTAAAGAGCAATATCATGGCTGCTGTACATACAACATAGGTAATTCCAATGATGGCTTCTTGGGGGATTCTTTGTTTACTGGATCGTACATAGGCAAAAAAAGCTGCCCCCATAATTGTAAATGAGACCGCCAATATATAATTCGAATATCCATCATGCTCTAATCCAATAATAATACCGATGGCCGATCCCAATGCTGCCACTTGCGCCAAAGCCAAATCAACAAAAATGACCCCTCGCCTCACCACGTGGAGCCCCAAATACACGTGAATTCCTGTAATTACAAAAGCCGCAACCAAAGGCCAAAGTATGAGATCAATCATGTTCAACTCCGAATGCTTGAGAAAGAATCTTTAAATTGGTTTCGAATAAATGAATATAAGAATCTGCCCCTTCCATTGCCCCTACTGATTGAGCCAATTTCACTGTTTTTACACCTGTTTTTGATGCAATAAATTTGGGCACTCTGTCACTGAAATATGACTCAGACGCAATCACCATTATATCATCCGATTTAATACGCTGAATAATCTGATTTAATTTGGCTGGCGAAGGGGTAATCCCCGGTTTTGGTTCTAAGAATTCAACTGTTTCCAAACCAAAAAAATTTGAAAAATAGGGCCATGAGTTATGATAATAAATGAGTTTTTTCCCTTGGAGATTTACAAATCGTTTTTCCCAATCTAAAATAGCCTTGTCCAATTGAAGATTAAAAGCATCCAGATTTTGTCTAAATAAATCAGAACTTTTTGGCTCTGCATTTGTCAATTTTTCAGCAATGAGTTTTGCAATGCGTTTGCCATTATTTGGGTCCAGCCAATAATGAGGATTTCCAAATCGATGGATATCCCCCATCCTGGCATCCACGGTGCCTGTAGGGATTTCCATTTTTTCAATTTCAATAGAACAATCCACTACATCAATATGCCGATTGCGAGAACCATTAATGATAGATTTCGCCCACAAATCCAGTTCCATCCCTACCATGAAATAAATATCCGCTTTTTTCACCTTAAACATATAGGAGGGTAGAATCTCTACATAATGAGGGTCCTGATTTCCACGGGCAATACTGGTGACGGTTACCCGGTCACCACCAATTGTTTTTACAATATCGGCCAAGTCTGTGGTTGACGTCACGACGCGAACTTTACCAAAACAAAATGACAATAATGTGAATAGTATAATCTGTTTTTTCATAACTTAATACCGATGGGGTTTATGGGGACCCAAAGACCAAATGAGTTGGGCTGTTACGATTAGATCTTGTTTTATTTTGTCTTCCCCAGGTAGATAAAAATGGTTTACTTGTCCAATCTTTAATCGAAATACAGCTGATTCTTCAACCGGACTGTATCCAATAAAAAGTGCTGGACTTATCTCATCTTCTTCTTGGTGTACCCATACTTCACCAATAACACCAATATTATAGGATTTATTGAATTGATAATTCACCATGCCATAATAAGTGCCAGTACAATTATTTTGATATAAATCTTCTGGCCCATCATCCCAGCATGCGTATTGAAATATTTCAACTTCTAATGTGAGTGACTTATATTTATTCGGACGCCACTTATATTTCAGATCAGCGCCTATGAGAATATTTTTATCGCCTAAATATCCGCTCGTTCCAATTTCAATATGATTTATATCGTTCAAATCAAAAAAATGTGACCATCGTCCTGATAAAGCAAAATCCTGTTTTTCCTCCCCGTGATTATGATCATGATTCTGTTCCAAATCATGAGATTCCCCTTCACCCTCATGAATATCCCCTCTAATGCCTGAATCAAAATACCCAACAGACACATTGCTATACCAAGGCAAGGGAAGTAAAATATTGGCTTCCACTCCTGTCGGCGCCCAGAATTCCTCCCCCAATACTTTTTTCATGCCTGTGGGTGCTTCAATAAATGGAAATAGGTGGGCATGGACCTTATTTATTCTGCCTAAATCCGGACGAAACTTCCCAAGCCTTAGACCCAACCCAAGGGGGAGCCCTCTTTCGATAGTCAATACCGCTTCTTCTAACTCTATGGGTGATTCATCATTATGTTTATGAAGGTAGACATCGGCCCGGGCGAATGGATTTACATTTCCCTGGATCGCTATTTCCACTCCGGAACTGGATAGTTTGGGAGAATCATTTATTTGGTCCATGACCAAATCGCCTATAACACTAAATTGTGGATTGGCCGTCGTCTGGCTAAATAAAATTCCTGAGAATATGAGTCCCCCAACTAATTTTTGTAACATGAAATACTTCCTCTATGTTGTGTTTTATGGGAATCCCCGACGAACCGGGGATATGTCATTAAGTGCTAAAACTAAACGACAGGGGGACCGCGATCCCAATGGACAAAATTCTGGGATGCAGTTGAGAGGAAATATTGAGGTGTCCAATGAATTGTTTCGAATTCAATTGGGATTTGGTCTACGGTAGAAATAATACCATCATTGTTGGTGAGGCGTTTGGCCATAAACCATTCACAGGCTTCCCCGACAGAATGGTGAGATTCTTCTTCACAGTCAATAGCACAAAGGCTATCTTTCAAAGGAATGAGGTCATGCCCATGACCCACATGGATAGTGGTTATCTGGTTAAAAATGCCCATCCAAACCGCAAGAATTATGGAAATGATACGAATATTGAATTTTACCATTTTAAAAATAATAAATTTGATATTTACTATGCGTTAACTGCCTCTTCGATCGATCCCTATTCTTCGATCTGCATCCCGCCGATCTTCCCCAGACCTGTGGTCACTTTCAACGGGCATACTTTTCTCCCGTCTTTCTCCACCATTCCGGCGTTCTACCTGTCTTCTGTCTGATCCTCGGTTATTCATACATACCTCATCGTAAAGGAGTTAAATATTATTGGTTTAACCACGGTAAAACATACATCATAATCACCAATTATTCAAAATCCAATTGAATCCCTGTTTCCCCGCTATTTGGATGAAAATAGAAATTGATCGTCAATGGGATAGGCATCCTGATATCAAAAAATCCACCCGATTCAAATGTAACGCCCGCACCGACCGATAGCATGGGACCATATTGGTCCATGGTGACTTGATCAACAAAGATGCTTCCCGTAATTCGTTTGAGATAAGAAATACTCAATGGCAGGGTCCAATCCGGGTAAAATAAGGGTAATTCATATTTCATCTTTATGCGCCAACCTTGATTGAATGCATGCCAATTATATCCCTTCGGGAATCCAATCTTTGATGGAAAAGCGTAATTTCCATCGTTTGTCTCCCACTGAAATAAAGAAGAAATAAAATGATGCTGGCCCAAACCTTTCATTCCATGGTGTATCCGAAATGATAATTGCTGACCTTTCCACATGCCACCAAAAGGCATGCCGCCGACATAACCATACAACTGCCATCCTAGACTCCCCAAATCCCGGGGCGATTTTTCATCAATAGAATACATTGCTGATTCAATATAAACAGGAATGATATTTCCATCTCTATCAGGGCGTTTTCTTTCATTAGTCACTCGAACATTTGGGGGGATCGAAAGAAAATCAAAATGATGAGTGGTATTGGATCTGCGAATATATTTAGTCCCGATTTTTGCAAAGGCGTATTTTGTGCGAATACCATTTAATGCATTAATCAAGGGAATGGACATCCCAAAATCAACGGTTGATTCATTCCATTTTTCATTAACATTATAAATTAATGTATCATTACTATGATCCACTTTTTGATGAAATGGACCATATCCTACATTGCGCTTCCCCAAACTAATTTCAAAATTAATCATGGGGTAAAATCCAGAATAAGTTCCCCTCGTTTTTGTATGGGTGGTTTTCTCATTGGTATTATAGGAAATTTCGCCACCGAATGATAGGGTTCCGAGAATATTATTTGACTGAATTCCCAATGATGGATTAAAGTCACCGTCAAAAATATATCTGCTGTGAAAATTGAAAAGGCGCGCCGATGGTTTATAATCTAACACATCAAAGGCTTTATCCGGTATCGGTTCATCATAAATGGGTTTTAATTCAGATGAAGATTCCAGTCCTTGAATTGGATGCGAACGATTTGCAGATATTTCCTTCCATACATTCGGTTTAAATACCATGATTGCAATGGCATCACCTGTTGATAAATAATCATTAAATAATAATCTGCCATCTGGCGTGGAAGATAAATTGGACGCACCAAATTTTCTGGAAGTAACTTGAAACTCCCGTTTATCCTTTCGATGAATGGCAACCAGATTTTCCACACCATCAATTTGAGATTCATATATGATATAATCCCCATTTATTACCGGTTTATATACCGGCATCCAACTCTCCTGTTTTATTTGTTCAAATTCTCTTTTGTCCGGCTGATAAATATAAATACCTCTCCCCTTAAACTTTTGGGAGGTAAATACAATTTCCGCATCATCTGCCGACCAAGATGGGGACATAATAAATCCCCCATTGGGTGCTTCCATACGGTCGATAATTTCACCGGTTTTTGCATTTAATATCACCAATAAAGAATGTCGATTTTCAGAAAATGAAACAGCCGCTATCCGGTTTCCATCTGATGAAATGTTCGGATTATATAGCCGCATATTAGACGTGATTTTTCGTAAGGCTCCTGTTTCAATATCAAAAACTCGGATATTGGCCCAGCTTAATTTTGTCCAGCGTTTATCCGGATCATATGACGACCAAACAGCATAATCCCCATTTGAGTGATATCCAAAGAACGGCACGACTGAAGAAATTTTTGTTAAGGTAGTCTCTTTCCCATTCGACAATATTACAATGGTTGGAACATGCCCAAGACCCGTTTTAAGTGCGATGATTTCACCGGCTTGGTTCATTGCGGGAAAAAGATAATTCGTTTTGACTTTTGGTTTTGGGCTGATCGCGTCTGCAGCACTTTCTATAACATGTTCCGATTGCCCTGACCAATATTCCTTTAAATCATAAAATGTATCGTTATGAAGTTGAGCAGTGGATAACCCTGTTGTTTTTTTTATCGCTCTGGACAGAGGGAAAAAAGGATTTAATGTAAACGGCCACCGCATGGTCTTACTCAAAATATTTGGCCAGGCCTTTTCTCCAAATTGGCGATTGACATGATGGGTTAATAAATACCCCAATTCATAGTGACCGGGATAGTCTTGTTTATACGATTGATATAAAGCTTGGTGGTAATTAAATTTTTTCCCTTCTAAAATGAGCGCCCGGGATGTTCGGTTGAATTGAGAAGACCGTCCACGTCCAGCTTGGGTAAGGGCCGTTTCTATTCCCACAGCATCTCCCTCCCAAAACCAGGATGGGATGAGCAACCCCGTATAAAGAGATTGGGTAGATTCGCCAAACACAGATCCAACAAAACGGCTTACACCTTGGTTCAAATAATTGTTCTGAATAATGTGTCTTCCCTCATGAACCGCTAGGTCCCGATACCATTCGGTGGATCCCATTCCCTTCATCATGAGGGGGATGTTGAACCATTCAGACATCCAGGGCCCTTGCCCCACAAACCCATTAGGGATGGCGCCTCTATTGCTGAGTAATATGGGGATTTTTCTATGATTGCCTTCCAGTGACGTCCCAATACTTTGATGCACATGTTCCATGGTATTGGCCACCCGATTGGCCTCTGAACCCAACTCGATTGGAAAAATTATTTGATAATGCTCGGTCTGTATTTGCTTCCAATCAATTCCCGGGGGATCTTGAGCAACACAAAAGGAAAGAAAAAGAAATAGGCAAGTACCGATATAATGTTTGATGAAATATCTCATGATTTTAAGCGACTAATTTATTTCATAACCGATATAGACCATAAGGAAAAAGCCCCACTTTGCGAAATGCTACAATCTACCAAAACACATAAGTGGAAATATTATTTTTCCCCACGATGGAAAAAACAAAAAAGATCATCCTTATAATTACATGCCAGACACATGATATAAATCCAGTAAACTTCCACCCTGTTAGACTGCATTAAAATACACATATGATTCCTAAAAATTATTCTGCCAAATTTACTGAATTCAGTAAAAATAAGCTGTTCCAATCCTTGGATCAACCCCTTCAAGTTTTCATTCAAAACACCGGAGAATCATATGGTCTAACCTTTCAGGAATTAAATCAATTGACAGAAATAGCTGTCGATTATCATATGTGGAATGAACCATCAATTGAAGAGAAATGGAATCAAATTGAACCATTATTTTTATCAAAAAATGGCAGCAAGAAAAAAGCAATTTTAGGCAAAATCAAACAAGATTGGGTATCTTTAAAAGAAAATCCATCCACATACGAAAATAATGCACCTAAGGTAAAAAGTATTGTCCGAAAAGTAAAAAATCATACAGAAGATCACGACATATTTGGACTATGTCCGGTTGCTTCAGAAAAGACGGTCTGCTGCAATTTAAAAACCATCGATGCTATTCAAGGATGTGGGCTTGGCTGCAGCTATTGCAGTATCCAAACTTTTTATGAAGATGGTGCAATCGGAATTGAAGCAAACCTATCGGAGAAACTGGACAACATTAAACTGGACCCGAATAAAAATTATCATATTGGATCGGGACAATCGTCAGACTCTTTAGCCATGGGAAATCGAAATGGCGTATTAGATGCACAATTAGATTTTGCCCGAAAAAACCCAAATATTATTCTGGAATTCAAAACAAAAAGCAAAAATATAGATTATTTCTTATCCGTAGCTCTTCCGCCAAATATTATGGTGTGTTGGTCTATCAATCCCCAAACCATTATTAATAATGAAGAACATTTTACTGCATCGCTCGATCAGCGATTAAATGCTGCCAGGCAATTATCAAATAAGGGGGTCATTGTTGGATTTCACTTTCATCCCATTGTGTATTATGAGGGTTTTGAAAAAGATTATACTGAAGTCGTGCAAACAATTTTATCTACATTTTCTTCAAACGAAATTGGAATGATTTCTCTGGGGACATTGACCTTTATAAAACCGGCCATTAAGAGTCTTCGTTCACTGGGGATCCCAAGCAAAGTATTGCAAATACCCATGGTAAATGCTGCGGGTAAATTTTCTTATTCCATGGAAATCAAAGAGAAAATTTTCAGCACTGTTTGGAATGCATTCACACCTTGGCATGATAACGTCTTTTTTTACTTTTGTATGGAAGATGAAAAATTATGGAATTCAGTCATGGGAAAATGCTATAACTCAAATGATGAATTTGAGGATGCTTTGTTCTCCAGTGTGACTGGGAAAATGACTTCCCAATACGCTTCGCTATCAGGATAGACTTCTCGTCCCTCTAAACTTTGATATA
>CATMGX010000031.1:0-16094 GCA_950067765.1 uncultured Fidelibacterota bacterium
GTTCGCCCATTAAAGTGGTACGTGAGCTGGGTTTAGAACGTCGTGAGACAGTTCGGTCTCTATCCGCCGTGGGCGCAGGAGAATTGAAGGAATCTGCTTCTAGTACGAGAGGACCGAAGTGGACGAACCTCTGGTGCACCAGTTGTTTCATCAGAAGCACCGCTGGGTAGCTATGTTCGGAAAGGATAAGCGCTGAAAGCATATAAGTGCGAAACCTGACCTAAGATTAGTTCTCCCTATCATATTGATAATAAGGCTCGTTGTAGACTACGACGTTGATAGGCCACAAGTGTAAGTGCAGTAATGCATTCAGCTGAGTGGTACTAATTAGCCGAATGGCTTTATCAATCTTTCTTGATCAATTGAAGATCCGCATCAATTCCCTGAAATTTCTCCGGTGATCATAGCGTAGGAGTCACACCCGAATCCATCTCGAACTCGGAAGTTAAGCCCTACAGCGCCGATGGTACTGCGCGGGTAACTAGCGTGGGAGAGTAGGTCGTCGCCGGGAACTTTAGAAAGCCCCGATTTTTATCGGGGCTTTTCTATTTTATAACTTGTTTGATATGCATTACTGAATGGTAAATATTGTTCGCTGATTCATGTGAGGGAAAACACATACCTTCCAAAATTCCTTGAAGAGACCTGTATGCTTCGGTAAATTATCCTTTGAAATCTGAAATGATAACTGATATGGTGAAAACAATCTATAAAATATTAATAATCTCATTTGTCTTTTGTTCAGCTTCAATATCTGCACAAGCTAAACTGGAGGGCCAGTTTTATGAATATGCTACGTATTATATGAGCAATATTGATGTGCAAACGGGGCAATCTGATGTACCCTTCTTTCGATTTCGAATTTATTCAGATTCATACCCGATTTATGCGAAAGCCTGGTTTAGGGCGTCCATCCTTTCTCCATCCCTTGGAATCAATGCATGGACGACCTTAGTCGCAATTGAGACCAATGCGTTTCAAATGAAAGCGGACGTGGTTTTGGATAATCGAAATTTTACCAGTAATACCACATCTCTTATTGATGAAGGGAATCCACCCAATGTGGTACCGGTTTATATTCAAGTAATAGAATCGATTAATCTCTCTGAATTTGAATCAATGATCAGTGCCGTTATGACCACGGGACAGTTAGCAGATGGAGAATACAAATTTGAGTTAAATGTCTATTCAGGATCCACACAATCAGATCTCTCTCTGTCTGATTCCCGATCAAAAACAAATTTTGTAGAATCACCCTCCGGAATAAACCTTGAATCTCCCGGTGGTGAATTAGCTGACACTTCATTTAATTTGGTTTATTCCACCTATCCAATTTTTAATTGGAATAAGGGATTTTGCCGTAATTGTGACACGTATATCAGAGTGGCTGAATTCAAAGTGGGATATCATTCTTCGCCGGAAGAGGCAATGGGTGATGAACGCATGCTGCCATTCAACCAATCGGAATCCTGGGTGAAACTTGATGATGTGAGTACTTTTCAGTATCCTATATCTGGTGCACGGTCATTAGATTATGGAAAGATTTATTTATGGCAGGTAAAAACAAGTGTTCCCACCACAAATGGTTTAGAGGATCAAGTGTCTCCTATTTATGCATTTAAGATTTCGAACCCATCACAGGCATCCAATTCATCTTCTAATAACATGATGGATCAAAAATTAAGACAGGCGATGGGTGACGACCAATTTAATGCATTATTTGGCCCGGACACCCCCCTGGAAGGATTTAAACCCACGGGAAAAATATCGCTCAATAATACCACGATTGATGACGCAACACTCTTAGGAATATTAAATCAGATGGCTCAGAAAAAAGCAAAGATTAATTCGGTGAAAATTGAGAAGTAAAATGCGATTGATAAGAAAAGTGTGTTTATTTTTATTCTTTCTGTCATTGGTTTTGGGTGGTGACAGAATTGCAGTGGCAACAAAAGTTATTGGCTCTGTTCATTATATTCGAGGAAAAGGGGAACCTACCATTCTGAAAAAAGGACATATATTTGAAAGTGGCGATATCCTAAAAACAGATAAAGGGAGTTTTGCCGCCTTGATTTTTATTGATGATAAATCTGCTTTAAAGGTAAAAGAAAATACAGAAATAATTATCTCGGGTAAGCGATCAGCAAAAGCCATTGCAAAAGAAATCAATTTAGACGGGGGGATTATACGTGCTCAGGTGAATAAACAACAGAGGGGTGATTTTATTATCAGGACTTCCGTTTCTGTCGCGTCAGTTAAAGGGACAGATTTTTGGTTTATTTCAGATAAAAATACGGGGGACTCTATTATTGGAATAGAAGGGGTCGTCATGCTTATGAATCAAAAATCAGGCGAATCTTTAAATATCACAAGTGGCATTACCGGTTTCTCTACGCAAGATGGTGCAATCCAATCATTTAAAACGGATCCAAAAACGATTCCAAATGATCCGACAGCTGGTGAAGGAGATGATAAAAAATTAGAAATTGAATTCAAGGATGCTTCAGGTAAAAGGAAGACCTTGATTATAAAATATAATTAAACTGTTCTGTGAAATATCGACAGTGGCTACCGTGTAATGGAATATCATTTATTCCTTTTCTTTTTCTGATCCAAATTGGTTTCTCTCAAACTCAGATTATCCATCACATCCCACCACCACAGGGGATTATTGGCCAGGATTTAATTCTTTATTCCGCGAGTTTAGAAACCACAGACCCCATAGATGCTACGCTCTATTATCGGTTGCCTGGTGGTGAATCCTACCAGGAAATTAATTTTTATAAAACGGGGTTTAACTGGGAAGTGATGATACCCGGATTTGCGTTGACTGAACTTGGGTTGGAATATGTAGTCGCATTTCAATTTCAGAATGGTCGAATCGCCTCCTTTCCCATGGATGACCCATTTAACAGACCTCATTTCCTTTCAACAATTCCGCCGGAGAATCCAGTTGATATTGGCGTATTTGGCAGCCTTCCTAATGCGGAGGTTCTCATTCTTTCCCCAGAGCCGGATGCAATTGTAGATAAAAATTCTCTTTTGGTTGCTGCATCTTTTTTTAATGCGACAAATGTAGATGAATCCACAGTTCGTCTTCTGATTGATGACGTTGATGTATCTGATAAAATGATGTTAGAAGATGGCATTTTAAGTTATGATCCAGGTAGAATGGAAACGGGAAATCATACAATTGAAATTCAAATGAAAGATTTAGATCAACAAGATTTAGCCTCTGTACATTGGTCATTTACATTTGGGACAATCCAAAAAAACGTTACAAAAATAATAGATTTCAGCGGAAGTGCCAACAGTCGTATTTCTGCTGAAACAGTAGCGGGGACACCATTGAATATTGCGGAAATTACGGGAAAAATATCCCTGAATGCCCAATGGGCAAAATTGACAACTGACATACGATTGACTTCCAGGGAATCTCAATATCTTCAACCACAAAACCGATTGGGTACCCGATTTTCTTTTGGGTCAATTATAGATTTGGATATTGGTGATTTTTACCCTCGGTTTAATCCATTTATCATTGACGGGAAACGCGTACGTGGTCTCGGCCTGGATACAGATTTAAAATGGGTAAGACTCCAATTTATCCAAGGTGACTTGAATCGGGAAGTCCATGAGCAAAATTATATGAATGGCGGATATCAAATTCTATCAGATTTAACGGAGACCAAAGAAGATGGCTCAAAGACTTATTATTTAGATCGTACTGGTTTTGCATTTAAAAGGAAAATATCCGGGTTAAAGTTGTCTTTAGATTTATTTTCAAAATTTCGTGCCGGTGTTCACTTTTTGAAAATACGAGATGATACCACATCCGTAAATCGTGTGCTAAACAGCGCAGAATTTTCATCAGATTCGTTAGTGCTTGGTGTAATACCCGGCACTTACACAATTGATTCATTTAGGGATGCTTTGGCTGCCGCCGGACATTCCCTTGAAGCGCCCACATCTAAATGGAAGGGTCAGAAACCGCTGGATAATCTGGTTTTTGGTTTTAATCTGGGCACATCTTTTGATCAAAAGAAAATGACTCTGGATTTCAATTGGAACATGAGTTTGTTTAATCGAGATATTTGGAGTGGTGCCATGTCTCGAGCGGACTTGGACACAGCATTGGACGATTCGTTGGATGGATGGATTGGTGTTCAGTATGATGAGAATGGAAAAGAAATAAAAGGATCGACCAAAATTGATACAGCTTTAATCATAATAAATCCGATAAAATTTCAAGATATATTCATCATCAATACGAATATGTCTCCCTTGGTTCCTATAGATATCAATGCGATGAAGTCTCATCCGATTTCATCTATCATTAATATGCCGTCCTCGGCTTTTAATATCCGGCTCCGCGGCCATTATGCGAGTAACAGTTTTCTATTGGAATATCGCCAAGTGGGCCCTGAATATGTTTCACTGGCAAATCCATTTCTCAGGAGTAATGCGCGCCAGTTTACTATTTCAGATAGAGTTTCCTTAATGAATCGGTCATTGTTTCTCAATTTCGGATTCAAGCATTTGGATAATAAAATTCTCAGAACAACCATTAATCCTCTCAATACAAATACGTTTTTCATGAATATGACATTTTTGCCAGGCCCGGGAATGCCGTCCATCATTGTTAATTATCAATCCATTGGTAAAAACAATGAAAAGACGAAGCTGGATTCAGTTGGAAGTACCGTTGTAGATCTTCGGGAAAATTCCAAAGCAGCATCCAACATGATGGCGATAACCGTTCCATTTACCAGTGGAGATGTCAAACAAAACCTGACCCTTAATATCGGAAATGTGACCAATGTAGATAACCTAATCAAAAAACGAAGTTCAGGATATTTATTTCCCAAAACAAATTCAAAAACTATTTCTGTCAATTTATCTTCTTCATTTCCAAATCAATTGAAAACAATTACCCAATTCAGCCAGACAAAACTTGAGATCCCCACTATGAATGGAAATACCCTGGTTAAAACGCCCTATACATGGACCAATATTTCTGTATCGGCTAATTATCGATTATTGCAGGATAAAGTGTTGGCGAAAGGATCAGTCTCTCTTTTAAATAGCCGAGGCCGTATCAAATCACAATTACTTGGTTTTAGAGCAGGGGCAGATTATCGAATTAATGAAAATCTATCAGCAGCGTTGATGAGTCAAATCAGGTTGAATTATATCCCTAGTTATAAAAAGGATAATTTAGATAATGATAGTGATGGTAAAGTGGATAATGCCAGTGAAGTAATTGATGTAAATTCAACAGGGATTATACTCACTCTTCAATATAACTTTTGACCATGATGCTTACCCCTAAAAATATTCAAAAGTACATCCAAGACAACTGGGTGGGTTGGGTCATTACCTTGGGTGCGATCATCGTTGTATCTCTTTTTCATTGGATTGGTGCATTCGACACCATTGAACTCAAAACTTATGATTATCGATTTAGTTCTGTCCGCGGTCCTTTAACAGGATGGACTATTACCGATTCCACCTATATCAACCGCGGTACGGATGTAGTCTTGCTCGAAGTGGATGATGAAGCATGGCGTCTCATGCCGGAGGAATGGCCCTATCCCAGAGGCAGTGTGTGGGGAAGGGTCGTTCGGAATTTATATAAAGCAGGGGCCAAGGTTATTGTTTTTGATATTCAGTTTGATGCACCTGAAAGCCGATCTGAGATATATCAGGATTTGATCGAATCTACTTCACCGGAATATATTATGGATCAGGTGCCGTACATACGGGATATAACACAGGCGAAAAATATTTGGAATGCCATACCTTATTTAATTCCACGACACGGAGATATATTACTTGGAGAAGCAATCACCGAAGCTCAAATGTTTGGGACGACTGTTGTGATGAATGTCAAAATGGTGACAGAACCCACATTGGTTCCGCCTCAATATATTTCTTACCCAGTGGAACCGGTGAAAAAAGCCAAACCTGAAATGGGACTCATTAACGATCAAATGGATATTGACGGATTTTCCCGCCGCTATGCTATTTTTGGGGAGATGGCCCATGAACCGGGTAAATATTATTTAACCTTAGCCGTAAAGGCATTTAAAGCATTTCACAACGTTCCCGATACGGCTAAACCCTATTTTGATCGGGATAACTTAACATGGACCTATGGGGATAATAAAATAAGGGCTTATGGCGCCGGCAATTCATTCCTGGTGAATTATTATGGCCCCCCTTCCGGGTATAAATATCCGGGAGAAAAAGATCTGCCCGCTTGGGGAACCTACCCAAAATATTCGTTGGCATATGTGATTGATACAGAAGATGTAACCCTCCGGGATCCCATGGAAGATTTGGATTGGATGAGCCAATTCTTACCGGGAGAAATTCCCGAATGGATTCAAGCCATTGAGGATCCACAAGAACGAAGTGAAATGATGGATGTTATGGGCATTGGCGAAGAATTTGATATTACCAATTCCCCTTTTTATAACAAAATTGTTGTGATTGGTACTTCCGTAGAAGTGCATCACGATTATAAACAAACCCCATTTTATAATTTTTGGGGCATACAGCAACTCACACCGGGGATGGAGACTCATGGAAATGCCATTCAAACTTTATTGGATAATAATTATATCCAGGTTTTGGGAGGTCAACTCACTGAATTAATTTATGGATATCCCTTGAGTCATACTTTATTAATCGCACTTTTGAGTGTAGTCGCTTTTTTGATTTTGTCTTTTCTTAATCCAGTCATTGCGGGTATTCTGATTATTTTAGAGGGCATTATTTATTTTGGGATCGCCTGCGGACTATTCGTTGATGATTTGTTCTGGATGATTAAAAGTTCTATGGCTTCCATTCTTCCTAATGCGACCGTGGCGGATTATCCAGAATATTTTGCAACAGCTCTCCCAGGTATCGGACAATCCCTTGTGATTCCAATTGTGGCACCTATTGTGAGTTTAGTCGTCACTTATACTGCCAATGTGATTTATAAATTCATCGTTGAACAAAAAGATAAGAATTTCCTGAAAGACACTTTTGGTGCCTATATATCACCGGATTTAATTGACCAAATGTATGCAGATAAACAGGAACCAAAATTGGGCGGTGTCGCTGGATATCACACTGCTTTCTTTTCTGATATTCAAAGTTTTTCTTCTTTTTCGGAAGTATTAGAGCCCACACGTATGGTGAGTTTAATGAATCAATACTTAACTGAAATGACGGATACTTTATTGGAACATAAAGGGACCCTTGATAAATATATCGGTGATGCAATTGTGGCTTTTTACGGTGCACCGGTTCCATTAGAAAATCATGAATATCACGCTTGTTTAACCGCCCTTGAAATGGAAAAGAAACTGGTGAATATGAGACAAAGATGGAAGGAAGAAGGTGATTGGCCGGATTTAGTCCACAACATTCGCCACCGCGTCGGGTTGAATTCCGGTGAAATGGTTACAGGAAATATGGGTTCAGCAATGCGAATGAATTACACCATGATGGGTGACACTGTCAATCTGGCGGCACGATTAGAACCGGCTGCGAAGCAATATGGCGTTTACATTTTTGTAGCGGAAAATACTTACAAAGTTGTGGCAGATCAATTCGAATGGCGATTCCTAGATTATCTTAGGGTAAAAGGGAAGAAAAAACCCGTAAAGGCATACGAATTATTATCGTTAAAAGGTGAATTGTCAGAACAGAATTCTCAATTAGTTCAAGCATTTGATGAAGGAATGGAATTATATCATGACCAAAATTGGGTAAAAGCTAAAAAACAGTTTAAAGAAGCTTTAAAATTGGAGGAAAAATTTCTCGATAGACCCACCACACCATCTGCAGTCTACTTAGACCGATGTGATTATTATAAAAACGACCCGCCGGGGAAGGACTGGGATTGGGTCTGGACCATGACAACGAAATAAGATCATTTCGACTTCTGAAGCAATCATGCTTCAATGTAATTTCACACTCTAATTATGATGGAAAAATCCCGCGGTAAAATCCTTTGGGTCGATGATGAAATCGACTACCTAAAACCTCACATTCTTTTTTTAGAAGAAAAGGGCTATACCATTGCCACATGTGCCAATGGTAGGGATGGCATTTCCTTATCCAAAGAGATAGTCTTTGACCTGGTCCTTTTAGATCAGTTCATGCCCGGACTTGATGGTATGGAAACCCTGAGAGAAATAAAGGAAAATAATCCTGCGTTGCCGATTATAATGATCACCAAGAGTGAGGAAGAATGGCTCATGGATGAAGCCATCTCTGAAAAGATTGCACATTTTTTGATTAAACCCGTCAATCCGAACCAGATTTTTATGGCCTGTAAACAAGTACTTGAGAAAATAAAGATCCGAAGTGAAAAAACGACAAGTGGATATCTACAGGAATTTCAAAAAATTGAATTAGATATAGAAGATTCGGTTTCTTTTAATGATTGGTGGAAAATTTATAGCCGTCTTGTGAAATGGCAATTGGATTTTGACGAACAGAAGGAGGCAAGTTTAAACCAAATATTAAATGAACAAATTCAAACTTCGAATCGACAGTTCACTCATTTTGTTCAGGATCACTATGAAAATTGGGTATCAGGAACAGACAGCCCAAATCTTTCAACAGATATATTTTCAAAATTTGTTCAACCCATATTAGAGAAAAATGAAAAAGTCTGCCTCCTCGTAATGGATGCCATGCGCTTGGATCAGTTTATGGCTTTGTATCCGTTATTGGCAGAAAATTATTCCATTCGAATTGAGCCATCATCATCGATTCTTCCCTCAGCCACGCCCTTCAGTCGAAACGCTATTTTCTCCGGGTTATTCCCCGAAGAATTTTGTCAAAAATATCCGGAACAGTTAGAAGCGATGGTTAAAGATAAGGGGAGTTTAAATCAACTAGAGCACCTATTTCTTAAGGATCAATTAACTCGAACAGGACTGGTAGATAAATCGCTCCATTATCATAAAATATGGATGCCAGAAGAAGGACAAAAGTTTCAGTCTAGAGTGGGAGAATATCTAAATATGGATTTGCTGGCCATTGTTATAAACTTTGTGGATCAATTGGCGCATCGTCGATCAGAATCCGATGTATTAAAAGAGATGGTCCCGGATGAATCCGGGTATCGGCACGCTGTTCGGGTTTGGTATGAGAATTCCTGGATTAGATCCGTCCTGGCAGAATTAGGGTCTGCTGGATATAAGGTCGTCATAACCAGTGATCATGGCAGCATCATGGTTAATCGGAGTTCTATGGTGGCGGCGGATAAACATACTTCTTCCGGTGTTCGTCATAAACACGGCCGTAATATTAATGCCAAAGATAAAAGTGCCATAGACATTCGGAATCTTGATACGTATAAATTGCCGTCGCTTGGACATCAGCATAACTATTTGTTGGCGAAGGATGATTATTTTTTCTTATACCCTAATGAACAGCATAAGTACAAAAATATGTTGAAAGGCAGTTTTCAACATGGTGGTATTTCTATGGAAGAAATGATGGTTCCCATTTTTATCATGGATCCAAAATGATGGAAACAGTGTTGAATTCAGTCCAAGAAATGCAAACATTTGCAAAAAATTTAGCCAAAAAGATCCCTGGAGGTACCATTATTGCACTCATTGGGAATCTTGGTTCAGGAAAAACAACTTTCGCTCAGGGGTTTGCCCGTGGATTGGGCATTCAGGATTCTGTTATTTCTCCAACCTTTAAACTGGTGAGCGAATATGAAGGGACCCATTATCCACTTTACCATATTGATTGTTATCGGTTAGATTCCCCAGAGGATTTTTTAAATATTGGGGGAGAAAATTATTTAAATCCGGAGAATGGCATTACATTAATTGAATGGGCTGAGCGAATCGAACCTTTTTGGACCGATCGTTGGATATTGATTCATTTTAATCGGTTATCTGAGAATGTCAACGCCAGGTCAATTAAGATATCAGGGTTAGTTGATTGAACATTCTTGCCATTGAAACATCCACGGACTGGTGCGGCATTGCATTCATTCAAAATGAAAAATGTCAGTATAAAATCGAAAAACGAATTCCGAGAGAACATGCGGAAAGACTACCCGAGTTTTATAACTCTCTGAGAGATAAAATGGGATTGGATGAAATAAATTTAGATGCCATTGCTGTTTCAATCGGACCTGGTTCTTTTACGGGATTGCGGGTGGGACTGGGTTTCGCAAAAGGAATAGCTTTTGCAAAGGGATTGCCCATTGTACCCGTTCCAACATTACAGATTATGGCTGCCAATAGTGGATTAACATCGGAAGCATTCACCATATTATTGTATTCTCATGGGAATATTGTATTCTATCAGCAATTTTCGGTAAGTCAACTAAACTTAGGGGAGGTCTGCGAAGCAAAAGCTGGTATATGGGATGATATTGATCATTCAGGTGAAGCAGGCCAATATGGATGTGAAAAGCTTTTGGGTGACTCAAGTATTTCATCGGTTCCACCAACAGCAGAAATGACCGGAATATTGGCTGAAAAAAACTATAATTGTTGGGTGAAGAAAACCCCATATGATTTGGTGCCCAATTATATCGCTTCATTTACATTAGGTACTAAAAAATGAATATTCGTGAAATGACGCTAAATGATTTGGAACCCATTTATGAAATGGAAAAAAGGATATTCAACGATTCGTGGACAAAAGAAGCTATAGAAAATGAATTGAAGCGGAAACGTTATTCGTTAAATCTCGTTTCTGAAATGAATGGAATAATCATTGGATATTTCTTTGCTCACTTCCTAGAGAATGAAGCACATATTTTAAATATCGCCATTGATATCCCTTTTCAGCACCAAGGATACGGCAACCAATTTTTAGACCAAATATTGGAAAATTATCTGCAATATGCAGACGTGTATTTAGAGGTTAAACGGTCTAATTTCCCCGCTATAAATTTGTATCTAAACTTTGGTTTTGAAGAGATAGATATTCGTAATGAATATTATTCTGACGGAGAAGATGCAGTAATCATGGTAAAAAAAGAAAAACAGTATGGCTTGGTTTCGCCGAAAAGATAAAAATATTGCAGAGTTGGGGAAAAAAGATATCCCCAGTGGATTGTGGACAAAGTGTCCTACGTGTACAGAAATTCAGTATAAACCTGAATTGGATAAAAATTATTCTGTGTGTAGACACTGTGGCCATCATTTTCGTGTGTCGCCAACAGTGTACCGTGATTTACTTTTGGATCAGGACGACATCGAAGAATTATATTTAACTGTAAAATCGGCTGATCCATTAAAATTTAAAGCGAAGAAAAAATATTCAACTCAATTGGAAACAGCTATTTCTAAAACCAGCCAGAACGATGCGATCAATTGTTATTCCGGAAAGATCAATGAAAAAAGAATAATTCTCGGCGTAATGAATTTCGCATTTATTGGTGGGAGTATGGGATCTGTGGTGGGAGAATTGGTTTCCCGATCAATTGATCTCTCACGAGAGAAAAAAATACCATTTATTATCGTTTGTACTTCCGGAGGTGCTCGGATGCAGGAATCAGCATTATCACTCATGCAATTGGCTAAAACCAGCTCTAAATTAGCTCGTTTTCAGGACGAAGGTGGGTTATTTATTCCTATACTTACGGATCCAACGACTGGTGGAGTAACAGCAAGTTTCGGCATGTTGGGAGATATCATATTGGCTGAACCGGGGGCCCTCATTGGTTTTGCCGGTCCAAGAGTTATCAAACAGACGATTGGAGAAAATTTACCGGAAGGATTTCAACGCGCGGAATTTTTACAGGATAAAGGGTTTGTGGATCATATTGTTCCCCGGGAAAATCTAAAAGAAACAATTTCAAATTTAATATCGATGCTTACATCTTGAAACGTCCATCCATTTTAATCGCCAATGATGACGGTATATTCGCCGATGGTATTTATGCCTTGTGGGAAGCAATGTCAGATATTGGTGAAACTACTGTCGTGGCGCCCAATACAGAAAAAAGTGCCGTAGGACACGCCATTACTATTTCTGACCCTATCCGCATAGAAAAGGTTAATAGATCAGGTGGATTTCGGGGATATGCGGTGAACGGGACCCCAGCTGATTCGGTTAAAATTGCGGTGAAAGCCATTATGGATAAGAAGCCGGATATCATTATATCCGGTATTAATGCCGGTGCGAATATTGGACAAAGTTTACTTTATTCAGGTACCATTTCAGCGGCGACAGAAGGAACTTTTTTAGGGATTCCGTCCATAGCCATTAGTTTGGATTCAATACGAGGAGGAGATTGGTCTGGGGCCAAAATTGTAGCTAAAAAGGTGGTTAAAGCCATGATGGAAAATGATTTACCCCATGGTACTTTACTGAATGTGAATGTCCCCAACTGCCCTGCGGCTGAATTTAAGGGGTATCAGGTTACGCATCAGGGTTCCATATATTTTAAAGACAGTTTTGAAAAGCGAGAAGACCCTCGAGGCCGAATATATTATTGGATGACGGGGAAAATTAAAAATCCTGATACGAAATTACAAAGTGATGGTGTTGCTATAAAAGAGGGATATGTTAGTATTACTCCTTTGCAACCCCAATTGACAAATTTTGATTATATGGATGAATTAACTGAATGGAAAATTGGATGAATCCATTGCACCAGGGTGGTGTTGTCATTCTTGATTTTGGTTCCCAGTATACGCAATTAATTGCCAGGAGAATACGGGAGCAGCACGTTTTTTCAGAAATACTTTCCTCTAATACTTCAGCTGATTCTATGATGAAAAGAAAACCCAAAGCGGTTATTCTTTCCGGTGGCCCTAATAGTGTATTCGAAGATTCGGCACCTCAATATGATCCAAAAATATTTGATTTGGATATTCCCATTTTAGGAATTTGTTATGGCCTTCAATTGATGGTACATCATTATGGGGGGCAAGTTGAACCGGGATCTAAAGGTGAATATGGGTTCGCCAATTTAATGAAGGTCAAACCCGAATCTATTTTGGACAGTATCTCCAATGACACACAAGTGTGGATGAGCCATATGGATAAAGTTCAATCAGTACCGGAGGGTTGGACAATATTAGCTGAGTCTACAAATGGCATAGTGGCCACTGTGGCAAATGAAGCATCCAAAAGATTTGCTACTCAATTTCATCCGGAAGTGGTTCATACTGTAGAAGGGGATACAATTATAAACAACTTTTTATTTAAGAATGCTCATTGTGAACCGAACTGGACAGCAGGAAATTTTATCCATGAGCAGATTGAATTAATTCGAAATCAAGTGGGCGATAAGCACGTCATCTGCGGCGTGAGTGGCGGGGTGGATTCTTCTGTTGTTGGTGCATTAATGCACAAAGCGGTGGGAGATCAGTGCACATCTGTTTTAATAGACCATGGCTTATTAAGAAAGAACGAAGCAGATGATTGCGTCTCTGCATTGAAAGATGGATTGGGTGTAAACATCACATCCTACGATGATTCTGACCTAT
The DNA here is from genome assembly GCA_950067765.1 of uncultured Fidelibacterota bacterium. Lineage (GTDB taxonomy): Bacteria > Fidelibacterota > Marinisomatia > Marinisomatales > TCS55 > TCS55. Next base: position 13,479 of record CATMGX010000031.1, read on the forward strand.
TCTTATCCAAACTTTCGGGTGTGGTGGAGCCGGAGAAAAAACGAAAAATAATTGGAGAACAATTTATTCGGTCATTTGAAAAAATTGCCGACAAGTTAGGGGATGTTTCTTTTCTTGCCCAGGGAACCCTTTACCCTGATGTGATTGAAAGTGGTGCCAGTATAGGAAATTCAGCTCACGTCATTAAAAGTCATCATAATGTGGGCGGATTACCCGATGACATGACTTTTAAACTCATCGAACCGCTGCGAGAACTTTTTAAAGATGAAGTGCGAAATGTGGGACGAGAATTAGGATTGCCTGATTCACTCATCAATCGTCACCCCTTTCCCGGTCCCGGTTTGGCCGTTCGTATCTTAGGTGAAATCACAAAAGAGCGGATTGCCATATTGCAAAATGCAGATCAAATTTATATGGATATTCTTCATGAGGATGGCCTTTATGATGAAATATGGCAGGCATTTGCGGTCTTAATCCCTGTGAAAACAGTAGGGGTGATGGGTGATCAAAGAACTTATGAGTATTTATTAGGACTGAGAGCTGTGACCAGTAGCGATGGGATGACAGCAGATTGGTTTCGGATGCCTGAAGAGACATTGACAAAAATCTCGAATAAAATTGTCAATTCAGTCAAAGGAGTCAATCGTGTTGTCTATGATATTACGTCAAAACCGCCGGGAACAATTGAATGGGAATGATTTTTAATCATTCTTATATTAGTTAAAGTTTCGAATAGGTGATTTAGTTCACACTTCAACAAATCAATAATTAACTAAATTCAAACAATATGTGTGGTATCGTAGGATATTTTGGTAAGCAAGATGCTGTTCCCATCCTGATGAAGGGACTTAAACGGCTTGAGTACAGAGGGTATGACTCTGCTGGTATTGCTGTATTGAATAGTGACGGAAGTCATTCAATTAAAAAAGCGGGGAAAGTGTCTGAACTGGAAAAACTGGTGGATGATTCATCTTTGAATGGAACCATTGGGATTGGGCATACACGGTGGGCAACCCATGGTGCACCCACCGATATCAATTCTCATCCCCATTGGGATCAAACCGGCAATATTGCGATCATTCACAATGGTATTATTGAAAACTATTCTGTATTAAAAACCGTTTTAGAGAATAAAGGATATCAATTTGAAAGTGAAACAGATACAGAAGTATTAGTTCAACTTATTTCAGATATTTATTATTCAGATGGACTTGAATTTTCTCAAGCTGTTCAGATTGCACTGAATGAAGTTGTTGGTGCGTACGGCATTGTAACCTTTTGTAATGATGAACCGAATCAACTGGTAGCAGCAAGATTAGGAAGCCCGCTTGTTCTTGGCATTGGCGAGAATGAATATTTTGTTGCCAGTGATGCATCTCCCATTGTGGAACACACCCGAAACGTTGTTTATTTAGATGAGGGTGAAATGGTCACCATTTCTAATGATGGTCATGAAATAAGATTAATTTCTGATAATACAATCATCAATAAAACAGCGACTGAAATTGAATTTTCAATTGAAGAAATTGAAAAAGGTGATTTTCCTCATTTTATGCTAAAGGAAATTCATGAGCAGGTTCGCACCATAACGGATACCATGCGTGGTAGACTAAACCTTGATGAAGGTACTGCATTTTTAGGTGGTGTAAGTGAATATATAGACCGCATTGAAAAAGCGAATCGGATTTATATTACAGCATGCGGTACGTCCTGGCATGCAGGTCTCATGGGGAAATACCTATTGGAAGAATTTGCTAGAATTCCTGTCCATGTAGAATATGCATCTGAATTTCGATATAGTTCACCTATTATCGATAGCAATACCGTTATCATCGCCATTTCGCAATCTGGTGAAACAGCAGATACGCTTTCAGCGATACGAATGGCAAAAGAATATGGTGCACTCACGGTGGGCATTTGCAATGTGGTGGGATCTTCTATCGCTCGGGAAACCGATTGTGGTATTTATACCCATGCGGGACCTGAAATTGGTGTCGCCTCTACAAAGGCCTTTACAGCACAATTATCCGTCCTATATTTACTGGCACTTTATTTCGGACGTAAGAATGGTATGTCCAAGAGTGCAGGGCAAAAATTAGCTAAAGCGATGTGGGATATAAATGGGCAGGTTGAGAAAGTGATGGCCAATTCAAAAGAAATCGAGGGAATCGCCCGGGAAACTCTTAAGGCAGATAATTTTCTTTATTTGGGTCGTGGGATGAATTTTCCTGTTGCGTTAGAAGGTGCATTAAAACTGAAGGAAATCTCTTACATTCATGCAGAAGGGTATCCCGCAGCAGAAATGAAGCATGGACCCATTGCATTGATTGATGAAAAAATGCCGGTAGTTTTTCTGGCTCCTCACGATAGTACTTTTGATAAAGTATTTTCCAATATTCAGGAAGTGAAAGCCAGGAAAGGAATCATCATAACTGTAACGGATAAACGCACAAAAGATTTAGAAAATATTTCTGATTATATTATTGATGTGCCATCAATACATCCGCGGATTTTTCCATTACTAGCATCAATTCCCCTTCAATTGTTGGCTTACCATTTAGCGGTTCTTCGTGGATGTGATGTTGACAAACCTCGGAATCTGGCTAAAAGCGTTAC
>CATMGX010000032.1:0-15932 GCA_950067765.1 uncultured Fidelibacterota bacterium
GTATTCTTCTAATTTCATATAAAGAATACCTGTTTCATAGGCTTTATGAGACATTTTATTTCTCAATTCTCTAATATCAATTTCTGCTTCCGAAATCCGATTAGATCCTGGATAGTCATCAATAAATTCTTGTAATTTTCCTAATGCTTTATCAGAATAGGTTTGATCACGAAAATATTTAGGAGATAATATGACATACGATTTCGCGATCCGATACCTAGCCTGCTCCACAAATGGACTGAAAGGCATCCTGCGAATTAAACGGTCATACTCCGAAATGGCTAAAATATATTCTTTGGCGAAATAATGGGACTCCCCCAGGTAAAAGAGGGCGTCATCTCCCAATTCCGTATGGGATGCACCAATCACTACCGTATTAAAGAGTAGTTGAGCTTTCACATATTTCTTTTTATTAAAGGCGGCTTTTCCTTTTTCAAACTCTGCCTCATAGTCAATGTCTCGGATTGGTGTATTTCCGGCACACCCGGTAAAGCCTATTGTCATACACAATAAAAAAACAGCTGCAATACGCATTAAATCTTTTCTTTCTTTCAATTTTTGAACGAGGAATTTACCACGTAAAAGTGAATCCCACACCCCCAACTCCCCACTTATTTAGCGGATCATAATTCAGGTGAAATCCCGGGAGATGTTTTTCCTTTTTATTGGTAATCCACGCCGCATCCAATCCACTGACAATATGATTAAACATCACCACCGAAACGGCATAGCGAGAATAATGTTTCAATAAATTACTCTGATGTCGAAGATCGCGATAATAATTTTTTTGTTGAGTGAGTATGATTGACTCTACACTACCTTTTTGAACCGTCCACCAATTACCTGCGGAATCAAATGGATCATCATACGCATCATCCCACCCACCAACGAATTGATCGTATTTACCAATATTCTCATAGAAATCTCTATCGCGAATGACCGAAATATCCGACCAGGAATATCGGTTTAATAATTCTGTTAATTGATCAGTATGAAAATAATTGCCACCTATTTTTAACCAAAGCTTATGGGTCCCAATAATAATGTCCCGCCAACGATCCGGAAAAATAGTTTGGGTTCTGCTATACCATCGTTCTAATCCCCAATGAATGTCCCCAAACGCTTCAAATTCTCTCCGAATATCCTCAGCACGGTTGCCATAACGGCTGGAAGAGAGCCACCCAATTGTCTCCACTCCTGCGAAAAGAACGGGCTTCCACCATGGATCTTTATTTTGAATTTGCCCCCACCCTGGGATAAGCAATGATTTAAACATAGCCTTTGCCGGTGCAGGAATACCCACCGAATCCTTCTGAACTGAATAATATGAAACTTCAAATGGATTTATTTGGGAAAATCCAATGGATAAGAAACATATTTTTAATACGATTTTTTTCATTTTAAAATCCGAATAAAACCGTAAAGTACATTCGATTTTCTCCACCATATTGAATGGGGTTCCCATCCCCAATATCCATTTCAAATGTATCCAATCCACGGTGCATTTCTATGCCGATAGATGTGGGATAATTATAAAAAGAATAACCGGAGAACCTCAGTTCAATTCCTGCAGAATGTTTCATGCTAAATGAAGATATATCACGGTTCCAAGCATCTCCTGATTGACCGATAAAACCAATGGTGGCGTGTTGAAGCGTGAACCAGCCCATTGGGATATGTTTTTCCCGAAACAAGGGTATTCTTAATCCTAGTTCTCCAATGGCCATATTGGTGCCTTCAAGACTGTAAAACGGATATCCTTTCAATCCAGGCATACCTCCGGCAAAAAAGTGGAAAAATGAATCAGCAGATGTATTAGAAATCCAGCCAACTTGACCTCCCATAGAAAGCGTCCATCGGTTTGTTTTGGGAATCTCCCATAAATATTTTCCATTTATTTCTGATCGAACCAGATTATGTTTATTAAACTTTGATATTAAGGTACCTGATTCGGACAAATCCAAACCATCGATAAACTGATTCCATTCCTGAGCCACATTTAAATTCACTTCATAACCCACCGGATTAATATTTTGATCGATCCGTCGTTTATATTGTTTGAGAGACCAATTTAATCCAGCTTTATTTCCCAGAAAATAATCATATCCAAAACCGGATTGAAGTTGCGGCAGCCCCACCACCTCGTCTATAATGGATGCGCGGAAACGAGACCAACTACCAAATAATTCAAAATTGGACCCGTAAAATGGAATGCGTAATCCTCCGCGAAATTCGATCAATCTAAACTTGAGATTGGTATCCAACTTGTAAACAGAATATGCTGTTTGATCTTCAGTATTACGGGTGAGGAAAAACATTTCGAAAAAGTATGTGGGGTATAAATGTTTATACTCGAATAGAAAAAACAAATCCAGATCTTTCGATCGATTTACAGAAGCACCCCCAATCAGAGATACTTTTTCTAATACTTCCGATGAATAAAAATAAAACCCCGGTTTGAAAGTGCCGTAATCTATGGTGATCCTCGGCATAGTGAACATGGGCGGAAAATGGTCTTTGTATTTGGTCGATTCTAAAACCATTTTTTCTGAAATTGGGTTTGATAAATTTTTATTTCGCTGAAAATACAATGGCGTATATCCCACATTGGAATCATCCATAAGTACAATAGAGTCCAGGGTCGCTATCTTATACCCACCATTTTCAAATAATGAATAGGCGATTTTACCGCTTTTATGTGCATCAGCCATAAAAGCACCGCCGGGTACATTTGTTAAATATCCTTGACGATCCTTCCCAATAAAGTACAAATTAAAAATCCCAGACCGGTCATCACTGTAAACCATCCCTTTTGATATGAAATCTGCCTGACGCCCATCCCATAACGCATTTTCCGTTACACTACCTGATGTGCTATCTGCTAAAGATAAGTAATGGATATCCTTAAAATGATGATTGGTTACATCATAAATCAATCGATCATTTTTGGAATCATAGTTCAATCCACTCAAAATCTCTCTATGGTTAAAATCGGTCAATTTTTCTGTAGATTTTGAATTGAGATCAATCTTGAAAATATTTTGCGTGCCATCTTTCGTGGATAGATAGAACAATGAACTATCATTGTCAGTAAACACTGGAGAAAAAGCTCTCGCATCCCGAGTGATTTGAAATTCTTTTTTCGTTATAAAATTATATTCGAAAAGATCATAATACTTCGATCCCACTTTATTGGGTTTCTTCGCTTTTTTTGAGTAATAAATGACATTTCCATTCCATGCAGGTTTCGAATAAATACCCTTGGCAATTTTTTTCGACGCCTTCGTTTTCATATCGTAAATAAACAAATCTGTATTACCAAAATAATCGTGATCTTGATTCGACAAAAAAGCTATTTTTGAACCGTCTTCATTCCACGTCGGAAATAAATTTGCTGTGCCGTTCTCCAGAATGATGCGCCCTTTCACTTCATTCTCCAAGACAGATTGTGTTAATGTTTCATATCGTGTTTCTAATACAGTTACAAATTCATCATACACTTGTTTTCCATCTTTTCCCGTCCCGTCTTTCATGCCTTTATTAATTGAATAATTCATGGGTTTGCTCAAAGAAGCCATAATCTTTTTTAATGATTCAGAACCATACTTCACAGACAGATATCTGGACAATGCAAATCCGGCATTATAAACTGATTCATTCCCAATACCACTTTTGCCGAATGTATTCATCTCCCGCCACGAGAGCATTTTATTATTCAAAATTCTATCTCGTAATATCATATCCCGAACAGAGTCCCAGTTATCCCAATCTGCACCGGGATACATATATTGGGCTACCCCTTCTGCCAACCACGGCGGTACGGCCGTCCCCGGGAGTGGATAACTCACCAGCGTATTGGGGTATCCATAGAGTACATCCGGGCGTTTTTCTTTTTCATAGCCAATATACTGAATATATCCGCCGGGGATGGACTTTCCAAACTTTTGCGCTCGCTGGATGGAAATAATATGGGTGAATTCGTGGGTAATTACATTTTGGAGCCAACGGTGGGAACCGCGAAGTTCAAAATCGAGTGGGCTGGTCCAGATAATAATTTTGTTGTCGTAAAAATAGGCAGCACCGTTGGAGATATCATCCACATCGGTAAATACAATGTCGGTTTTATCGAATGGTTTATATTGGTATAGATTGGTGACAAATGGGTAAATCCGCTCTGCCACAGTTGCCCCTTCTCTTGCGGACTGCTCTGTCTCAGAATAAAAGTGAATCCGAAAATGGTCTGTTTCAATGGTTTGCCAGTCCAGTTCGGGATGGTTGTAACTCACTTGCCCGAAAGCAAAGGATATGAATAATATGAAACGAAGTTTCATTATTTAATCACGCCCACTTTAATAATCTTTTTTTCCGATTTACCATCTCCACTCACGATGATTCTGGCTAAATAAACGCCAGATTGAATATTGGATACGTCCCAAGGGATTTCAACGACGCCATTTAATGTGTATTTTGTAGAGGAAAAATTATGAAGTTGGAAATTATTATTGAGTTCTTCAACGGGAAATCCAGCTAAATCAAATATATTAATTTCAATTTTTTCTGCTTGTCCAACTTGAATACGAAAAATAACATTTTCACCATAAGTGGGGTTAGGATAACCATACGTTAAATCCGCATCCATTAAACCAGTATTATGCGTTACGGTTTTTTCCATCATTAGAATTCGTGAAAAATCTGGCGTTCCAAAAGTGTAATTCCATTCGTTCCCATTAGTACTATAACTTTTTTTGTATTTAATAATATTTTTTTCAGTAAGAATCGCGTGGTTTCCATCATATGACCCCAATCCTTTTAATTTATCCCCATTTGAAATACGGTCTATTTCAATCCCCTCATTATTTAGGATCCGAATACTTCCATCACCACTTTGGTAAACCAATTCGGGATTCTCGTCTTCCATTATATCTAATCCTAAAATAGGGCCAATAGCTTTTGCTTCTATGGGGAAACCGTTTTTATAAATAAATTTCGAATCCAATACATGAATGCTACCTTCTTTGTCAGTTAGAATAATTTCAGCATGCCCGTCATTTTCAAGATCAATTAATGATAAATATTTGAAATCACCTTTATATATGATATCCTTGCTAACTGGAACTCTTGTTACACTTATACCCATAGGATCCAAATAATATGATATTCGATGATTATTATCTATATAGGGCAAATTATCATGGGTCAAATACAAATTAATAATTGAATCAACTGTAACGATAGATTGTGAATAATCGTCAATAATCCATATTCGTTTATGTTGGCCATCTGCTTTAAGAAGCCGAGTTGATCCTATAGACGTATTTTTATTCTCCCACGTAAGAACAAAGTTTTCTATGTCAGAATCAAACTCAAACCATTTGAAAAAGATCTCATTTGGTTTATTACTAACTATTGCCAGACCAGTGGAATTTGAATTTTGTACAATACAAGCCTGAATATCTTCACCCTTATTATTATAAAAAGTACTTATATCATTTAGGTCATCTCCCCACCAGAGCGAATCCCCTTCACCCACAAAATCCAAATCGCCATCACCATCTACATCCCATTGAAAAAGAATGGATTTATTCTCGTCCTTTAGGAAAGCCATATCATAACTGGATGATAAGGTAAAAGACATGGTTCCCCCAGCCTTAGATATATTGCTGATGTTAACCCCTGAATTAGCACCAGAATTAGACTTTGTATTGGGATGGGTGAAAGAAGAGAAATCCATACTCCCTTCTGCGTTGGCGCGGAAATATTCTTGGTTTTCTGCAAACCACATATCCCCCCAATAACCGGAAGATGGGTCCGTAAATAGATTCGATATATATCCCATATCTTGGGCGCCGTCCGCTTCTTCTAAATCGATACCCCTATGTTTTCTGTTTGAATTAATGGAAAAGACATTCAATCCCTCACGTATCTTTTTTTCATCAATATGCCAGATTAGTAACCCAGATGCAGGTAAACCCAAATTATAATTGGAAATTTCCGTTATGACGCCATAATCATTCTTTTTTGCACCCACAGAATCCATCAGCACATTAATAAAAGAAGGATGGGCATCCGTTTTTTCCCAGACTCCATATCGGGCCGAATCAATGCTCACACCATCTCGATACCAATTATTCCGATTTTCTATTAAAAAATATTCGTCCTGACCTATATTAACTTTTACAATGTGATTGGCTTCACCACTTTTAAGATTAATAAGGTCATTATAGTTAATCTCAGTCGAAGTTTCCCATCCCGCATAGATTTTTGTCCATGCATCTGGTGGTGCAGGAATGATTCCACGGCCGTTATTAGAACCTTGATCCATGAGGCTGAAAACACCTACACCAGACAAACCCGATTCCAAATCCCATAATGGCGGCAAACCAACTGCAAAACCAATCATCATGGCCAAAGTGCCCGTAATGCTGTATTGAATATCACAGGGGCTGCCTAGTTGATCAAATAATGTTTCATCGTAAAAAAGGTGATTTTGTGTTTCAGGAATAATAATTCCATGAGGAATATTCGAACCTCCCACTTGAATGGGGCCACCTAAATGGGAAATTACCATATTTTTATCCACGTAGGTAGATGGTATATCTTCAGGGGTGGGATCAAGGAAAGGTAATTGGAAATCCTGCCCCACTCCAGGGTGAACAACCGTAATTAAATCAAATTGGCTAAAGTCAATATTATCTGCTTCATATGCTTGAGTAACAGCATCCCTTAATAATTCAGTGATCCGTTTTTCATGGGCATCATCCTGGCTAATCTCATTGTAATAGTTCATGGATGTGTTGATTAAATAGCTGGATTCATTCTCTGAAGGGAATACGGTAGAATTCTGCAGATCGATCCCAAACTTTCCATAAGAGACTGATCGATAATAGCTATCAACCGCTATGAGATGGGATTGAAAATAATGGCGATCATGAGGTGGCGGGTCGATGGTGTAATCGCCACATTCGATTGGCTTCGCCGCATATAGAAAATCTCCATTTCCAGAAACGCCGGTGTAATCCTGGAGAGGAAATGACACCCGAATAACGGCAATTTTAAGATCTCCCAATACTTGGGCATTTATGGGGAATAATGCATAAAGCAGCAGGACGATTGTCCACCTGCTCAATGAGGAGAGGTTCATTTGAAATTCAGGTTAAAACTGAATATTCATGGAGAACCGCATGGTATTAGTCAAAGGGTGACCCGGTTCTCCAGATGTATATCCAAAATCGAAACCATAATTAGAGAAGCGCAATCCGACACCAAAAGTTGGGTTTTGTATTTTCCCTGTTTTATCGAAATAATATCCGGTTCTCAATGCAAAGTAGGAAGAATACCAATATTCTAACCCAAAGTTGTGAACAAGCTTATCTAATTCATCTGAAATAGAGCGGTCTTTTGCTGAACCAACTTCTTTTTGACCCCACTCGTTATAAATACCCCAATTATAGTCACCAAAACCGGCACCATATTCACTGGCCGTATTAATCATTTCTTCAGGATCACGATCTCCGTTTCCATTTGCATCGCCGGCCCATTCCCAGCCACCAATCTTTTTATCGGATTCCTCGCCTGCCGGAGAACGGTCAATATCGCCCCCCAAAAGCCAGTCATCTACCCAGGAAGTAAAAATGGCTTTAAACAGCCGATCCTTATGGGCAGTTTCTAAAAGACCATTCTGATTGTAATTTGCATTTTTTACAGCCTCTTTCCCATCATTGTCAAAACCACCTACAATACCATCCCCATCCCAATCCATGTCTGGATAGGACGCCACTAAGAGTTTATCAACATCATACACCATTTTAAGGCTGTTATAGTCACTTTTAAATATTTCGTATGCCAACCCAAGGGTCAGGTTGGTAGGCTGTGGATCTGCCTGATCCGGATCAATAAATGAAACTTTTGGGCCGATGTTTGTCATGGTCACACCTAAATCCAATTTGGGTGTTAAAAATTCTTTATGCATATATCCTAAATCAAAACCAAAATCAGTGGAGGTTCCTTTACCCTTTTCTGAACCGGTGCCCAGTTCGACTAAATGCTGGTACGAAATTTTGGCGTTCATCCCAAAGGAGGATTTGGGCGAAAGCTTGGTACTGTAAGACAGAGCTGCCGCCGTCATATAGGAAGTGAATTTTCCCTGATATTGGGCATATTCATCCATCCGGACTTGTTCACCCAAATTTAAATAAATTAAATGACCACCCAGAGTTCCCAAGGTTGGGAATGTTTTTCGAAAGGCCAAAAATTCGTAATACAGGTCATCGGCTAAGTTCGGGAGCCAATTCACATGCATAAATGCAATTTCGGATCCGGTCAGGAATGCAAGCCCGGCCGGATTCCAATAGCTTGCGTAAGCATCGTTGGCAACAGCCACTTGTGCTTCTCCCATACCGCCGGCACGAGCACCGGGAGATATAAGCAGAAATATGGCACCTGCTTCACTTTGAGCATTGAGGGACGGACTGCAAAAAAGCAGAAGCGCCGCCACAATTGAATATATTCGTTTCATAGTAATAGTCCTTTCCCCGATTCGGGGTATAATTTTTGGGAGGTTTTTAATCCTTCCATGATGTTTGAAACGTATCAACCGTTAGCGATGTTTTATTGGCACTCCTGTTATTTGGATGAAATTACCCTATTCTTCTCTATCAAGGCAAGGGATTGTATATATTAATTTACGGCCCAGGTTGATAGAATTGGGATATATGTAATAGCTAAAACACTCAATAGCATGACCATAAAAAATGGCAACGTGGATTTATAAATAGTGGGCATATTTTCATCAAATCGATATGCAGATAAAAATAAATTCATTCCGACGGGTGGGGTTAAAAAACCAAGTTCCAGGTTGGCAATAAAAATAATGGCTAAGTGAACGGGATCAATCCCAAAATACGCTCCCAATGGTGTGATGAGTGGCACCACAATAATAATGGCAGAAAATATATCCATCATGCACCCAACGGCTAATAGAAAAATATTTAACATCAATAAAAAGACAAGTTTCGAACTAATAAACGTTTTAACCCACGCCAGAAGTTTAAAGGGAACTTGCGCATCCACTAAATAACTCGTCAACCCCATGGCTACACCTAAAATAATCAGAACACCGCCGATTAAAGTGGAGCAATCCAGTATAATTTTTCTCAAATCCTTGCTCTTTAAATCTTTATATACGAATACCTCTATAATAAACACATATACCACCGTCAATGCAGCAGTTTCCACTAAGGTTGTAAAACCACCAAAAATACCGAATAAAATGAAAAAGGGAATCATGGCTTCCCATTTCGTTTCTATGATGGATTTTTTGATCTCAGTTAAATTAAATTTATGTCGCTTAATATGTTGCGCCTCACCTTGCCAAACGGCCCATCCACCGATCATAACCACTCTCAAAAATCCAGGAACAATTCCAGCGAGAAAAATTGTTTTAACAGATACCGCTGCCGTTACACCATAAATAATCAATGGTAAACTGGGTGGAAATAACAATCCTAAAGATCCTGCAACAGTTATAAGGCCCAAAGAAAATTCTTTTGAGTAACCCTCTTTCATGAGCAGAGGGTACAGCAATCCGCCCAAGGCCAATATGGTGACACCTGACCCCCCTGTTAATGCAGTGAAAAAACCACATAGCAACACAAGAACGATCGGCGTTCCGCCGGGAATCCAGCCAAACGATGCGCGAAATAACCGGACGAGGCGTTCGGAAGCGCGACTTTCTGCCAAAATATATCCCGCCAACGTAAAAAGGGGTATGGTGGACAATGTAGGTGAAACAACAATGCGATATGCTTCAGCCGGGATTGCTGACAATGGCGTGTAATCTTGCCAGAAAAAGAGAATAGCTAACCCGCCCAATCCAATGAAAATAGGTGCACCTTTATATATGGAAAATAGAATCAACAGGATACTCACCCACATAAAAATGGACGATTCCCGCAAACTATCAAAACGATCAACCTGAGATAAGAAGATTACGCCGGCCAGAAGAATCCCTCGATTCCGCCATTTGTCATACCCATTCATAATTAGGTGAACTGCAATAAGGAACAACCCTATTGGCATAACAAGTTGTGCCACCCATCGGGGTAAAAATGGTGCAATATTCACCGGATAGGCCATTTCAATTTTTACTAATTCCCAACTACCGTATGCCAAGGCCAAGACAAGAAAGACGGTAATAATCTTGGCAAGAAACTTAGACCAGTTGATGGTGGGGTTCACTGCGAACAAAGGTTCCCGTGTTAACGCCAAAAGCTTATTCCGCCGTGCTGCAATTACGGCGCCAGCAAAACCAATCCATAATGTTAAATGTTGGACAAGGACGGGAGATGCAACCACGCCCGTTGTTCCAAATAGTCGTGTAATTACTTCAAGAGCCGGGAGTAAAACGAGCGCAATAAATACAAATAAAGTAAAATACTTTTCGATCGATTTTATATTAAAATATGACAAGAGAATGACTTTTAATTGGAAAGGGAATCCATTTCTTTTTTAATCTCCATCAATCGATCAAATGTAACTTCATCAATAAGAGAACCTCTTAAATCTGGGTACATCCTTTCGATAAGATCTTCCCACTTTTTCACTTGATCGGGCGTGGGTGTATTCACTGTCAATCCATATTCCTTCATAACATCAACGGCTTTATTTGTCTCATGCCTGTTCTTCTTCTGAAAACCATTCCCTAAGTTTTGCGCAATATCGAGCATCATAGATTGGTGTTCCGGTTTAATGCGATTCCAGGTTCGATTATCAATCACGATGGCAGCTGTCAAATTCCCCCATTTCATATCCAGCATGTTATCCGCAATTCCAAATAATTGCTGAGACAAGGCATACATCGGATTAAATCCCAAGGTATTTATCAATCCCGTCTGCAGGCCAGATAGCACATCCGTAATGGCCAATGGGACAGATTGGTAGCCATGTTTTTCATAAAGTTGACTCGATTTATAATCTCCCGCCCATGTGAATATTTTTGATTTTTTAAGATCTTCCGGTGTATATACAGGTTCGCTAGAAAACCAATAAACCCAGCCCACATCCACCATGGTGAGTACTTTAAATCCATTCTTCTCTGTCTCATCGTATAATTCATCATTTAACCGCTCTCTTACAAAATCCACCTCTTCATAAGATTGATACATCATGGGCATATAAAATGCAGTAAAATATGGATTAATTTCAGTCATTCCCTCATTGGTAATTGCCGCACCATGGATTTGACCAATACGCATTTTACGTATCATGTCTCGTTCATCTCCCACAACGCCACCTGGGTAGATTCTCAAAAGCACTTCACCATCGGTAGCTTCTATCCACTGCTGACCTAAATCAACAAGTAAACCATGCCAATCCGTACCTTCCGGCGCTAAAGTGGCCATTTTTACAATAATCTTTTTTGCCCACAATAACTGAACAGATAAGCAAAGGACGATGATAAGTATGTTACGTTTCATAATGTTTTTCGTTTAATAAAAGAATTCATCAATATTATCCATGAGCCATTGGGCCCGATTCCGGTTAATTTGATTGGCTAAAGCTAAATCTGGGTCTGCCTTCATATCAATATTTAATGCTTTATATAATAAATTTGTAAATTCGTTGCGATTTTGGGTTGAAATCATCACACTTTCAGCCAACGTTACATATGGTCCCAGGTCTAATCCATTGGATGCAATCACTGCTTTTTTGAAGAAGTCTTCAGCAATGGATTCTTTTTTATTCGGTGGGTCAGGCCGGCTCATGGTATAAGAAATCATCGCTGAATATATAGCGCCCTTATTCCAATTTGAATCTATGGTTAAAGCCGTTTCTAATAATTGTCCTACCCTTGGGAGTAAAATGACCCATTCTGGATTTCCGCGACTTGATTTGATGGCGCCTCCATAGGCTGCAGCGGTCCAGAATAAATTTGGAACATCTTCATCGGTAAATTTCGGAGTTAAATCAGATTGATTACTAATCCAGCCATCATATTTTTCAAATTTGAGCATTAACGATTTGTTACCGTACTGCACTGCTTGATTAAAATGCTTATTTGCCTGTGAATAGAGTTCTTTTCCACCATTGTAGTCTATTGTCATAAGCCGGTCCGCTTCTTCCATGATAAACCCAAATGTGTACTGGGTTAAGGCTTCGCATCCCTTTTGTAATAACACCGGATCATCCGGACTTCTTAAAAGTTTTTTTTCAATTCTACCAACATAATAATGATACCCACCTTTCGCCCATTCCGGTTTTTGCTGAAGAATAATCATTTGCGGACTGCATGCTAAGCCTGCAAATATGACAACGCTCAATAATGGTTTGGAGAAAAGGTGCTGAATTAAGGGAGAAAACTTAATCGTGTAATTCACGATATAATGGGAATAATTCGCATACAGAGTTGACTTCCGCCTTCACGCGGTTGATGGTTGCATCATTGTCTATATCACAAATCACTTGGTCAATTAAATCAACAATGTGGTTCATTTCCTTTTTACCCATACCCCGCGTCGTAATGGCTGGTGTTCCCACGCGCATTCCACTGGTGACAAACGGACTCCGTTCATCAAATGGAACCATATTCTTATTTACGGTAATGCCCGCTCTTTCTAATGCTTTTTCCGCCGCTTTTCCAGTGACATTTTTATTCGTAAGGTCAATGAGAATTACATGGGTATCTGTCCCACCAGAAACCAATTGATAATCTTTTACCAACAATGCTTCTGCCATGGTATGTGCATTTTCCACTATTTGCTGGGCGTATACTTTAAACTCTGGTTTCAATGCTTCACCAAATGCCACAGCTTTTGCAGCAATAATATGCATCAGAGGGCCACCTTGGATCCCGGGCATAACAGTAGAATTTAATAGCTCAGAAATCATTTTAGTTCGGCCGGATTTAGGTGCAACAGCGCCCCATGAATTTTCAATATCTTTACCCATTAAAATCATACCACCCCGAGGGCCTCGAAGTGTTTTATGGGTGGTGGTCGTTACTACATCACAATATGGCATTGGAGATGGATGAATTCCTGTGGCAACCAGACCGGAGGGATGGGCGATATCTGCCATCAAAAATGCACCAACCTCGTTCGCTATTTCACGAAATTGCTCAAATTCAATGAATCTGGGATAAGCACTTCCACCACATATAATTAATTTAGGTTTGTGTTCTTTCGCTAGCTTACGGCATGCATCAAAATCGACACGTCCGGTTTCGCGGCTAACTTGATATGAAATAACATTATACAATTTTCCGGAAAAATTAACGGGGCTGCCATGGGTTAGGTGCCCACCATGGGCTAAATCCAATCCCATTATGGTATCACCCACATTCAGAAATGTCATGAGGGCTGCCATATTCGCCTGGGAACCGGAATGTGGCTGAACATTAGCATATTCACAATTGAATAATTTTTGAGCCCGGTCCCTTGCCAAATTCTCAGCTTCATCCACGTGCTCACACCCGCCATAATACCGCGCACCGGGGTATCCTTCGGCATATTTATTAGTCATCACCCCACCCGCCATTTCCAGAACGGGGTAACTGACAAAATTCTCAGACGCGATTAACTCCAAGGTGTGATCTTCCCTGGAGACTTCACGCATTAATACTTTATATAGTTCAGAATCGGTATTGTGTAAAAAAGTATAAGCCTCTTTGGTGGATGCCACTTTTTACCATCCTTTTCCTTTATTCAACCTTTCAGATACCCAGTTATAACAACTGCTTTCCGCCTTGATATATCCACGGTTTTTTACAGTTGCATCCATCATAAACCATTGGGGCCTTCCAAATAAAACTTCATTTTCTTTTAACCAATCTTTGGACCGATTAAAACGAGAAAACCCTTTGTCTTCCGCATCCCCAAATAATTGATAAGCTAATGTTGCTACAACCCGGTCATCGGTGGAGATTTCACCGGAACGACATGTCTGGAATGCTTTATAATATACATTGCCTTTGGCGCCAAAAGCTTCACCTTCCCCCGAAATGGTTACTGCTTTATCTGCCCAATCAAAGGCCGCCTTATAATCTTGTTCTTCTAGATATGCGTCAGCGATTTTGATAGCCACACGAAAATCCCGAGGGTCTAATCTAAAAAGTCGTTCATATGTTTTTGCTGCATTTAATAAACGATCATCTTTATCGTATGCTTGGGCCAGCTTACGGTACCCAACTTTGCTGGTAGGATCCGCAGCAACTACTTGTTTTAATACCTTTACTGCATCATCCGGGCGATCAGCCGTTAAGAGTTTATCCGCATAATCCAAACCGTAAGAAATATTATTCGGATTATTGTTAAATCGTTTTTTATATACATCCAATGGATCCCGTCCACTTAATTCATAGGCCCGTGCTAAATCACTTTGGGCCCCCTCATTGGTAGGCTGCAATTTTAGAATGGCGTTTAAAACAGCGATTTGGTAATCATATTGCTCTTCATCAGCATAGAGTTTGGCTAATTCAATTTTAATATCTATATCTTCTGGGGCTAAAAAAGTCAACCGGTCCAATTCGTCCATTCGAAGTTCAGCTTTTCCCTGTTTATCATAAGCATAAGCAAGACGTTTTCTCAAAGCTACATTGTCCGGGAGAAATGTGAGTCCTTTCAACAAGACAATTTCAGAACTGTCATATTTACCCATATATTCATAGGCAATCGCATAATAGAGGTACACTTCCTTGGGATCATCCTGATCACACCCTAAATCTGTCAATTCACCGTAAGCTCGAACAGTGGCTTCCCAATCACGATTTTTATAAAATTCTGCTGCGCTACTCAAAACCCTTGGGCATCGTACTGTCCGAATAGAATCCAGTCGGGCTTGTTCCGCTGCATCTGCATCCGCATCTGACTGTCCTGGTGGCATACACATGGTCATAAAAACTGACGCAACGCCCAACATTAATAACTTTTGAATGAATTTTTGATATTTCATTATTTTGCTCTCCTTCTGAGAAACCAAATATCTCCAAGGCTAAGTCCTATCGTAAATTCTTGAATTGATTCTTTATAATCATTCGTCATAAATCTCGCACCTGTGCGATATGCTACATCTAACTGGTTTCCAGTGGCGGCGAATTTAAATCCAAACCCTACTGTTATTCCATTCTCATTTATCTTTCTTCCACTATTTTTTAAAAGGTAAGATTCCTTAAATATACCAAATCGCATTGTTATTCTATCTTGCCAGGATCGTGCTCCCATTTTTCCGAATTTAACGAGCCCGCCACCCACATGTGATTTGGATCCAATTTGATCCTTATATATACTGGTATATTTTCCATTGGTCGCCTGATCGTTCCATAATTGGAATTCTCCAAAAATATTTAAATCATTATTAAATCCAGCATTCAGACCAAAACTGAAACTGCTGGGAGCATAAATATTTGAAACCTTAATTGTATCCACGTCAATCGTCGCTGGGTAATCGTCTGTATCAAAAGAATAGTTATCATTTATATCTTCAAATAAATCAAATTGGTATTGCGTACCGGAAACCGGTTCCCTCGTCATGCTAATGCGTGCATATCCCGTTACCATTACATTTTTCGCATCATAAAATTTTCCAGCAAAATTAATATTAAATACGGAACCACTATACGTTTTGATATTGAATAATCGATAATGAACTGAGTTCAATATTAACGATTCTTCATCCCGGGACGAACCAAATAACTTATCAAAAGACAAACCCAACCCCATTCTATCATTCATAGGAATGGCGAATCCAAATGACCCGGCTAATATGCCACCGCCTGAACGAAATTCTTTATTGAATGTGAGATCACGACCCTGAAAACTCATACGGGTTGAATCTGTTTTGAAATATGCATTATTATCATTGACTGGTTTAAGAGAAAGACCTATGGCAAAGCGGTTTTGGATAGGAATCACAAATTGGATTTTGTCAAAACCGTTGCC
>CATMGX010000033.1:0-15722 GCA_950067765.1 uncultured Fidelibacterota bacterium
TTGAAAAATCCGTATCCAGTTATTTACGTGGGCAGTTCCTTTCAGCCGCCAGTGTTGCTGCCATGTCAGTAGTAGGACTTTTACTTCTCAATTTTTTTGGTGCCAATTTAACGCTCATTGTTTTTATTGGTATTATTGCTGGGTTGGCTAACCTTATTCCCCTTATCGGCCCATTTGTGGGCATGATTCCTGCCGTATTAATTGCATTTATGAATAATATTGGTAACGAAGCCGCCATGGCCCATACACTATTTGGAGCGATACCATCACCCTTTTACCTTTTAGACATTGTATTAATGTTTTTAATTGTTCAACAAATTGAAGGCAATTTAATTACACCAGCTCTCGTAGGGAAAAGTGTCGGCCTTCATCCTATCATTGTTATGATTTCTTTATTAATCGGTGGCAAAATTTTAGGGCCTTTAGGTATGCTCTTTGCGGTCCCTGCTACAGGAGTGATGAAAGTCATCTTAACCGAAATTGCTTTCGTAAGAAAAAACGCCCATTTGCTATGACAGAATTATTCTTTTTCGATTCGAAATAATTTATAATTAGTAAAGGTTAAATAAACTTTCGTACCGTTTTCATAACGGTAAATCCAGAGTTGATTCTGTTTTTCTGAACCTTTTGACATCATTTCGGAAGGACTCCCCATAATATCCTCCACCTTAGAGATGGTCATTCCAAGTTCGATGGGTTTTATGGCCTCTTGAATTTCTTTTTCACTTCTGAGAATTTCATCGATTTTTTGTCGGTTAATCCATACATCTCTCTCGGTTAATTTTAATTTTAGTTCATCTAAAATTCGTCCATTCGTTTTACTCAATCCGCCAGTTAATCGTTTCGTTTCTTCCAACGCATAGACAACAAACCTTAAAGAATTCAAATCTTTTAATGAATCCGCCATGGTTAATAAATCTGCTGCAATTCTATGTTTATATATCGCTACTTCAAAGGTGAGCCCTGGGTCCATTTCTAATGCTTTATCAAAATAAGATAAGGCACGGTCATTCAATCCAATTTTATACAATTGTTCCCCCTGGTTCATTAACAGAGTAATTTTGAATCGTTTCACGTGGTGTCTGATTTCAGGATGCCAACCAGACACCATGGTAACATGGGCAATCGCTGTGTCTCCATATCCTTTGTTTAACCAAATTTCTGCCTTTTCCACTTCTCGGAAAGCAATCTCTCGCAATCTTTCATTAATCACGCCGGCTAATAATGTGTCGGCCATAGATTTTGCTCTGATATATCTTTCTACGGCGCGTTCAATCATGCCCCTTTCATCGAAGCTCATTCCCTCTCGCATAAGCTGATACGGAATTTTTCTTTCACTTTCCACAATTAACTTTTTAGCACGATGGATATTGGCATGACTTGGGTTTTCATCCACAAATTCTTCCAATAATCTTTTCGCATTGATATAATCCCGGCGGTAATAATGCATTTTCCCTGAATCACCTTTGGTCTTTCGACCGCCAAAAAATACCGACGCTGTGGCATAAATTCCAGCCGTTTGAATGGTAAATTTGTTTATTGGCGTTACATCATCGGAATCTTTAATGTGATTAATATTGGTATGGGTGTATTTCAAATCCACGCCAACAGCAAACCGATTGGACATGCCTGTATCAAGAATTATTCGTGCGCCCATGGTGAATGATTGAGACGGACCATATCCCGTGGGAGAACCGGCTGTCCCATATAGTTCAGAAAATGCAACTCCATATGTATATCGATATGTGGTGTACCAGCTTTCAAACCACTGAAGCATAAGTGATTGGCTCCATGCCACCTCCATCATTTTGCCGGTAAATTTTGTTTCTGCAAGCCATGAAGTATTAGTTGCATTCCATTCACTGGGAATCGATGCAGGTAAAAATAGAGAAGAATAACGGAGATTAATTCCTGTATGCATATCAAGCCAACTATTGCCAAACCAATAATAGGCTAAGTTTGTTTTTAGTATATCCAAATCCAATTGATGACCCAGTCGAGATGTAAAGCTCCCACCACTAAATTCCGTAACGTCTGATTCATAAGATATCCAATTGCTTTTAAGACTGCCTAATCCCAAAAATCCACCTCCGGCATTGAAGCCGAAACCATACCTTAGTTCCATTGGAATAAAATTGATGGGACGGTGAAATTCCCTCCTTCTAAAAATACGGTCCCAGATATACCCTTTTTCGTAATCGCCACTCAATTCCTCATTTATATTGAAAACCTTAAAAATTAGAGACTTGGATGTATCTTGAACGGCCGATACTTCACCGGCCGAAATAAAGGAGAAAAAGATTAAGATGATGGGGATTGATTTTCGTATCACAACCATTCAAAATAGGTGAATTTCACCACTCATCGCAAGGTATCCATTAAAGAATCCTTTGAAAAGGATTCTTTAAGAAAGAATCTGTTTATCCTAAGTCGAAAAGCAGTAATTTCTTAAACTTTATTTCAATGGGGAACTATCCCCCTTCATAATAATATTATTCATGGCATGGATCATTTGAAATTCATTAAACATATTATTCTATTGGTAATATTCACTATGTGGTTACCAGCTCAGGCATTTTCCATCGCAAGGATTCATTATGGCGGCGGTGGCGATTGGTATGGAGATCCAAGCAGTCTTCCCAATTTACTGGAGTACATATCGGAGCATACAACTATTCTTGTAGAACCGAACGAATATCGAATTAAACTAACGGATCCAGAATTATTCAGTCATTCATACCTTTATTTGACCGGCCACGGAAATATTCGATTCACCGAGGACGGGGTAGGATATCTCAGGGATTATCTACTCAAAGGGGGATTTCTCCATGCAGATGACAATTATGGCATGGATGCCTCGTTTCGTCGAGAGATGAAGCGGGTTTTCCCGGATAAAGAATGGGTGGCACTTCCATTTGATCATAAAATTTTTCATGCTTTTTATGATTTCCCTAAAGGATTGCCCAAAATCCATGAACATGATGGCAAGCCACCCCAAGGGTTGGGATTATTTGATGGCGATCGACTCTTGGCATTTTATTCTTACGAATCAGATTTGGGAGATGGGTGGGAGGATGCTGAAGTGCATCATGATCCTCAAATAATTCGCCAAGCTGCTCTCAAAATGGGTGTTAACATTGTATGGTTTTCTCTGACACAATGAATTTGATTTCCCAATATTTAACTGAGATTCGCCGAACGGCTATCGTGTATGACATCAAAATTACAGGATGGAAAATATACACTTTATTCCTCAGTTTGTTTATCGCAGGACTCATGGTAGAAAATATTTTTTATTTATCCAGTTTTACACGATTTGCTGTTTGGATGGTTATCATTAGTGCTATAATCATTGGAATTACTTGGTTCATTATTTCTGCCGTACAAATTAAAGCGAATGCCTTTGGGCGCTATCGTTGGTCTTATTTGGCACGAATAACAGGCAAACATGCTCTACCAAAAGAAGATACACTTATCAACGCCCTTCAGATAGAAAGGGATGTACAAGAATCCGAATCAACCGAACTCAGTCATGCATTTATCGATCAAACAACTCAAAAACTGAAAAAACTTAATCTACTGGAATTATTTCCATTGGAACGCATTCATCATTGGAAACGCATTACATTTATTGGACTAACAATCTCTATCTTATCTTTGGCTTTTACATGGAAGCATTCCATCTCATCTTTATACCGTTGGACCCACCCAAAAACAGAATTCATTGTTCCCAAGCCTTTTAAATTAAAAAGTTTATCCCGACACATGAATGTCCTAGGCGGGGAAAATACAGTCGTGTCATTCTCAGCAATCGGCGACATTCCCGATTCCCTTCAAATAGAATTCAAACCCGTGGCTTTCTTTCCAGGAAGAGATTCACTGATTTTAAAAACAATCTACCCTACAAAAGATAAAAATATTTTTACTGCAGAATTAAAAGAAGTATTCCAGAACTACCGTTACCGCTCATTCTATACATCAACACAATTTTGGCAGCCATGGAATGAAATTTCATCGAAAGATTATTCTATTTCTGTCACAGACCGTCCCACCATTGAGGATTTTTCTGTTACGATTCGTCCGCCAGAATACACGGGATTAATCCCACAAATTCAAAAGGCAAATCAAGCTGAAATCCAAGCACTAAATGGATCAAGCATTTCAGTTCATCTTCAATCGAATCAACAATTAGCTCAAGCAAAATTGATTTTAAATGGTGAAGCCCAAATGATGAAGGTGAAGCGGAAAAAAGCTCATTATAATTTTATTATGGAGGAAGACGGAGAATTTTCCATTCATTTAACGGACCTTCGCGGAATTACAAACCGAAATCCCATTCCTTTTAAGTTACAAATGATTCCTGATCTAACACCGGAAATGACTATCATGGAACCACCGCCTATTGTAGAATTGGGCGGCGACCAATCTATTCCTATTATGATGACGATTGAAGATGACTTTGGTTTTTCTAACCTTCAGATTGCCTATGAAATCCAACGGCCAAGTTATATTCAAATGGAACCATTTATATCCATATTCAGCATTCATATAGAGGATCCAAACCACTCCCGTCAGGATATCAATACCGTTTGGAACTTGGTACCCCTTGGCCTTATGCCGGAAGATGAAGTTCATTTCCATTTTGAATTATACGATAATGATGATATTTCTGGTCCTAAAAAATCTATATCTGGAACTTTTATCGCCCGGTTACCGTCACTCAATGACTTATTTCATTCATTTAATGAAAGAGGAAGTGAAATTTCTGATGCTGTGGAAATGGAGTTAGCAGAAATACAAAAACTTCAGAAACAATTGGAAAAAGTGGAATTAACCCTTTTAAAAACAGATAAGCCCAATTGGAAAGACCAGCAAGCGCTGAAAGAAACTCTGGAATCGGTTCAAGATAAATTAACTGATTATGAAGCGTTGTCAGAACAATTGGAAGCATTGAATAATACCGGTGAAAAACATCAATTATTTTCAGACAACTTGATGGAAAAATTCAAAGATTTGCAAAAATTAATTGAAGATATTTTTCCACCGGAAATGCTTCAAAACATGGATTGGATGCATCAGGCACTTGAAAATATGAATTCAAAAGATTTGCTTAGTGCTTTAGAAAACCTATCAAATAATTTGGAGCAAATCGAACAGGAATTGGATCGATTTCTAGATATATTTAAACGGGTAAAAGCGGAGCAGCAAGTGGATGAATTGCGAAAACGAATCCAGCAATTGGTCGAGAATCAAGATAATATTGATGAACAAATCAGACGGACAACACGCCAAACGGACCCTTCGATTTTTGATCGATTAAGTCTGGAGGAAAAAATGAGCCAGAACGAATTGGATGATATTCTGGATGCCATGAATGCTGCTGCAAAAGACGTAAAGGACTTTAGCCGAAAGACGGCTAAAAGATTGGAAGATTTATCTGATTCAGAACAAGCTCAATCTTCTGAAAACCATTTAAATGAAACTGTTCAAAGTCTAAAAAAACAAAACTCCTATTCGGCAATGGATCATAGTTACGCCGGCCTTCAATCATTAGAATCTATGGAATTGTCCATGGAAAATATTTTAAACGATTTTCAAAGGGAAACAACCCAGGACATGGCCCGTAAATTCAGATCTATTTTGCGTGACGTCCTTACCCTTTCGAAAGCTCAAGAATCTTTGAAAAATGAGACAGGAGATATTCCCAGAAATTCCCCCCGATTGGGCGATTTAGCTGGAAACCAGCAAATGCTTCAAGACCAACTGTCCCAAACGATGAACAATACGATGACCTTATCACGAGAAACATTTATGGTTTCTCCGGATATGGGCCGGAAACTGGGGATGGCCTATGCTCAAATGGAAACTTCTAAAGGAAAACTGGCTGAGCGGAATGGTAGCGGGTCTTTAGGGAATCAAGGACAGGCAATGGCTGCGTTAAATGAAGGTGCAAAAACGATTATTCAAACGATTAAACAAATGCAGGAAGGTGGCTCTGCCAGCGGTTATGAAGCATTCTTGAAACGCATGGAAGAAATGGCGGGACAACAACAGGGGATTAATAACCAGGGGATGCAATTAGCACTCGGTCAAATGGCATCTTCCATGCAGGAAGGGCTGATGCAGCAAATGTTAGCTCAACAGCAAGGTGTTCGGAAGTCACTCCAACAAATGATGGATGAAATGGAACAAGCTGGAGAACAAGGATTAGGAGATTTATCAGGCATTGCCAATGAAATGGACCAAGTCATCAAGGATTTAGATCGAAAACAGTTTAACCGGCAAACATCAGACCGTCAGCAACGGATTTTATCTCGTATGATTGACAGCCAAAAATCAATGACACAACGGGGGTTTGAAGAAGAAAGAAAATCAGAAACAGCCACACAGGTTGTATTCGCCGGGCCTTCGGGATTACCCCAAGATTTGGGACAGAGACAATCGCTCATTATGAATGCCATGAACCATGCTTTAAAGTCGGGGTATTCCCGTGATTATCAAAAAATGATCCGACGCTATTTCAATGCACTTAGTGAGGCGGAAGCAGTCATTATGCCTGATACAAGTACCTCAATTCAAATAGAAAGAATCAACCCTTGAAGCATCTTTGGCCTTTGTTGATAATCGTCCAATTAACTGCCCAAATTGAGGTACTCCCGGAAGGACAAGCGGCATTTGTCCAAGCCATGGCTATGGAACAGTCGGGCAATTTGGATGGGGCAATCCAAATATATAATCAAATATTAAACGGCGACCCTAACAACCAGCCGGCCTATTTTCAATTAAAAAATATTTATTCTAAAACCGGGGATCCAGCTTCAGGAATTCCATTGATTAAAAATTGGATGAAAAATCATCCCGAAGATCTCCAATCTGAATTAACACTTGGGGAGTTTTATTTTCGCAATCAAGAGCAGGAGAAAGCGTTGGAAATCTGGCGCCATTTTAGAAAAACTAAATTAACCAATCAGACCACTTATCGGCTCTTGTTCCACACCTATATTCGATTTGGTCAAACGGAAGCCATGGAATCTCTCGTCCGTGATGGAAGAGACCAATTTAACGAACCTCATTTCTTAGCCATTGACCTGGCAAATTATTATCAATCCCGACAAACATACGACCGATCTTTAAGAGAATATTTGACCTTAATTCGGCATCAAAAACAATATTTGAGATATGCGACTGACCGTATTTTACTCATGAGCGATGATTCAACAACCCATGCATTGATTGACTCCACCCTGTTGTCTGCGTCAGCAATCATTCCAGAAGTAAAAATAATATCAGCGGGATTTTATTATAAAACTGGACAGTTTCAAAAGGCGCTGGATCAACATGAAAAAATGGGTGTAAATAATCCAGGTGATTCAAAACGGTGGCTGGTTTTTTCTGAAAACCTTATGAAAGAAAAACAATATAAATTGTCCATTCGCGCTTATCATTACTTTCTACAACATATGACTCAAAAAGACCCTTCCATATTGGGCAAAACTTTATTGGGTTTAGGACAAGCATACGAAAATCAAATTATTCAGAACCAAACGAAATTACAATTTGTGAAATGGTACCCTGACAATGAATTTTTTCAACCCATTCGAGTAAAAACACCCAATATCCTGGATGATCCATTGGCCAATACGATAGAACATTATCAATCCATTCTGGTTTTACTCCCACCATCACAACCAACCGCCACTGTGCATTTTCGATTAGGGGAAATCCAATTAAATTTTCTGCAGGATATGGGTGGTGCAAAAATTTCCTACGAAACTGCACTTGTATCTCGTCCCAATGTAGATCTCACCAAAAAGATCCGAACCCGAATCGGTGATTTATTATTGTCTACCGGCCAATATGCTAAGGCCATTGAATATTTTAATCAGAGTTCAACCTTAAATAATATTGATACATATACCATCAGGTACTTGAATAGTCTATTATTTAATCGGAATATTAAGCAGCCGTTGGCCTTTCTGGATTCTACTATTTATTCTATGGACCCAAACCATCAATTTTTTAATGACTTGATGGAAATACATGATTTAATTACCCATTATTATTCAGACGGAACCCGAGACGATCGAATGGCGTTTGAATCATTTTTCCAGGGAGAGGCATTGGTCAGACAGTTTAAAATACAGGAAGCTATTGAAACATTCGATTATATCAGTCAGCGTCACCCCGACGCATTAATTACACCTCTTTCCACATTAAGAAAGGCACTTTTATTATTAGAATTGGATCAACCAGAGTCTGCCCTTTCTGCTGCTTTATCTATAGAAAATACTTCCCTCAAAGATCGAAGCCTGGCATTAGCGGGAGAAATTGAAGAACGGTTTTTAGGAAATCCCAAGAATGCATTGAGTCATTATCATCGAATTTTATCTGAATGCAAATCATCCCTTTTGGTTGAACCGATACGCCTCCACATTCGAAAATTATCCAAACCACAGGAGAGTTAATTGAGACCTTTCATCCCAACAATTTTGCTACTTATTCAATTTGGCTTTAGTCAAAAAATACTCATCCCCATGGATCAAGCACAAAAAGATCATTTGAAAGCCTATGGAACTGCATATTGGATCTTGAATGAGAATATTAATGTTGAATGGATTTTGAATTATCGAGGGGGTACATTTTTGATTGATAGTTATCCAGACGTTGAGCAGGAATGTCGTGTCCGTGGTGTATCTTATGAGGTTATTGGCGCAGAACAAATATTGGCTGTTTATAATGAGGTAGAAGTCAATAATATGGATATAGTCCTGCTAGAAAAGGCACCCAAAATTGCCATTTATACCCCACCGGGAAAACAACCCTGGGATGATGCGGTAACTTTGGCCCTTACCTATGCAGAAATCCCCTATGAAACACTTTGGGACGAAGAAGTCTTTAATGGCACATTAGGTCAATATGATTGGCTTCACTTGCACCATGAGGATTTCACCGGACAATATGGAAAATTCTATCGAAATTATCACACGGCGGCGTGGTATATTGATCAGAAACAACAATTTGAATCCATGGCACAAAAGCTAGGTTACCATTCTGTCCATGCCCAGAAAAAGGCCTTGGCCCAGATGATTAAAAATTATGTGGCCAATGGGGGGTTCCTTTTTGCCATGTGCTCTGCCACGGATTCATTTGATATTGCGCTGGCAGCGATAAACGTGGATATAGCCCATTCTGTTTATGATGATACCCCCATCGAGAAAAATGCGGTCGATAAAATGGATTTTAACCAAACCCTGGCTTTCACCAATTTCATCATTAACCCTGACCCAATGGTATATGAATATTCTGACATTGATTATCCGCCTAGTGATAATCCAATCGTCCGCGGTGCTGAAGCCGATTATTTTACCCTGTTTGAATTTTCTGCAAAATATGACCCTGTACCAACGATGTTGACCCAAAATCATGTGACTATTGTCAAAGGATTTATGGGACAAACCACTGGGTTCAATCGCGATAATATTAAAAAACATGTGTTAATTATGGGAGAAGATACCACAACTCCACAAGTGAAATATCTTCATGGCAATCTAGGGCAGGGAACCTTTACTTTTTTAGGCGGTCATGATCCAGAGGATTATCAGCATTTTGTGGGCGATCCTCAAACAGATCTTTCTCTTCACAAAAATTCTCCCGGATATCGCCTTATCTTGAATAACGTTCTTTTCCCTGCAGCCCGTAAAAAGGAACGAAAAACTTAGCATGGATCTGCAAATGGTTACTGGAGATTTGGAAAGTGCCATTATGGTTTCTACCAAAATACCTGAGTTTGATTTGCCTTACAACATAGAGGAATATGACAAACGATTGGATGAATCTGAATTGGTCTTAACTGCTGAATTGGATGGTCATCCCGTTGGGTTTAAGGTGGGATATGATCGTTTTAAGGATGGATCATTTTATTCCTGGATGGGGGGAGTCATACCAAATTATCGAGGCCGGGGAATTGCGTCCAATTTGGCTGATGTTCAGGAGGATTGGGCCAAATCAAATGGATATACATCCATCAAATTAAAAACCCGAAATAAACATGAAGCGATGATTGCATTTGCCATTGACCGGGGATTTGATATCATTGATTCACAACCCAATGATGATATCCGAGAAATGAAAATCTGGATGGAGAAAAAATTATAGCCGCGAAGTGCGCTAATAAACACTAAAATATGTTCCCAATTCGTGTTTCTTAGCAAACATAATGACAAAATATTATGTGGATACAAAAAGAAATATTATTAAATCCGAGACAAAGAGGGTTTCACCTGATCACAGATGAAGTGCTGAAACACTTGCCTGAAGTCCAAGAAATTGAAGTTGGAACCATGCAGGTTTTTATCAAACATACATCCGCTTCACTTACCATTAATGAAGATGCCGATCCGACGGTCCGAGACGACTTTGAATCGCACTTTAACCAAATGGTACCAGAAAATGCGCCATATTACCAGCACACTTTTGAAGGGCCTGATGATATGCCAGCTCATTTAAAATCATCGATTTTGGGTTCTTCGGTGAGCATCCCAATCACAGATGGAAAACTTAATTTGGGGACATGGCAGGGGATATATTTATGTGAGCACAGAAACCGTGGGGGAAGCCGAAAATTGGTGGTGACAATTCAAGGGAAATGAATGATTCGAAAAAACCTAGTCCTTTGGGCCGCAGGTCATATTCGCTGGAACAGCAATATCAAATAGACGTGGGTAGGGACGGTCTTTTCTTTTTTCTTTTTCTATAAACTCTTCTTCTTTTATCCCATCGCCTACATTTGGATTCCATTTTCGCTCTTCTCCAATCGTTGAGACTGTTAGTCCTTCATAATTATGGGCTGGATAAACCAATGTGTCATCTGGATAGGTAAACAGTTTATTTTTACAACTATTGAATGTATCCGCTGCTGAACCACCTTGAAAGTCTGTTCTTCCCGTACCACCAATAAATAGTGTATCCCCGGTAAATAACATATTATCTATATAATATGTGGTGCTTCCTTTTGTGTGCCCTGGCGTATGGATAGCTGTGATCCACTCTGTTCCTAATTTTATTTGATCTCCATCATCCAATAAAACATCAGCAACCTGTACCCCAGATTTAGAACCCATATAAATCTTAACACCCAAAGAATTTCTTATTTTGTTTGCGGCTGTAATATGATCAGCATGCACATGGGTTTCTAAAATACCAACAAGGTTAATCCCTAATTTTTTGAGGAGGATTGTATCTCTCAAAAAGTTTTCTAAAACAGGATCAACAATGACAGCTTCTTTTGATTCAACCTCAAAAATCAAGTAAGTATAGGTCCAAGTATCTTGATCAAATAATTGACGCGTTTTAATCATCCTATATTCTTTCCATAACCTTACAATTCGTGAAAATTAATTATAGAGGTTTGCAAAATAATTACTCGTTTTGTTTGGCTTCATTCCAAATGGCATCCATTTCCTCCAAGGATGAATCTTCTACCATTTTGCCTCTTTTTTTCAATTCTGCTTCCACTTGAGAAAAACGGTCGGTGAATTTCTTATTCGTCCTTCGCAGAGCATCTTCAGCCGGGATATCCAAGAATCGGGCCAGATTTACAACAGAAAACAATACGTCTCCAATTTCTTCAGCAATATGTTCTTTCGCGTTATTGGATTGCGCTTCTTTTAATTCCAAAATTTCTTCATGAATTTTATCCCAAACCTGTTCCACCTTATCCCAATCAAACCCGGCATAACTGGCTTTTTGCTGAAGTCTCTGGGCTCGGATCAACGCGGGTAACGTTTTGGGTACACCATCTAACCGTGATTTCCGATTTTTTTCTTTATGTTTTTCTGCTTCCCAATTCTGTTTGGCATGAAATGCTTTATCTGCCTTGGCATCTCCAAAAACATGTGGGTGCCTACGAACCAGTTTTTCATTTACATTGTCCAATGAATCATTGATGTTAAAATGTCCATTTTCTTCTGCAAGCACCGCTTGGAATATGACATGAAGCAATATATCGCCTAATTCTTCTTTCAGTTCAAACCAATTTTCATTATCTACACTTTCTATCACTTCATAGGCTTCTTCCAAAAAATAGGGCAGTAAGGATGCGTTGGTCTGCTCACGGTCCCAAGGACATCCATCCGGCGCTTTTAAGCGCTTAACAATTGTGATCAGTTCTTCAAATTTTTCCTGAACTGTATTACTCATCTATTAAATTTTCCCATTTGCAATGCTGTAAATATTCATCTTCTTTTCCCGTCATAACTTTTTTATCAACCGTTGTTTGGTCATCATAATTCAATAGATGCAAGCCACCATGAATAATCAATCTTCCTATTTCTTTCGCAAAAGGCTCGTTAAATTTATTTGCATTTTCTTTGGCTCTTGGAATACTGATATAAATTTCACCCTCCACCACTTCCCCCTCATAATCGTTCATTCGAAATGCAATGATATCGGTCCATTGATTTTTATCGAAAAATTCTTTTTTCAGTCCACTTAATAATTCATCGGAACCAAATATGAACGAAATGCTTGCATCTTGAATACCTTCTGACTCCAAAACATTTTTTATAATTAAAATAACAGCTGATTTGTTCAGACCCTCAAGTAAGGGGTCTATTTCAACTTTTATTGATATCAAGCTTTGGCAACCTCTTGAGATTTGTCACCATTGTTGTCATCTGGATATTCAATACGAATATGGTAGATTCCTCTTAACACCGGCAAAAGACCTGTGGTGCCATCTACTTTCCCCTTAATTCGGGTGAGTTCATCCATGGTGAGGGGACATTCAGACAATTGACCGGCATTGATTCTCATATCGACGATTTTATCAATCATTTCCTCAATCTTCATGATATCCGGTTTTTTGATTGACCGAACGGCCGCTTCAACAGCTTCACAAATCATAAGGATACCCGTTTCTTTTGAATTGGGTTTTGGGCCGGGATACTGAAATTGTTTTTCATTCACTTTCCCATCACCAGTCTCTTCTAAGGCTTTTCGATAAAAATATTCAACCCTCGTGGTGCCGTGGTGCATGGGAATAAAATCACTCACAATATTTGGCAGGCCGTATTCTTTTGCCAGATTTAATCCTTCTGTTACATGGTTTTTAATTATTTTTGCACTCATAACCGGTGTAAGAGAATCATGTTTGTTTTTGCCACTATACTGGTTTTCGATAAAATATTCGGGACGTGCCATTTTACCCAAATCATGGTAATAAGCACCGACGCGACATAAGAGAGAATTCGCTCCAATGGCATCGGCACATGCTTCTGCCAAATTCCCAACAACAATGCTATGGTTAAACGTGCCGTTGGCTTCATGCTGAAGCCTTTTTAGGAGTGGGTGCTGAAAATCAAGCAACTCAATCAGCGTCAGGTTCGTGGTAATACTAAAAGATACTTCCAATATGCCAATCAGTCCATAGGTCACTATGGGCGACAATACTGCCACTACACCCAAATTCATCATATCATATCCCATTATTGGCAAAGGATGCCCCTTAAATAATCCCTGACTAACAATGGCCAAAGCACTACTCCCAACCAATGCAAAAATTGCTGTAAAAAGTTGGCTACGGCGGCGAAGTTGGCGAACGGCGAAAATCCCTACGGAAGATGTGAACATAGACGTAACCATAAATTCAACATTGTTCCCTATAAGAATTGCCACGAGTAAGATGATTGAGGTGATTCCCATAAACCCAATCCGAGCGTCAAACATGATCGTAAGCACCATAGCCGCCACTGTAATTGGGATTAAATATTCCGATAATTCCAGCTTTTGGGTAAATAAATATGCAAGGCCAACTTCAATTGTAAATATGAGTGCAAGCAGCAGCACCATTTTCCAATCTTCAAAAATGGTTGTCCGGTAGGTGAGAAGGAAGGTAAAAAAGAATGAAATAATTATGCCAATAACTAAAATTCGTCCTAAATAGGATAGAGCTACATCAAGGCCTTTTTCTTCTCGAGCCTTGATATCTATGGCAACAGACAATGAATGAAGTTTTTGTAAATCATCCGCTGTAATCCGTGTATTGGCATCCACAATTCTTTCATTTTTCAGAATAATCCCTTTATTTCTCGGTACACGATCCTGTCTGGCCTTTTGTCTCCGTTCGGTGGTTTCGCGATCAAAAATTATATTGGGCTTCATAAATTCTATAATTAGGGAATAACCCAAATCTCTGCGAACATCCCCTTCATCAGAAAATATATTGGTCACTTCTACTCTCGCCTTTGTCCAGGCATTTTGTAAGTCGTTATAAGTGCCTGGCTCCGTTAATTCCGGTGCTTCATTATTTCCAATATTCACAGCCACCTTATGACTGACAATTTCTGATATTCCAATATCATAAATACCCTCAGCCCACCGGTTCCTGGAAATTTGGATAATATCATTCTCCAATTTTTCTAAATCAATTATAGACGTATCCTGTGGGTTTGATAAAAAAACATTCTCCCATTTTTCATTATTAGAAGCAAATGAGAATTCCCCGTTAATTCGTGCCATTAAAATATCTAAAGCAGCACTATCAGATTGAAATACAATTCTGGCCGCATCATATTGATCTGAAAATCGGTTTCTATAGAGTGAATCTTGAGAATCAGACAATTTTTTATTCGCGTTTTGAATCGATTTCACTAAGTTAAAATATTCTCCAACACCTACTACTTGATTATCAACAACTTCCTGAGAGCGGGAAAATAAAAATGACTCCGATTTTATCGCTTCATCCAAATCTGATTGGAGTTCAATCGCGGTTTTTAAAATGGGGAAATTAAATGGGGCGACGACCTCTTCTCTGGCTACATCATTCAATTGATAAGAATAAATCAATGCCTTTCCCTGTGGAAAAAATAAGGATAGGATGGCAATCACCACCAATAAAATGGCAATTTGACGCCAATAATGATTCA
Organism: uncultured Fidelibacterota bacterium; assembly: GCA_950067765.1. Lineage (GTDB taxonomy): Bacteria > Fidelibacterota > Marinisomatia > Marinisomatales > TCS55 > TCS55. The sequence continues at coordinate 14,925 of CATMGX010000033.1, forward strand.
AAATACTCCATATTTGATCCGTTAAAGAAGGCTTATTGGGGATACGTACCATTACATCGCCTTGACGGAATTAACAATATTTTTTGAAATGATGAGGCGCTGGATTTCGCTGGTTCCTTCACCGATCTCAAGGATTTTGGCATCCCGAAAATACCGTTCAACATCATACTCTTTTACGTAGCCATATCCACCATGGATCTGAATAGCTTCGGTTGTGGTTCGCATGGCAGTTTCACTGGCAAATAATTTTGCCATGGCTGCTTCTTTTTGAATATCTAATCCTTGATCATTCATCCATGCGGCGTGAAATGTGAGTAATTTTGCTGCTTCTATTTCTGTGGCCATGTCAGCCAATTTATTGCCAATAGCTTGAAATTTATGTATTACTTTTCCAAAGGCTTTTCTTTCTGCTGCATATTTTAATGCGCGCTCATAGGCACCCAGCGCTGTACCAACTGAAAGGGCGGCAATAGAAATTCTTCCCCCGGTTAATGTTTTCAGGAATGTTTTAAAGCCTATTCCCGGGGTACCCAGCATATTTTTTGCTGGGACAGCCATATCTTCGAAGAAAATCTGGCGTGTATCGCTGGCACACCATCCCATTTTCTTTTCTTTGGGATTAATAATCAAACCCGGTGTGTTGGTTTCAATAATAAAGGCCCCAATTCCCTTATCTTCATCTCCCTCAATCACCCGTGCGGTTAAATTTAGAATTCCCGCTTCTCCCACATTTGTGATAAAAATTTTACCGCCATTGAGAATATATTCATCCCCTTTTTTTACAGCGGTAGTTTTGGT
>CATMGX010000034.1:0-14825 GCA_950067765.1 uncultured Fidelibacterota bacterium
AGTTTAAGTCCATCCACACCTTTTTTAGCCGCGTATTTCACCCACTTTCGTGCTGTCGCGGGATCATTGATGGAACCGCCTTTCCAGTCCTTCCCCTGTCCCGGACGTTGATAGGCCCAAATTCTGGGGGCTGTAATTTCATTTTTGGCCGAACGCTCTTTCTCACTTAGACTGAATTCAAGAGATCCCAATCCAACACCACGTACAGTCGTTACGCCATGTGCCAACCATAGTTTATATACGTATTCTGTATCGGGTGCTTTTTGCGGATCACCTGCATGGGTATGCATATCTACGAATCCAGGCATCACATAGGCGCCGTGAGCGTCAATTTCATAATCACCGGGTTTGGGACGGCGTTTTTCATTAATAGGAACACCGGGATATCCCACGCCGCGAACCGACGTAATTATATTTCCTTCAATGACAATATCTACAGGACCCATGGGCGGTGCGCCGGAGCCATCTATGACAGTGGCGCCGCGAATGACCAATCTTTTAAAGGGTCCCTCTCCTTCTGATCGATCCGGCCCCGGGAGAATTGATTTTGGTTTATCCTGAGCGGTTAGAAAAACGGATATAATGTAAAAAATGATGGATAGTCGCAAGAAACGTATCATAATAACTCCTTATTTTTTATGGGATTCCCCCTCAGGTGAATCAAAAAGTCCCACCAAATATAATCAACATGGGGCGGATAATTCATCAATCCTTTTCATGGTTTGATTAAACACTTGTTCTCTCCCTCTTTTTTGAGCACCATTAGCATAGATTTTCAATTTTCGAATAAGCATTTTTTCCATGGATTTCTTTTGAGAAAAAGTAAATTTTTGTTGAATTAATTTTTCCAGTACCTGGATTCGATAGGTTTCGATTCCATCCGGAACTATTGAAAGTTGATCCCTATGCCCACCATATTTTTTTATAAGTGGTTCATCCAAAAACAGGACGGGATATTCGGCCGTAATGCGCAACCAAAGATCATAATCTTCACAGACAGAAAATGCTTCATCGAAATAGCCCACATCATCCAATACAGATTGATGGAATATGGCCGATGATGGAGAAATTCGGCACATATCCAGACATTTCTCAAAAATGTGGCCACCGTATTTTTGATGCTTTTTCTTTTGATTCACCCTCACACCATTTCGAATCCATATTTCTTCCGTATGACAAAGTTTAATTCCGGGGTTTTGGTTCAGCGCCTCCACCTGTTTTTCTAACTTTTCCGGAAGCCATTCATCATCAGAATCCAGTAAGGCAATCCAATCGCATTTTGCAGATTTTATTCCAATATTTCGTGCCGCGCTAACTCCTTTATTTGATTGGCTGATTGGGTTGATTCTTGGGTAAGTCTCTTGGATCCAATCTGCCGTCCCATCGGTGGAGCCATCATCTACCATGATTATTTCTGTTGGTTGGAGGGTTTGATTTAGAACGGAAGCAATAGCACGCGGCAAAGTGTGCTTTCGATTATATGTAGGAATCACAACCGAAATATTCATGGTTTCACTCATTTATTTTAAGGAAACTTCTTAAAATAATTTTTGGGGATAAATACCCCGATCAACCAATTTTAGGATTTCACCCATGACATAGGGTTTATCCTCTTTATAGGTCACACCAAACCATGAAGAGGAACTTCTCAATACATGAACCGGTTCCCGACCACTTTGAATGAGATTATTGATGACCGATGGAATGAGAAATTCGCTTTTCATTTCATTCCCTTCTTTTTCCAAGAATTCAATAATCATTTCATTAAGATAATCAAATAAAACCGGTGTAAATCCCCACATATTCATAGAGACCGGTTCGCTCCCATCTAAATTAATTTTACGATCAGAAGTAACTTCATTTTCTGTTTTTTGTAGATTTTCCGTTTCAACCACCATAGATAGTGAACCATTCTCAACTGTACATAACCCACGGGTAACACCACCGAAAATGGACAATGTTTTATCCAGTTGAAAAGCGACCATACTGAAATTGTCTGTACTATTATTATAATAATTCGCCACCACTTTGAAAGATTCTCCGCCATAATAATCGTCCCCATTGATTACAACAAATGGCTCTTGAATTAAATCGGTTGCACTTAAAATGGCATGGCCAGTCCCCCAAGGCTTTTCTCTACCCTCGGGGCATTGAAATCTATTGGGTAGTGCATTCAATTCCTGAAATGCAAATTCGACTTGGATCTGACCTGCATATTTTTCGGTGATTTGGGATTTGAATTGGGCTTCAAAGTCTTTTCGAATAATAAAAACCACTTTATTAAAACCAGCTTGAATAGCATCATAAACAGAATAATCAATAATGGTTTCGCCGTTGGGCCCTACCGCATCCAATTGTTTTAAGCCCCCATACCGGGACCCCATCCCCGCTGCCATAACCAAAAGCGTTATGTTATTCATGAATTACCTTTCAAATTGAAATTATAAGTTCAATAAAATCGTATTAGTTTACAGTATCATAGTTCCTATGAAAAATAAAATTATATGACTGATCATTAATATCTTACGAAACAAACGGTAAATGAATACATCAAGATGGCGGCATTGTTTGTCATTCATTCTGGAAAGGTGAAAAATGCTACGAAATGAAGAACGCCCTTTTTAACCACCATTTAGAAGAAGATCTGGATGAATTTTTCTCCCCTCACTTTGAAATATTATTATTAGAAGCTTATGAAAAAATGGAAGAGGATGATTCGATTTTATTCATAGGAAAGAAAAATTAATAGAAATATTTGATTATTTTACAATCATTTAATTCCGCGCGTAGGGTTTAGGTATGGGCATATATATAGGGTAAATTTATCCGTTCATATTCTTCTTTCCACTTTTAATAGAAATACCCACACAATGAATTCTTTTACACATTTCGGGCTTTACCCTGAAATTCTTCAAGCCATATCTGAATTGGGATTTGAAAATCCTACACCCATTCAGTCGAAAACCATACCCCATTTACTATCGACAGATCAAGATCTAATCGCATCAGCCCAAACTGGAACGGGGAAAACAGCAGCGTTTGGTTTACCCTCTATCCATTTGACCAATATTGATGATAAATCAACCCAAACATTGGTCCTTTGTCCCACACGAGAACTTTGCGTTCAAATTGCTAAAGATCTAGGCGATTATTCAAAATATATGAAGGGAATCAACATTTTAGCTGTTTATGGTGGGGCCAGTATTCAGCCTCAAATAAAATCCCTGAAAAAAGGCGCCCAGATTGTTATTGGTACGCCAGGGCGAACCAAAGACCTTATTAAACGAAAAAAGCTGAAACTCAATAACGTTTCTCGGGTCGTACTGGATGAAGCAGATGAAATGCTTACCATGGGATTTAAAGAAGATCTTGAAGACATTCTGGCCACGACTCCCCAAGAGAAACAGACACTTCTATTTTCCGCGACTATGTCTAAAAATATTATTTCAATTACGAAAAAATATATGAGTGATCCTTTAGAAGTTTCTGCAGGGAAAGCGAATTTAGGCGCTGAAAATGTGGAGCATATTTACTATATGGTTCAGGCCAAAGATCGATATGAAGTACTCAAACGCATTGCGGATATTAATCCAACTATTTACGGTATTGTTTTTTGCCGTACGCGCCGTGAAACCAAAGAAGTTGCTAATAAACTCATGCATGATGGATATAACGCCGATGCGATTCATGGTGAATTATCCCAAGGACAACGGGACGAAGTCATGGGGAAATTCCGGAAACGTCAGTTGCAAATTTTAGTCGCCACAGATGTGGCCGCCCGGGGATTGGATGTGAACGACCTCACCCATATTATCAATTATAATTTACCAGATGATTCTGAAATTTATACCCATCGAAGCGGTCGAACGGGACGTGCCGGGAAAAGCGGTGTTTCTATTGCTATTATTCATACGCGAGAGATTAGAAGGCTTAAAGAGATTGAACGAATTTCAGGCATATCCTTTTCAAAGGAATTAGTTCCCAATGGAATCGATATTTGTCAAACACGCCTCTATACCCTTATTGATAAAATTAAAAAAGTGGAAGTAGATGTTAAACAGATCGGCCTTTTTTTGCCGGAAATTTATGAAAAACTCTCATCCCTGGATCGGGAAGAGTTGATCCAACATTTCGTATCCACCGAATTCAATCGATACTTATCCTACTATAAGAATGCCAGGGATATCAATATCTCAGGCAAACATGGGGATAGCAGAAGTGGTAAAGGAGGTAAAAGGGCTAAGGGACAAAGCGCAACCGGGCCATTTACAAATTTTTACATCAATGTGGGTTATGTAAGCAAATTGAATCCCGGTCGACTGATTGGGTTGATTAATGAAAGTTTAGGATCGTCCAATGCTGAAATCGGTCAAATTGACATCAAAAAAACATTTTCCTTTTTTGAAATAGAAAAGGCCAAAGAAGCTCAATTGATGAGAGGCATTCAGGGTAAGGAATTTGAAGGTAGACCCATCGCGCTTGAGATTTCACAGGAAAAGCCCGAAAGAAGAGCCCATTCAAAAGATAGGTCTTTTAATAGAAAAAGAGGAAAACGTAAAGGAAGTGATGGCCGGAGAAAAAGGAGAAGGCGAAAATAAAGACTTAAAAGAACACCTTTAATTTATAATTGTCCCCTCGTCCGCTCGCACGATATAGGATTTTCCACCCACTTTTTCAATAGCTTCAGCAATTGCTTCTGAATTGTTGGGTGCATAGGCAAACATACACCCACCACCACCGGAACCATTGATCTTACCACCCAATGCTCCTGCATCTAAAGCCGCATCTAACATGGATTCAATCTTAGGTGTACTTACTTTTAACACATCACGTAATACCGCATGGTGTTCCGTAAAAAGTGACCCAATTAATTCATTGTTTGGCTCATCTTTCTCCAATTCCGCTAATCCCTTATAGAGCAAGTCCCTGTTTCTAAGGGTACCTTTAACGAGTTCAATTTCATCTTCTTTCAAATCTGAAAATTCAGCTTGATCATTCAATGCGTGAATTGTTGAATCTAGGTTTTTGTGCTTTAATTTTTGAATGAGTTTAATTCGAGAATCCCGACAACGACTTAAAATGCCCATGGTATCTTTGGGCTCACAGGAATCCCCCAAAACAAAGGCTCCCAAATTCGGATTCAATGTTTGAATAGACAGGGTTGGTTCCGATTCCAAATAGATGATATTCCCCACGGCAACAGAATATTGGTCCATCATTCCCCCCGGTTCATTGAATTCAGTCACTTCTGCTTTATAAGCCAATTCACCAATCTTTTGTTGATCCCAATTGGCTGGTTCATCGGCCATTCGAGACAAAAAATGAATCCAGCTCACCATGATGGCAGACGAGCTACTGGTCCCGGCGCGAATGGGGATTTCACTGGTGATTTCACATTCGAATCCTGACGAAAAAGTGAGACGTTCATTTTGACAAACTTTGATACCGCTTTTGAAATAGTCCCGTGGTTTGGTATAACTCAGGTCATTTAAAGAAAAAGATTCCGTCTCACCCAAATCCGGTTTATGGAAAATAATCTCTTTATCTTCCCTCTTTTCTCCTTTTATCTTTCCCCTAAGGGAAATCGCCATGGCAATGACAGGAAGTCCAAGATAATCCTGATGCTCACCAAAAAGACAAATACGCCCGGGAGTACTTACTTGCATTTAGTTAGCCACAGAGAACACAGAGAAAAATTAATAAAAGACTCTGTGCTATCTGCGGCTCTCTGGCAATCATTTCCAAACTTTAAATAATCCAATGGATGCAACTATACCCAATCCGCAAATCATTAATCCACTATCCGTATGGCCATAAATCAATTGCCCTACACCCAATAAAAATCCATACACTGCGGTACAGCCCAACACCATGGAAAGAATACCATTGGGCACCGGCCAGGGTTCCGTGGAAACGCCATCTGAATATTTTGCCCAACCGGGACCACCGGGATTTACTTTTTTTACAAAACCCCGTAACGTTTCTTCATCATCCGGGGGCGTAAAATACGTTGCTACGATCCAAACAATCGTGGTGAGCAATGCACCAATTACAATCTTCTGCCAATCCTCAAGTGCCGAATTCCCAAAATTGAAATACCCTGCAATAATGATGGAGCTAATCATGGCCACAATTTCTGTATATGCATTGATCCGCCACCAGAACCAGCGAAGGATATATATCATGCCCGTGCCGGCACCAATCATGAGTAGTAGCGTAAATGCCTGACCTGCACTGGTGAGCAATAATCCCAGTCCGCCCCCAAGAACAATAGAAACGACTGTAAATAGTCGACCCGCTCTAACCAACTGTTTTTCCGTTGCATCCGGACGTATGAATCGATGGTAAAAGTCATTCACTAAATAACTGGCCCCGAGATTCAATTGTGTGGACATGGTACTCATGAACGCGGCAATAAGTGAAGCGGCTACGAGGCCGAGCAATCCAGAGGGTAATAGCGTCAGCATGGCAGGATAGGCCACATCATGACCCAATTTATCTGCCGGCAGATTGGGAAATGCTTTTTGAATATCCGATAATTCAGGGAATACAACAAGCGATGCAAGGGCGATTAAAATCCAGGGCCAGGGCCGCAAGGCATAATGGGCTACATTAAAGAAAAAAGTGGCACCTACCGCATTTTTTTCATCTTTAGCAGAAAACATACGCTGGGCAATATAACCGCCGCCGCCAGGTTCCGCTCCCGGATAATAACTGGCCCACCATTGGACGGCCAAAGGCACTAACAATACGGGAACCCATGCGTTGGGATTAGATAAATCAGGAATGAGGGAAAGTTTATCCACAACATTTGTATGAGAAATCAAATTAGAAAGTCCACCAATTTCCGGTAATCCTAAAATATAAAACATACCCCAAATCGAACCAATCATGGCCAAGGTGAATTGAACAAAATCTGTAATAATGACTGCCTTTAGTCCGCCTAATGTGGAATAGGCCAATGTAATGGAACAGGCAATGGTCAACGTTACCCACCCGGGCAACCCCAACACAATTTCACCAAATTTTACGGCGGCCAAACTCACCGCACCCATAACCAATACATTAAAGACCAATCCCAGATAAAGGGCGCGGAACCCTCTCAAAAATGCGGCTGGTTTTCCGCTATATCGAAGTTCATAAAATTCTATATCCGTCAGTACCCCTGAACGCCGCCAAAGGTTTGCATAGACGAAAACGGTCAACATTCCTGTTAACAGAAATGCCCACCAGGCCCAGTTCCCTGAGACTCCATTCTGACGAACAAGGTCTGTCACTAAATTGGGTGTATCGGTTGAAAAAGTCGTCGCCACCATACTGACACCCAAAAGCCACCAGGGCATATTCCTCCCGGCTAAAAAGAAGGATTTGGTATCCTTTCCGGCCTGCCGGGATACCCATAGGCCAACGATGAGTGAAAGGGCGAAATAGACACCGATGATTGTCCAATCTAATGAAGATAATGTCATATTCTTTTTCTATTTAATTTTATTTAATACCGATCGTCCAGCCCAAAGATAGGCTGATTTATTTTCCACTTACCACGGGTGAAATCTGGAATCTTCACCGAAGTACTATTCATTTTAATTGATTTCTCCGACAGCGGCACGATGACACTCAAACTCACCGCATCATAAACATCGATTACCGGTGCTTGATCGCCTTTGCAGGCTTCAACGAACGCCCGTACGACAAAAAAGTCCATACCCCCATGGCCGGCACCAGTGGCTTGATCTTCAAACCGCTTCCAAAGTGGATGATCATATTTTTCTAAATATGCTTCATCCGATTCCCAACGATGAGATTCAGGACTCATCCCTTCAATGTAGATAGAATTATTATCCTTCATCCAAAGCCCTTGGGTGCCTTGTACCCGAAAATTAAGAGAATAAGGACGTGGAGAATTCGTATCATGACTCAACATAATTGTTTGGCCATTGGCACACTTGATTACCGTCGTCACTACGTCACCCAATTTGAAATCTACTTTTGCATTGGGATGATCTTCTCCCCCATTATCCACAATGTATTTATGAAGTCCCCGGGATTGGGATGCTGTGGACGTAAGGTGAACCATTCGATTTCCCCTGTTAATATCCAGCATGGGACTGACCGGTCCTAAACCATGAGTAGGATATAGGTCTGCATTACGATCGACAGAATGCTGTGTTCGCCACGCCGCTTCAGAAAAGGCTTTTTCGCCGAACTCTACGCCACCACCATAACCACCTTCACCATCATTAAATTTCACATGTCGCAAGTCGTGCTGATATCCACCTTGGCAATGAATCAATTCACCAAATAATCCCTGGCGCACCATATTGAGTACGGCCATTATGTCCCGGCGGTAATTTACATTTTCCATGATCATGCATAGCTTCCCTGTATTCTCGGATATCCTAACCAAATCCCAGCATTCTTTTACTGTAAGAGCAGCAGGCACTTCCGTACCTACATGGATGCCATTTTCCATGGCCGCCATGGCCATGGGATGGTGCCATTCCCAGGGTGTCGCAATATAAACGCCATCCAAATCTTCATTCGCTACCATATTTCGAAAATCTTCCGGACCATCTTTATAAATTTTGGGAGCGGGTCTTCCCGACTTTTCAAATACTTTTAGTACACGATCAATCATGCGGTCATCAATATCACAAATGACAGGTATATCTACATCGGGACGGTTAAGCAATAATCGTGTCATGCCTTGACCCCTAAACCCCGTACCAATAATTCCAACTTGAAGTTTGCTTGATGATGCCCCGAATAATGCTGTTGGCATTATGCCAGCAGCAGCACCGACTAAAGCAGTGGTTTTAATAAAATCTCTTCTATTCATTTTTGACATTATTTTCTCCAACTCTTTCCCCATTTATGCTTTCAATTTAAATATTTAATACAGTTTTTCAATAATCAAGATTTCATTGTTTCGGTTTTTTGTTATAACCAATTGGCTTGTTTCTCTATCCAGCTGAATCAAATTATCCGAATGTTTAAATATTCCTCCCACGACTGCATGGGTGGAATATAGCCCTCCCAGCCATTTTCTTTTATCGCTGATATATAGGAGGTCACCTTCTATCCCTTCCAATTCTCTCGCCAAAGCGTTCGATATATCTACCAATGGAAGATTCCCCGTTCCTGTTGTGACTGGATGACGATCCATGACTTGAGGTATGGCCGTGGATTTTTTACTGGCATTTTCTTCTCCGGGAGAGCCCTTATACTGAATAATAGCATCTTTAATTGTGCCCCAGACCAGTCCTTTTTGGCGACTCTCTGGTTCCGGTGTGCTTAAAAAGGTGACTCCAATTCCAATGGCCGCACTTACTGAAATTCCATAGAATGCTCTCATAAATTTAAATTGCTTCATGCCATCAAAAATGCCATCGCCTACGTCCACCATGGGAACGCCATGGGCAAAGGGAATAATCACCTCGGGCACAAATAGAGAAAAGACAATGGCACTCATGCCACCCACCAAAGTGAAAAGCGCTGCCTTTCGGGTAAATCGTTTCCAAAAAACACTAAAGAGTAATGTAATCACCAATGGCGGTGTCACCGCGGCAGTAAAAGCGCCGTGAGCAGCATAAATCGTTTTAAAAGACATAAAAACCGGAACCAGCAATATTCCCAATATTGTGACAGATACTGAACTAACCCTGGCCATTTTCAGTAGTTGTTTTTCATTGGCTTTGGGGTTCATGGGGCGATACACATCATTCACCACAATTGCAGCAACGGCTGTAATCAATGTATCCACTGTGGACATGAGTGCGGCGGTCATGGTGGCCAAAATCAAACCGAATACGCCAGGACGACTCAAAAAATCAGATGCAATAAAGAATGCTTCATCGGCTTGAAGATCGCCGGGAAGAATGCCAGCATGAACCATGGCTTTTGCCACCCAACCGCCGGAGGCAACCACACAGGCCGCAATGGGCATCAGCACCAAGATGACTGTAAAAATGGCCTTTCGCCCATCCTGAAGGGATTTCGTGGATAAAAACCGCATAATGATACCTTGATTCAAAAAATAGAACATAGCGGTATTGGCAATCCCATCCTGCCAAAATATTCCTACACTTGGGAAGGAAGGATCTTCATTAAAATTGGGAAACGGTAACTTATGTGCTCTCGGCAAATGCTGCCAAAAGTCCTCCAACCCTCCCAGATAATTAATACCCAGAAATAGAATCATTATGCCTGTTCCCAATAACATGAGCCCTTGAAATAAATCAGTCATAATGACACTGGTTTGTCCCCCAGCGGTCACATAAATGGCCGAAATGGACGCCACCAAAATGGCTGCCGTAAATATGGGCCATCCTAGGAGAATATTCAAAACCTTCCCCATGGTAAAGAGGTTCACCCCCACGTATCCAATGAGGTAAATCAATATAAAAGCTGTGACCCATTTACGAATGGATCGATCGAATCGTCGTTCAAAATATTCTGGGATGGATGTAATCCGTGAAAAGTATAAAATGGGCAACCATCCAAAAAGTAAAAGGGGGAGCCAAATCCAATCATTCAAATAGGTTTGACTGCTTCCAAATCCATAGGTATAAGCCACACGACTGTATTTCACAAAACTATAGGAACCCACCGTTGTTGCAATCAAACTAAATGTAATGAGCCACCAAGAAAATCGCTGGCCACCAAAGAAAAAATCTTTAACCGTTTTTTGCCGCCTTCCGAAATAAGTACCAATAATCAATATGAGTAAAAAGTAAAATACCATAATGCCATAATCAATAGGTGCCCCAAGGGTTGGACTCCTATCCGGATCACCATAGAAAGGAACGGGTGGACCTGTTGAGAAATCTCCAAATTGCAAATATCCCTGGAGTACAAAATAAAAAAACAATGGAATCATTACGAAAAGAAGGTTTCGTAAACCATTTTCCTTTATGCTTAGGTATCCCTGACGGTATGCGAAAATTATGCCAATGGCAAAAACAATGCCGCCTATTATGAATTGATATGAAAACATCATGATTATTTTATCAGTCGTAAGTTGAAAATTAACAATTGAGACTAATACAATTACTTAACTGATTTCAATATAGATAAAAAGAGTTCTTATAAATCTTCGGCACCATGGATCTACAATCATTAATTAAAAATAGCGTCTTAAATTATATCTAAAGTTTACATCCAATCATAAGAAAACCAGGAGAATGAATGATAGAGAAAATATTATTAATTGGTGTTGGGGATGTAGGAAAACATATTTTGGAATTTGCAGCCCGTGAAGATCGGCAATTTGAATGGGTTATAGGAGATATTGATGAAAAAAGAGCCCAATGGACATGTAATAATGCTGAAATCGGCGCAGCGCATCATGGGAAACATCCCAAATTTCGACCCATCAAAATTGATCTTTTTGATATTGAAAAAACAAATAAAATTTGGGGGATTTTCGTCAATTGCACTATTACTTCAATTTTATTTTCGATAATCCAATGGTGGTTCCCGATCTCCCAATAGAGAGTGATAATTAAATGTAGGCCCTCTTCTCTCAATTAATTCTTTTTGGGCATTTTTCACCGCTTCTGGATTATTGAATAAATCAACGGCAGTGCCGGCAATTGTTTTGGCAGCATTCATCATACCTTTCACACCGATACTCATCCCACCAGCCGCAACTGCCTGCCACGTATGGGCCGATGTACCGGGCACCCAAGTGGCGGTTCGCAATCCTGCTGTAGGTACCATCCAACTCACATCTCCTACATCGGTAGAACCTTTACCCCTGGTGAACTTATAGGGCTGAACTTCTGCCGCGGAGGATATCTCTTTGTCCGGTGACCGAAGAGTTTTGTAAATCTGCACAGCAAATTCTCTTTCCTTTTTTGTATATGTCACTCCACCGATCTCTACTAAATTTTCATACATAATTTTTTGAGCCACATCATTGGCCAATACGGGACGGTTCCCATGGATGATCTCATATTCCAGTCGAGTGCCTGTCCCCAATGCGGCGCCTTCTGCTGTTTTGATAACCCTCGTCCATAATCCTTCAAGAATATCCACATTAAAATCTCGGACGTAATAAAAAACTTCTGCATAATCGGGGACGACGTTGGGGGCATTACCGCCGCGGGTAATCACATAATGGATTCGTGAACCGTCGGGAATATGTTCACGCATGAGGTTCACCATGTGATTCATGGCTTCCACTGCATCTAAAGATGATCGCCCTTTTTCCGGGGCGCCAGCAGCATGGGCAGAATAGCCGTGAAATCTAAATTTGGCTGAACGGTTGGCCATAGAAGTGGATGGATTTGCCGTATTGCGATCGCCCGCATGCCAGTGGAGGACGACGTCCACATCATCAAACAATCCGGCGCGGACCATATAAACTTTTCCTGAACCTCCTTCTTCGGCCGGTGTGCCGTAAAGTCGGATAGTCCCTTTCTGTCCGGTTTTCTTTAAATAATCTTTTACTGCAATGGCCGCCGCTGTGGATGCTGTCCCAAATAAATGATGACCGCAGGCATGGCCGGCGCCTTGGTTTTCAATTGGTTGCCTTTGCGTGGCCACTTCTTGGGAAATTCCCGGTAGTGCGTCAAATTCTGCCAGAATACCGATTACGGGTTGACCCGATCCATATTCCGCCACAAACGCCGTAGGAATTTTAGCAACACCGGATTTAATACTGAATCCTTCATCGGATAACGTTTTCTTGAGAAGCCCGGAACTCTTCTCTTCCTGGTATCCTACTTCCGCAAAATTCCAAATGGACTTGGCAATTTGCTCATATTTTTTGGCCCGTTTATCTATGGACTTTTGAACGGCTTTTTTATTGGTCTGTCCAATGCCAAACTGAGGAATTAAAAATAAAAGGACCAACCCCAAGATAACCAAACGTTGAGAAAATTTCAATTTAACCTCCGGTTAATTTCATTTAATGGAATGGGAAGTTAGGAGGGTTTTTTGAAATTCTAAAGATAGAAAGCAAAAAACCGGGGCATCTCTACAGGGGATATTAATTTTGTAGTAGCGAGGCATGCCTCGCTACACCGTTAATTTAATGGATTCTCCAGTCGATTATTCATCCATCGGTTAATGATAAATAAAATCAATAGGGCAACACCCCATTGCACCACACATGTTGCGACACTGTATAAGGATGTAGGATCGTACCAATCATTGGGGGCATAAACAGTGGCTGAAAGCCACATCCACCAACTGAGTAAAATGACACCCAATGCGGGAACAATATAATTAATCACACCAGACCACCAAAATGGGAATGGCCAATCATTCTCACTTTCGGCACTCACTTCCTGAATTATTTTAGATAATCCATATTTAATGACAGCAGTAGCCACAAAAATGCCCGACAGCATAAGTGCCACACCCCAGACAAAATCCTGGTTACTCAAAATATTCAAATTCTGTGCCGATGGAATTCCCATCAAAAAGCAAACGCCAACAATCCAACCAACGGCGGTGGCCCGTTTAACCCCAAAGTCGATGAGATTCCGAACCGCCAATTCTAACATGGAAATCAACGAAGAGAACCCGGCAAAACTCAATCCAAGAAAAAAGAGGATGGCCAATGGTTTACCCAGAGGCATTTTCGCAAATAGCTGGGGCATCCAAATAAAGGTCAATCCTGTGGCGGCGGGACCGGATGATTTCATTACATCCAGAATTTCCGGTTTTGCCATTCCCATTTCATTCCCTAATATTGAAAAAACCGTACTGAAAATCATAATGGCAGCCATGAGTGAAACCAGGTTATTCCCAATGGCAACGGTGAAGGCATTTTTAATGACCCCATACCGCTTTTTGACATAAATGGCATAGGTGAGGAACAACCCCCATCCCGCACCTGTATCCCAGGCATTTTGAGTTAAGGCTTCCAGCCAAATACGGGGTTCTTTCAGTTGGGCCCAATCTGGTGTAAATAAATAGGATATCCCAGCCATAGATCCGGGAAGCATGAGGGCGCGAATCACTGACAAAAGAACAATGACTAATAAAGTTGGAACTAAGATGCGATTCACTTTTTCGATAGAGGAGACACCTCTATAAATGGCAAAACCGCCCACACTCATGGCAATGGCATGAAACAAAATAGGGAATGACCCATTTTGAAAATTATTCCAAATTGCCCAGGATGTTTCGGTCGTATTGGGAAGGGCGTTGAATGTCATACTGCCGAAATAGTAGATGTTCCAACCCACAACAACGGAGTAATAAAAGGCAATGGCGGTGGAAACAAATCCGACGAATCCACCTAAGAAGGCAAACGGCTTCCCCATAAAATGGGCGAAGGCACCTACGGTTCCTTTACGAGATTGTCGGCCCAAAACATATTCAGCAATAATAAGTGGAATGCTCCATAAAAAAAGAAACATAATCCACGCCACCAAAAATGAACCAGCACCATTTTCACCGCCGTTTGTGGCCACAATCCGTGGGAAACGCCAGATGTTGCCTGTACCAATTGCAATGCCAAGGGCACTAATTAGAAATGTAAATCGAGATGAAAAACGGGGTGCGGCATTGCTCATGAGTGATTCCTGGCTATTATTTATTTTAATCTTTAATAAGAAGGGAAAGGTTAAACTAAAGTATAGGATGATACCAAAATAAAAACCCCCTGATTTTACCTATTGATTCCAATAGATAAGTCAGGGGGTTTTAACAACGATAATGAAAAATTATTTCCTTCCTTTCTTCATGATTTTTTTATGTTTACCCATCATCTTTTTACCATCATCCGAATCGTCTTTTTCAGCCGCTGTACATAAAAGAACACTTAAAAGGATCACAATGGATACCTGTTTTCCCATTTTCCTGTATTC
>CATMGX010000035.1:0-14675 GCA_950067765.1 uncultured Fidelibacterota bacterium
CCAGTGCTTGTTTCAAATCCGCAATTAAATCATTGGCAGATTCTATGCCAACTGAATAACGAATTAAAGTATCAGAAATACCTGCTTTCTCCCGTTCGAGGGGACTCATGAGTGAATGAGATGTTTGAACCGGTCGGGTGACTAAGGTTTCTACCCCGCCCAAACTGGCAGCATTTATGGCAAATTCGAGGCGCTGAATAAATGCATCCGCCGCTGCCACATCTCCTTCCAATTCAAAACTAATCATGGCCCCAAATCCGCATAAGAATTCCTTGGCATTTTCATGACTCTTACTGGATTTTAATCCAGGGTAGTTCACTTGGGTTATTTTAGGATGATTTTCTAAAAAATGTGCAATTTCCATGGCATTCTCACATTGGCGTTCCATCCTTAAAGACATTGTTTTCATTCCTCTGTGGAGTAAAAAACAAGAATTCGGGTCCAAAGATCCACCCAAATGTATTAGCTTGGAATTAACCTGAGAAATATGCGCCTGACTGCCCATAATCGCACCGGCCACTATATCCGAATGACCATTTAAGTATTTGGTGGCTGAATGAAGCGAAATATCAAATCCATTTTTTATGGGGCTAAACAGAAGGGGCGATGCAAAGGTGTTATCGATCATAGAAACCAAGTTATGTTTTTTCGCAAATTGCACTACTGCATCCAATTTTGGCACATCTATCAATGGGTTTGTGATTGTTTCTATATAAATAACTTTTGTGTTGGACTTTAATTTTGACTCCCAATCTTCCGAATTCAGGGCATCAAAAAAGTCGAATTCAATTCCATATTCCGGAAGGTCATGAACCACATAATCTGCCGTGCCGCCATAGAGTGTATTATGGGCCATTATATGATCACCTGATTTTAAGAATGCAAGCAAAGTGGTCGTAATGGCACTCATCCCCGATGCGGTAACCAGTGCAGCTTCTGCCCCTGATATCGCAGCCAATTTTTGATGAAGCGCCACATGATTGGGTGTATTATTCAATCGAATATATCGAATAGAGTCGTAGGAAGTTTCCCCCTCATATTCGAAATTTGAACTTTGAAATATTGGCATACTGACGGCACCTTTTATGCGAGGATTAGGCTCGCCGGCATGAATCAATTTTGTATCTATAGAAAAATCTTTATCAGTCATATGTGTTATCCTTTCATCCAAAAATATATCCTTCCTCATGAAACCTTATGGCGACCACCATTGATAATGTTTTTCCTCGTATCCTTAATGACCCTGATACTCCAAGGAACACCTATCGATCAAACATAAGAAATGTATTCAGGTAAATATGCTTTCGCACGTATGGTTTGTTCAATATTCTCGGGTCGAGGAACTTGGGCTAAATTATTATCAAATACATATTCAGCAACGGCAGTTGCAATTTTTAATGATATTTCACGAATATTCGTTAAGGGTGGATAAAGTCGCCCCTCATTAAAATCAGTTTGGCTAACCATTTCACCCAGCATTTGAGCAGCAATAACTAACATTTCGTCTACCACCCGTGATGCCCTTGAAATGACAATTCCCAATCCTAACCCTGGGAAAATATACGCATTGTTTCCTTGTCCTGGATAAAACGTTTTTCCCTTGTATTCAACTGAATTAAATGGACTTCCACTTGCAAATATTGCCTTCCCGTCTGACCATCGATAGGCTTCTTCTGCAGTACATTCAGACTTAGTTGTTGGATTAGATAGCGCAAAAATGATTGGATGATCATTTTCTGTAGCCATGGCTTTAATGACTGCTTTTGTAAAAACATTTGGTTGCCCAGCAACACCAATAATTACGGTGGGTTTTAATTGATGAACCACTTCGAGAAAATTGGTTTCTCCCTCTATGGGATGGGCGAACTGTTCTTTATTTGGCGTTAAATGGTCTCGCCCTTTTACCACCAACCCGCGGGAGTCAAATAGATATATATTTTCTTTCGCATTCTGAGAATTGAGACCTGCCATTTCCTTTGCTCGGGTAATATCTTCTGCAATTCCAATGGCTGCTGACCCTGCACCATAAAATAATATTCGTTGTTCTGAAAGAGATGATTTTAAATTTTTCATCGCAGTGAATAATCCTGCCAAGACAACGCTACCCGTTCCCTGAATATCATCATTGAAACAACAATAATGATTACGATATTTTTCTAAAAGTCGATATGCGTTTTGATTCGCAAAATCTTCAAATTGAACCAATGGATTGGGAAATACTTTCGCCACCGCTTCCATAAATTCATCGATTAATTCGTCATAGTCTTTACCCGTAATTCTTTTATGTCTTAAACCGATGTACAACGGATCTTCTAGTAATTCTTCATTATTTGTTCCCACATCTATCGTAATTGGAATTGTTTTCCTCGGATTGATACCGGCACAGACGGTGTACAATGATAGTTTGCCCACTGGAATTCCCATACCATCTGCCCCTAAATCACCCAAACCCAGAATGCGCTGACCATCGGTGACAACAATAATATCCACCTCTTTTCTCGGCCAATTTCTGAGTATTGTTTCAATACGCCCTTTGTCATTATATGAGATGTACATCCCACGCGGTCGGCGAAAAATATGCCCATATTCCTGACATGCCTGCCCCACGGTGGGTGTATATATAATGGGTAAAAATTCTTCTGTCTCATCCATAATTAATCGATAAAACAATGTTTCATTTCTATCCTGCAATGACATGAGATAAATATATTTTGCCATATCCGATTCAAGAGACCGAACGGTTGACAATACTTTCATTTTTTGTTCAGTTTGTGTTGAAATATGCGGCGGTAGTAACCCTTCTAAATTCAACAATCTTCTTTCAATTGACGAAAATGCTGTTCCCTTATTCAATAAAGGATTGTGTAGCAAGGCCACACCTTTCAAATCCTTTTGGATATTTTTCATAAGCTTTCTATAGTACTCATTTTGATCTCTTACTTGTGTTCAGTTTTCTTTAGAAACTTTTATCACTACTGCTGATTCTTGAAGAAGGTGCCAGTTGGCCAATCTTTCTTCCTGGGCTACCTTCATGACTTCATGTGGATTACCATCTTTATCAAAATGTTTTGCAAAACGACCTTCTGTTTTGGCAAAATGAATAAAGTGAATTTGTTCTTTCGTCTTGGTTTACATCATCCCTTTAAGAATTTTTTGGGACTGTTCCTTTGTGAGCCCTAAATCACGAAAACAAATAGGGCCACCCTCATCCAGCACCGGCTCCAGGTCCCCAAGGGTCGGCCTGTCCTCAATTTGGAAGAATTTTCCATAGTAGATATCATCGCCCCAAATCATGGCTTTTTCACAGGCGGCTTTCCAATCGCTGAAATCGTGTTTCTCATCTTCTAACTTTTTGAGCCGTGGTTTAAACCATTGATAGGAATTGTCCTTATTAAATGTGACACAGGGACTGAAGATGTCAATCAGCGCAAATCCCTTATGTTGGATGGCTTGGCTCATCAAATCCGATAATCCTTTCGGATCGGCACTGTAACCACGGGCAACAAAGGTTGCGCCATTCATTATTGCCGCTGTTATTGGATTGATCGGCATTTCAAGATTACCGAACGGAGTGCTTTTCGTTTTCTTTCCAAATTCGCTGGTGGGCGAGGTTTGCCCCACCGTAAGTCCATAAATCTGGTTGTTCATAACCAAGTAGGTAAGGTCAACATTTCGACGGGCGAGATGGGCTAAATGATTTCCACCAATGCCGTAGCCGTCACCATCGCCACCGGTAACAATCACGGTGAGTTCGTGGTTGGCCATTTTGGCGCCGGTTGCAAAAGGGAGCGAACGGCCATGGAGGGTATGCATACCGTATGAATTAAAAAATCCGGGGAAATTAGAAGAACAGCCTATCCCGCTGACAGTAAGGATCTCGTGAGGCTGCAAGCCCAAGTCTGAGCAGGTCTTCTGGAGGGAATTTAAAACGCCGAAATCACCACACCCGGGACACCAGTCCGGATCCACATTCCCTTTGAAATCTTTGGCCTTTAGTTTAACATGGTTCGTTTTATCTTTTTTTACTGCTAATTCTGTTTCCATAGAATAATCTCCTTAAACCATTATTTTTTGTTCGGGCACAAAAATTTCTGTATCACCAGCCATAATTGCTTTAACGCCGTTTACCACCTGATGAGGCATAAAGGGTTCACCGTCATATTTACGAATGTGAGCGTCTACATCCATCCCAATTTCGCTACGCATATAGCGGTAGAACTGGCCAGAAAAGTTGTTTTCAACGATAATAACTTTTTTACTATTTGTCAGAACTTCATTTATTTGCTTGGTGTGGAAGGGGACGATCCACTTAATCGGCAAATGGTTAGCATTAATGCTTTCAGCTTTCAACTGTTCAATGGCCTCATGGATAACACCGTAAGTAGAACCCCATCCAACCAGGGTGATGTCCGCATCTTCCGATCCTTCTACTTCCGGCGCCGGTACGTATTCAAATATGTCGTCCATTTTTCGTGCCCGTTTTTCCACCATCATCCGACGTTTTATTGGATTGGTAAATTCGTCGCTGATCAGGATGCCATCCTCATCTTGTTCATCAGTCGCCATAACATGAATATAATCCTCAAGTCCCGGTACCGCACGGGGTGAAATGCCACTTTCAGTATTTTTGTAACGAAGGTATTTGTCTCCATTATTGGACGGTTCAAGGATGAGTTCACCTCGGTCAATTTCAGGATGAAAATTGATATCGTCCGGATCCACGCTAAACCGTCCTTCCGAAATAAGCAGATCTGAAATGACGATCCCGGGACATTGATATCGGTCTACCAGATTGAATAATTCTATTACCGCGTTATAGGCATCTAAGGCATCTTTCGGGGCAACAATAATCCGCGGGAAATCCCCTTGACTGGCGCCAAGCATTTGCCACAAATCTCCCTGTTCGGTCTTAGTCGGCACTCCTGTGGATGGACCGGCGCGCATTACATTAATCATCACCACAGGAATTTCCATCATGGCCGCACTCCCCACTGCCTCTGTCATTAGGGCAAAGCCACCTCCGGATGTGGCGCACATGGCACGGGCACCCGTAGCCGCTGCGCCAATAGCCATGGTGGCGACACCAATTTCATCTTCAACCTGGCGCACCATAATTCCAAGATCTCGGGCGTACTTAGCCATCCAATGTAATACACCAGTGGAAGGACTCATGGGATAAGCGGAGTAGAATTTGACGCCAGCGCTTGCGCCACCCATGGCCAATGCTTCGTTCCCGGCCCACCAAGCCTGGGGTTTCTCACCCTCCGGTATCGTTTCCGGGCAAGGAGTCACACTAACTGCCGCATAGTCGAAAGCAGTCCGGGCGACTTCGATGTTTTCGTCCACCACAGCCTGGCCTTTTCTCATAAATTGCTTGGTGAGGGTCTCCGCCAGAATTTCGAAATTTAAACCAAGAATTTGTAAACATGCACCAATAGCCGCGGTATTCTGAACCAACTTGTTGCGGCTGCCATTACTCAGCTCGTTCACAGGTAGGCCGCACACCTGAACACCATTTTGGGCCTCTCCCGGTTTAATTATATCGCTATTATAGATGACCCAAGATCCGGGGCCCATGTGTTTCAAGTGCCTATCCATGGTGTCTTGGTTCAGGCAAATGAGAAGGTCAAGTTTATCGCCATGGCTATAAATTTTTTCGTTTGAGACACGAACGGTCAAGAAGATGTGGCCACCACGGATTATGGATTGATAGGCATTATAAGTGTAGAGATGAAGTCCGCGGCGAACAAAAGTCCAAGCCAGCACATCACCCGGTGCGGCAATTCCCTGTCCTGCAGCGCCACCGATAGCAATTGCAAGATCGTACTTACCTGAACTCATAACAAACCTCTTTTAATATTATTGGCGGCGTATTGGCTTGGGTGCTTGGTGGATTGTGGAAGCCGATCTGAATAACAGTCAAGTTTGCTATCAGTTGGCGTTTTAATTTCTGGATATTTCGTCATTTCAGTCCCTATTTAGGTTCATTTAAACAAATTTATGGTATGTTTTAATTTATGAAAAAAACTTTGTTGAATTGTTATCTGTTTACACTTATTCTTCAAATTATCTTTTTCCATTGCTGATATTACACATTCGTCGGTTGGTATGCCTGAATAAATTCTGCCGGCATTACACTGGGCTTTCCGGTGTCAAGTCTAATGCATACCCAGTCTGTGGATCCACGAAAAACTGTTTTCCCATCATTCTCTCTCATAATTTGGTATTCCCGTCCGCTTCTGAATTTGCCATCGTTTGTGACGATCCAGGTACCCACAATGAGCCGGTCATGTAAAAATGTCGGTGCCAAATAATTCAATTCATGACGACGCGCCACAAAAGCAAACCCTAACCGGGTATAATCGTCAATACGCAATCCCAGTTCGCCGGAATGGGCCCAGGCTGCTTCCATGATCCACTCCAGATATGCTTTATTATTCACATGGCCTAATGCATCAATTTCCGAAGATTCTACACTAACTCTCCATGTAAATGGATTTGGATAATCCCAATTCATTATTTCTGAATAAGTGCCAATGCTTCCTTAATTAAAATCGAATCATATCCTTGTCCGGATTTTTCATCATTGAGCGCCTGAAGCAAAACCAAATATTGATTAGAATTAACAGTGCCTTTAACATAATCTAAAAGAATATTCTGAATCCGTTCGTCCGGTTGGTATGGTTTTCCCACACCTAAATTTTCCGGCCATTCTTTGCTGGCATTGATTGCGGAGATTGCTTCTTCAACATTGCCCGCCTTGATCAAATCGATAGATTGTCTAAGAAATGCCCATTTATAAAGTTGGCGACTTTCTTTTGCCATCTCCGATGGTAATACATTTACAGATTCTAAAACCACAAGACATTCATCCACTCGCCCCATATATAAAAGGGAACGGGCATGCATAATTTCTACATTAAAATTATTGCGAAAGTGCATGAATGCATTCAAGGATAATTGATAGGCCTTTTCCCATTTTTTATGATGTTGATAATAGCGCACTGCATCCAATTTAATTAACCAGGATTCCGGGCTTAATTGAATCGATTTTTCTAAATCTCTGTCAATACCCGATTTTCCCAGTTTTTCTTTCAATGAAGCGCGGGCAATATAAAGTGGACCATAATCGGGTCGTTCACCTAATGAGTTCATTAATGCCAATGCTTCAGCATTTCGATCCTTCGCCCAAAGATTCAATGCCAAATAATATGACCAAATCCAATCGTAATTATTTTCTGTTACCCATAACAAGGATTGAATCGTTTCTCGTCGATAAGGGAATACAAACTCTGGCGAAATTTCATTAGCCACATTGAGTAATTCTGCATCATTATTTAAATACGCATGCCATAAATGGATGATGGGATTTTGACTTGTGTCTATCAGCTTTTCCAACAATTGGACGGCAACTTCATCCTGTCCGCGATTATGGTAGGCAATCGCCAATTCCAGATGTGTTTGATCCGGATATTCATTATGGATTAAACCGGTAAAATGATCCCAATTCTTTTTTGATGGATTTAGAAAATAGAGTTCCAAATTCGCAAAATGGTGTAGTGGATCTATTTCTATTAATTGGTGAATTGGTTTTTTTGCTTCTTGATTATTCCCCGACCTTCTTTCCGCTATGGCTAATGTTTGAAGTGCATTGATATTGTATCGGTTAAAATCCAATGCCTTGTGGGCATATTCTTTTGCCAATTCAAATTGACTTTGGATAAGGGATAATTCTGCCATTTGCGTAAAAGATGCGGAGCGGAATTCCATAGATCTGGCCGCCCATCCAAAGGCTTCCCTGGCATTGGTGTAATCGCCCATGGCCCGATATAAATTTCCAGCCATAAAATTGGCCGCTTCATCATATCCATTCAGTTGAAGGACGATATGAATGGCAGCGACTCCTTTTGCATATTCTCCACTTCGAAAGTAAAGATCGGCCATCCCTCTCAATGCACCATTATGATAGGGTTCGTCCATTAATATAGTTTCAAATTTTGCTTTTGCCTTGAGATAGCGTCGTTCTTTGAGATCTTCTAACCCGGCCGTTAATAGTTGATTCGTTTTTGATACGGCTGCCAAAACATTCGGATTAGTTTTAAATGGCCGCTTCAATCGGAGTACTTCCCTGTTGGATCGGAAATGAAGTCCCAATTCTTCAACAATCACCTCATAATCATTAGACGACGCATGAGAGACCGAAAGAGAATTCAAATCCATTGGTTTGAATTTTATAGTCTGATTCAATATTGTTTCTCCACCAGCGATTACTTGAATTGACCCATTTTTATTCATGAATGAATGGACATTTATTTGAATCTCCCCATTCTGTTTTTCAACATACATCACCCCATCTTCCGATGCCTCATTCATGCCACCCGTACCTTTAATGGGAAACCATGATTCATGCCATCGGTCGGTGCCATATGGGTCGAAGTCCGCTTTTTTAATAGGTGTAAAATCATCACTGGGAGAATACTGCACCCATTGTCTCCCTGCCTGAAATTCTACATACTGCCCATCTGTATCCGTAAGAAATTCTTCCCAAATGCCTCCTTGCCGAGATAAAGCCCAAAGCCAAAGTTTTTGGCCCGGCATTTCATCATATTGGGCCCAATGGCCAAAACCATACCCCTTGTTATGATAATATCCGCCAAAATAGTTTTTCCACTCTCCCACAACATGATAGGATTTATGCCCTTCAAATTGATTGTTATCATAAAATGTGAGATTTCTTCCATGGTCATCGATAGGCCAGGATTTCACCAAACCGCTGTGTTTTAAATATTGATTTCCCGGGAAAACCAATTCCAAATCGTCTTGCGCAAATGCGGCCCCAGTCATCCAATTGTAATAGGCCTGGGTAGATGGTGTGGGATTGTAAAAAAGAGTATTGGTCTCAAAGTTTGCCCTATCTTTTTCAAGTTTAATCTCCACACGCCAATGGGTTCTTGAGGGCAAATCCATCCCGCCCACAAATGTAGACACACTACCGTCAGCATTTGTCCTTGTTACATAATCCACCGGTGATGCTGTGGCAGGTGTATGGCCAATGACGCCAAAATTGAATTCGATTCCACCCGAAGTCCATGGTCCTCTTAAAGAAATATTTCTGAATTTCATTACCTCGTTTTTATAGATAAATTCTTCACCGTTGGATTTATCAATGGCTCCCCATATTTTTCCACCTACTTCTGGTAGTATATACACTTCAATATGGTCATTTTCCATTTTCACCACTTTCCAATCCTGGGGGAATCCTTCATGGCTATATCCGTTAAAAGAATGGTATGGATATAACCGACTGTCTTTCGTCAATATTGGAATGGGATTTGGCTGAGAAAAAGGGTATGTTTTTAGGTTTCGTTTTTTTTCCGTAATTTGGGCTGAATCATCTGAACAACCCTGAAAAATAATGAAAAAGACCATCCAGATAAAAATAGATTTTGATTTATTTGACAAAAATAACATTAATCTTTCCTCCTGATTTCTGAAACATTTAATCTCTCCCATAATGGCAAAACAACCATTTTACGATTTGGATTCCTTTCTTCTACCATTTCGAATGATTTTTTCACATCCATCCCCTGAAGCACTTTTTCTAATAAATTCCTGGATTTAATACCATCTTTCAGAGGAATAAAAAAATCATCCCAATGGATAGGCACAATCACATCCGGACTCAATGCATCTACCACATGCATTTGATAATTATCGTTATAAACGCCATCCATGGTTTCTAACCCTGCCAACCCTAAAAACAAAATATCCACCTCATACTCATTTAAAACATTGGGGATAAACCCTGCACTGCCGTGGATCGCTACGGTGGCTTCAGCATGTTCAATGATAATGGTATAACTGGCCCCCTCCACATATTCAAACGCATTCATCGGGGGAATAAGGGGTAATGCAATCTCTCGATCCAACAATTTGGCTCTCATTTCTGGATCAGGATAGGGCCAATGACGCCCTTTCACCAGGGTTACCTTAAAAGTCCCCAACTGGATGGTTTCCCCAGATTTTGGAATGACCATTTGATTTTCAGGAAATCCCAATCCTCTGCCAATATTGGCTGTTGATTCAGAACCGATTAATGTTGCACCTGTCAATTCAGCTACGATGGGAGAATCCATTGCATGGTCAAAATGGGAATGAACCGGAATAACCGCATCCAGTTGTTCAATTCCTGCACGATCCAGACAATATTTAATGATCGATTCATCCGGCGCTACTTCACCCCAAAGAACTTTAGCAACACCTGGGCGGGTAAAGAACCCATCAGTTAAAATGGATGTTTTACCATCGGAAATCAAAATGTTGGTATTACCCGTAAATTGTACAATTAATCCATTACCCGTACTTGGCAAAGAAGCTTCTATCCCATATTTTTCTAACTGAGGTACATGAGGTCGGTAATTGAGAAGTACTGTTAACAAAACAACAATAAATCCCAAAACACCTATAAATGAATAAAAAACAATTTTTTTCAATTTACTCTAATCCAAAAGCGTTTCTATTCACCTACATGTTCGATGGATAATGATGGGTTCCCTTTTTGCCAACGGATTATAAATAAATCACCATATTGATTATCTTCTATGGTGATTTCTTCTTGAATACCAAAAAGCGAAATTAAATGTGGAATTGTATTTGAATGGCCTGCAATCACCACATTCTGGTCACAATGAGACAGGGCTACCTCAATTTGCAATTGAGGTTCCCGGGCAGTTTTAATGGATATATCCCGCCCCCATACTTTGGATAAAGGAGCCACTGTTTGCTGCGTCCGTGTATATTCGCTGGAATATATAAATCCAGGCATCACATCCGCCAACGCATCGGGTAATGCTTCAGCACGATTGATTCCCACCCGAGTGAGTTCCGGATTTTTTTCTCCTTCTATAATCATCTTTTCTGCATGACGAATAAGATAGACCGCTTTGGGGTAACATCGAAAATCTTCGAACGTATTAGTGGGTTTTGACGATGAACACCCTGTTACAAACAAGAATATGCTGAGGAGTAAAAATTTTAATTTATTCATCCTCTAATTTAGCTTGAAAAGAAATATATCATATTGGGGAAAATTCTTGATATATTGACCATTATGGAAATCAGGAAAAATACCCGATCATTTTCATTTTTGGCCTTCATTACAGCTGGAATTCTCCTGTCTGGCTGCAGTATATCAACTGCGACTGATTATGAGAAAGAATTACTGACGTTTAAAAAGAATCGTGTCACCTCTTTAAAATCCAGAAGCGGATATTTGAATCTGGTAGGACTCCATTGGATAGCAGAGGGTAAAAGTCAGTTTGGATCAGATCCCGGTAACGAATTTGTTTTCCCCAAAGAATTTCCTGCCAATTTTGGTTCAGTCACAAAAAAGGGTGATCGGTTCATTTTTAATTTTAGGGAAACTGTTTTACTGGATAGTGCTGAAAAAATATCAAACTTTTCATTTTCTACTGAAGCGTTGGACCACACCTTTTCATGGCATTCCTATCAATGGTTCGTGATCAAGCGCGGTGAGAATTATGCCATTCGTTTAAAGGATTTTGAAAATCCTGACATGGATCCAAAATTTGCAATTCCTTATTACCCCATAGATGTGAGTTGGAAAATTAAAGGATCATTTGAAGCTTATCCACCCGGTAAGAATCGAACCATTTCCAATATATTTGGCCATCCTATTGAGCAGCCTGCTATTGGGATTGTATCTTTTTTAGTAGGTGGTAAATCCTTTTCATTAGAAGCCCATATGGAAGGACCGAAACGCACCATCATTTTTATGGATGGGACAACGGGGAATGAGACTTATAGTGGCGGGAGAGAATTATATTTTGATGCTCCTGATGGGGATGGGAATGTAATCGTCGATTTTAATAAAGCCTTCAATTTCCCCTGCGCCTTTAATTTATTTACCACCTGTCCGGTTCCGCCTCCTATCAACCGGTTAAAGATCAATATTACCGCCGGCGAAAAAGTATTTAAATAAAGTCATGCAACCATCCCTGGTTGTCGTTTGTAAGCCACTTTCTATGTATGCTGATTATTCACGAAGACCAAAGATGGTCATCGCACTTTAAGGCCTATTCTGCAATATTGTAGCCGTAATACTTTTTAATGGATTCGGCGAGTTTGCTTACTTCCAATTCAACTTTTCACAGGACGTCACTTCCTGTGATGAGATGCATTTGTTTATGGATTTGGATTCATCGTTTCCATAATCGTTATACAGCCAACTTTATAACGTCAAATTAACTAATCAGATTTTGGGGCACCGCCACGCAGTTTCACTTCTCCCCAAGAATTCCCGGTTTTTGTTTCCATTTTATTCGGACTGATTCTGCCACCTTCAACATTGCCATGTAGCCTAATAGTTTGGGCTGCATAGGGCCCATAACCTGGGCTAGGGCCAATAATGACAAATACATTCCCGTCTTTATCCAATATACCTGCGGGCGTTCCCCGAGTCATACAGCGTGTGGCGCAGGATTTATGATCTTCTCCTTTTGCACCACGGGATGTATAACAGGCCAAATCTACGACTTCACCTTCAATCAACATTTCCGATGGTTTTTTCTCATCCTGTGCTAATAACAATCCGCATGCCATTAATATGACAGCCAACAAAGTAAGGGGGGTATTTTTCTTATTCATAATAGTCTCCTTTTGAATATGAGATAGGAACGTTACCACCAGAAACTTACTGATCATTTTCCCCCAATGCGAGTGTCTCTTTTGGTAAAAAAAAAGCCCCCCACAAAATGCGGGGGGCTTTTAATTTTTTCCAATTCAAATAAATCTAAATTAGAAATCGAATACCAAATCTAATTTAGTATCTGGGACGAGAAGGTCTCTCTTCCCTTGGACGGGCTTCGTTCACTTTCAATTCGCGTCCTTCAAGTTCTTTACCGTTCATTTCTTGAACAGCAGTTTCACCTTCAGATTGGTCTGGCATTTCTACAAAACCAAATCCTTTGGAACGTCCGGTTGCACGGTCAGTAATAATGCGAGCACTATCGACTGTACCAAATTCACCAAAAGCAGCTTCTAAACCGCTTTCTTCTAATTGAAAGGAAATATTCCCTACATATATGTTCATTTATCTATCCTTTTCAGGGCTATTAATACCTGAATCTTGTTAATACGAATAATGCATTACTGCACTATATCACCTTGATATCATTATTTCTTCGAAAGTAGAGATATGTAAAACTCAACGATAAAGATCATTTATATCCTTAGCAACGCGGGGAACTTACTCCATATTGTACAATTATACACTTTTTCTATAAAATTATATATTGGGGAAAATTTATGTAAATATCCACCATTCGGAGGCTATTTAAGCCAGAGGCGTTTCATATTAATTAGTTATTCTTCCTGCATACATACCTTTTTCATAGTCAAAGTAGGAGCCTACTGCGGCTACAGCACAATCTGAACGATTCATTTTATTTTTTTCTCGAATACTGTAAACTGCATTAATGCCTGTACAATGTGCACCTAAAAAATATTTCACTTTATACTTTCTCATATATTTAGCAGTCCAATCAATATCATTATCATTTTTATTAAATAAATGAAATCCGCCTATTGCTGTATAGATATCAGATGTATTTCCAAATAATTTAGATGCATACTCTAGCGTATTTACTATACCAGCATGACCACAGCCAGATACTAAAACTAAACCTTTTTTTGTATTAATAATTAATGATTGGTCTTCTGGGATATTATCTTCAATCTTTTTTCCATCAATGACCATTTCTCTATACCCAGACCAATTCTTTTCGTTGTGGTTTCTAGGTACAATACCTGTAGTCCAAACATTTGGGAAAATTTCTTCTGGCTTTTCATGGTAAATAAATTCAATGCCTAAATTTTCCAATTCTTCTTTATAAGTTTTAAACTTATTTCTATTTATTTTATTTGACCACCTATCCATGAATATACCTTTTCCTACATGGACATATTTCATCGCGTTTGGATTAAGAATCATTAGTTTTTTACGAAGAGTTTTTAAACCTCCCGTATGGTCTGAGTGGTTATGGCTCAATAAAACATGTTCTACCATTGATAAATCAATATTGAGACTAGCTGCATTTTCTAAAACAGTATTTTCCCTGAAACCAGTATCAAAAAGAATTTTATTCCCATCTGATTCAACTAATGCTGCAAAGCCCCACTCGCCCAAATAATCATAATCAGCAACCATTGTTGATAAAATAGTAATTTTTACATTATTTGTCTGTCCATATGAAAAATTTAAACCTAACAAACTTAAAAATATAAATCGTTTCATAATTCTCCCTTTTATTTGAGCCAGAGGCGTTTCATTTAGTTATAAACCGAGTAGTTTTTTCTTTTCGGCATCATATTCTTCTTGAGTAATTGCACCTGCATCTAAGAGCTCTTTAAACTTTTTAATTTCATCAGCTATCAAAACTGCCTCTTTAATTATCTCAACCGTTCCATCAACTAAACTCCAGCCCTCAGGAAGATTGTCAGGTACTCCCCGAATATCTCCTGATATAACACCTACAAGCTTTGCGCCTGTAAAGTTTGCGCCTGTAAAGTTTGCGCCTATAAGGTCTGCGCCCATAAGTCTTGCCTGTGTAAAGTTTGCGCCTGTAAGGTCTGCACCTGTAAGGTCTGCGCCCATA
>CATMGX010000036.1:0-14420 GCA_950067765.1 uncultured Fidelibacterota bacterium
TGGCTCAAATAAAAATTCAAAAAGTAGAAAAAATTAGTAATCCCAATGGTAGTGGAAATATTTGTTCATATTGCCGTGAACCGATGAATTGGTATCAAACGACTTGTGGCCAATGTGGTAAAGTTTTAGGTCAAAAATATGTTTGTTGTCCTGACTGTGGTGAGCAGGCGTCTGTTAGAGAAAAATCTCCTGAATGTCACGTGAAGATACAGGCAGATTGGCAATATTTCCCGTCCTGCCGAACAGATTTAAAACAGGTAAATCAAACATGAAACGTCTATTAAAATATCTAGCTTTAAGCTTTGTTGGCCTTATTGCCCTAACGATTATTAGCTTTTATATATTGTTGTCAAAGTCATTGCCGGATCTGCCAAAACTGAATCAACCCACTAGTTCATTGGCAATATCGAATGTCACTGTCATTAATCCGATTGACAGTACAATTGTCT
This sequence comes from uncultured Fidelibacterota bacterium, assembly GCA_950067765.1. Taxonomy (GTDB): domain Bacteria; phylum Fidelibacterota; class Marinisomatia; order Marinisomatales; family TCS55; genus TCS55. Next base: position 450 of record CATMGX010000036.1, read on the forward strand.
CTCATCAAACAGTATTAATAGAAAATGGCCGGATCATTTCGGTTGATGATACGGGTAGTAATACTCTTGCAGAATCGGTCACAAATATCGATGGCAATGGCAAATTCTTAATACCTGGATTTTGGGATATGCATTCTCATTTAAGACATCAATATGAACCATATTTGAGCATGCCACTATTTATTGCTAATGGTGTCTTCAATATCCGTGATATGGGTACTGATGTCAGCAATCAGCAAAACAACCAATGGCGTCGGCAAATTCTTGCGGGTGAGCTGATGGGACCTCGCGTGATGGGACAAGTTAGTGCAATTATTGGCCGCTTGAGGTCAAAAGCGGATGCTGATGCAATTATTGCTGATCTTGATTACAAGAAAAATGAATTCATCAAAATTACTAATGCACCACTGCGAGATCCGTTCTTTCGTTTGCTTGAACAGGCAAGAAAAAAAGGTATTACACTTGCTGGCCATAAACCACGTTCTGTTAAAGCTTTGGATGCCGTTAATGCCGGTATGAAAAGCATGGAGCATGCCCGTTATTTTCTGTTCGAATCGTTTCCAGGTGCGCCTGAGTTTCGTGAACGTTATCAAGCCTATTATAGCGGACAGGATACCGGTGGTGCAATTTACACAACTGAAGCGCGTCGTGCGATGATTGACAAGCATGATCCAGCAATGTTTTATGAACTGGTCAATGCAATGGTTGAGAATGAAACCTGGTTCTGTCCGACCCATATTACCCGTCGTTTTGATGCGTATGTTGATAATGATGCCTTTCGCAATGACCTTCGTTTGAAGTACATTAATAAATTTGAACAATTTAAATGGAATCTGGATGCGGGTGGTATGATTGATCGTGATCCCACTGAATTGGGTCGTAAGACCTATATGGATTTTTACAAGAAAGGACTGGAATTGACCGGTAAAGCGCATCAAGCTGGTCTGGCAATACTTACCGGTACAGATGCCAACGATAGTTATTGTTTTCCAGGTTTTAGTATACACGATGAGCTAGAGGAACTGGTTAAAGCAGGCCTCTCGCCAATGGATGCTCTGGTTACGGCGACAGTCAATCCGGCAATATATTTTGAGGTTTTAGCTGATTACGGCTCGATTGAAACAGGCAAAATTGCTGATATGATTTTATTAGATACCAATCCACTATATGATATTTCAAATACGAGTAAAATAAATGCAGTGATATTTAATGGTGTGTTATACTCACGAAGCGATTTGGATAAATGGCTATCTTTTGTTGAGGACAATGCGGCTTCCTGGAGTATTGCATTGAAAGTGATGTGGGAAGGCTAAATTTTATTTTATTTATTCCTCCTCTTTTTCAATGCTTTTCGAGTTATTTCTTTGAACCTGTTTTTGGTGTTTTTTCCAATACCTTCAGGTGGCAAGCTGTCGGAAATTTTAATTTTCTCCTCGGTTAGCAAAGGGACTGAAAATCCTTGTGTCGGCAGTTCGATTCTGTCCCGAGCCACAAAATAAAAAGCCTCCCGGCAGAATACGGGGGGCTTTTTATTTTATATCATTATTTATTTTTGGTAATCAAATACCCATAGTTTGATTATTTTAGTCCTGCATAAAACAGGAGGTTTACCCATGAATCGGATTTTAAAAGTAATAATGTTACCATTAATTGTTTCCAATCTTTTTGGGCAGGGAAAGAAAATATTCATTTCTGCCGATTTGGAAGGCGTAGTCGGCGTGGTTACCGGGGAGCAACTCGGTCCATCGGGTTTTGAGTATAACCGCTTTCGGGAATTTATGACTGCAGAAGTAAATGCAGCCATACAGGCCGCAAAAGATGCAGGAGCAACAGAAATTCTGGTTGCGGATTCTCATGGCAACGGACAGAATCTACTTATCGAAAAACTGCCGAAAGATGTGCAGGTGATCCGGTCTTGGCCCCGACCCCTGGGTATGATGGAAGGAATTGATGCCAGTTTTGACGGTGTCATTTTTACCGGGTACCACGCCAGTACAGATAATTTGGAAGGCGTTCGGGCCCATACTTTTTCCAGTTCTAAATTAACATCTGTAAAAGTAAATGGTCAGGTGATGACAGAAGGATCCTGGAATGCAGCCATTGCAGGGCATTTTGGTGTTCCAGTCATCATGGTTTCAGGCGATGATGCAGCAGTGAAGGAAGTAAAAAGCATCATCGGGAATATAGAGGGTGCCATCGTTAAGGAAAGTATCAGTTTTCATTCGGCCAAATCCCTTCATCCAGAAGCCGCCTATGATCTCATTGCAGAAAAAACAGCTTATGCCGTGAAAAATATTAAAAAATATAAACCATATAAAATTCGAGGGCCTATCACCGTTTCCATCACCTTTAAACATTACCAACCATCTCAGATTTTGGCATATCTGGATATGTTTAAACGTACTGGCTCACATACCATTGAATACAAAGCAAAGGATATGATAGAAGCATCCCACATCATACGGGTAGTTACAGGTTTTAACGGGGGGAAAACTTCCCCATAAAACAATAAATATTATCTTGTGGGAAAGTTATGAATGCACAAAGGAGAAAAATGATAATTATTGCAGAGTTATATCCTAATTTATTGAATGGGTAAACCCCTATTTTCCAATGATGCAGTTGTACTGGGTATTCTACTGGGTATTCTATCATTCGTATTTTTAACGGGTAGGAGCGAGCACCCATTTTGGAAAAAATTCTATAAATATGTACCCACACTGCTGCTCTGTTATTTTATACCATCCATTTTCAATTCATTGGGGATATTTTCTGGTGAGTCATCCAGACTTTATTTTGTTGCATCCCGATATTTATTACCCACCAGTTTAGTCCTGCTCACAATCAGTATTGATCTTCCCAGTATTATAAAATTAGGTCCCAAAGCGTTGGTCATGTTTTTCACGGGTACGGCAGGGATTATCATCGGGGGCCCCCTGGCAATTATGGTGGTATCAGTTTTTGCGCCGGATATTGTGGGTGGCGCAGGTCCAGAAGCCGTTTGGCGCGGCCTCACCACTGTGGCCGGCAGTTGGATAGGCGGCGGTGCGAACCAGGCAGCGATGAAAGAAATATTCAATGTGGGTGATGATTTATTTTCTGCCATGATTGCTGTAGATGTGATTGTAGCCAATATTTGGATGGCCTTTTTACTGTATGGTGCAGGAATTCATAAACAAATTGATGAAAAACTTCAAGCGGATACGTCTGCTATTTCTGAATTAAAGGAAAAAATTGAAGCTTATCGATCTCAAATAATGCGCATTCCTGATTTGACGGATACGATCAAATTGATGAGTGTGGGATTTGGAGTAACAGCCTTCGCCCATTTCGGATCTGATTTAATCGCACCATGGATTGCAGTAAATGCACCGGGCTTGGAGAAATTCAGCCTCACATCTGGATTCTTTTGGCTAATTGTTATATCCACCACTATTGCGTTGGGTTTATCCTTTACGCGGGCTAGGGAATTGGAGGGGATAGGCGCCTCTCGGTATGGGAGCGTATTTCTTTATGTGTTGGTTGCAACCATTGGGATGAAAATGGACCTGATGGCTATATTTGAAAACCCCGGCCTTTTTTTGGTGGGATTAATCTGGATGGCAATCCATGCCATTCTTTTAATTGGTGTGGCAAAACTAATAAAAGCGCCCTTTTTCTTTATGGCAGTGGGGAGTCAGGCAAACGTTGGCGGCGCTGCATCCGCACCGATTGTGGCTTCCGCATTTCATCCATCTCTGGCACCGGTGGGCGTTTTATTGGCAGTACTGGGCTATGCAGTAGGGACATATGGTGCATGGTTTTGTGGTATGTTGATGCAGGTCATTTCTCATTAAATCGGATATGAAATATTTTTATTTTAAATATGTGATTCTTTGATTCAGGATAGATTGGAGTGCTTCAACCTGGATAATGTAAGTCCCTGACGCCCAACCTTTCGGACCTAATATATAACGGTGAAATCCACTGGGTTTAAAGCCTAAATCTTTTTGCATCACTATGCGTCCTGTAATATTGTAAACGGTTATCTTTACTTGGCTTCCTTTTGGTATTTCAAAACGGATTTCTGCTGTTGGATTAAAAGGGTTTGGGAATGCAGGGTAGAGTTTAAATTCAGATGGAATTGCCGTTGGATGGTCAGTGGTCAGTGGAAAGTTAATCACCGGGATAGCATCGTAAGATTCTTCCAAAATTTGGGTCACCGTATCTACAGCCAAACCAAACCAATCCTGCATTATGGTGCTGTAAATTTGTCTGTAATCATGCTGAATAGAAATATTCCCAGCCCGGCTTAAGTCAGATAAATCCGGCTGGTTTCCAATAATATCTCCCCGGAGAGATGAACCATATAGAAAGGTAGGGCCTGCCGTTCCGTGATCGGTGCCCACAGAACCATTTTCCTTCACCCTTCGCCCAAATTCTGATGTCGTGACCACCAGAACCTTATCCAGTAATCCCTGGCCACCCATATCTTTAAGGAAAGCGAATACTGCCTGATCCAATTCCTGGAGCAATGCTATATGATCATTCCATTGATTGGCATGGGTATCAAACCCACCATAATTCAATCGATAGATCGGTGTGGTTAATCCGCCGGAGATTAATTTGGCTGCCACGGCCAATTGTAGTCCAATTCTGGTTTCGGGATATTCAACCTTATTTATCCCTTTTCTGCCAGCCTCGTTTATGATACCGGAAAACTCATAGGTACTTTCATCAATTGCCCGGAGATAATTGAGTTCCTCCCCGCCGTAAGTTTGAGGCGCGGGATCTGTTGAGCCGGTAACATAGTTTTCATCAATAATCTTATAAAGTGAATCACTATTACCCATCATGGTAGCCATATTGGTTTCTTCCGTCTGAAACTCCAATAAATTAGCACTTCCCATTTGGATGCCGATGGGATGATCTGGAATATTTGCAGGATAATCGGGATAATCATTGGTAAGCATCCTTCCTAGCCATCCCGTATTCCAAACCCGGTCCCCACCGGAACCAGTCACCCAAATATCAGATGAGCGGAAGTGGGATAAATTACTATGATCGTATCCTACCCCATGAATAATGGACATCATTCCTTGTTGAAATAAGTGTTGAGAATTGACCAAGGAAGGATGAAAGGCTGTATCATATTGAATGGGCAGTGCATCAGAAACTTTGATTCCTAAATTGGGCCTTTTATTATAATAAATACTATCTTGAATAGGAATAAGGGTATTTAAACCATCATTCCCGCCATTTAGTTTGATGAGGAGGACGATTCGATCTGATCCCCAATTTCCTGTGGATTTTCGCAAATGTTTTGGTCGATTAAATGCCAAGAGCGGCACTTTTGTCCCGGCGATTGAAAGGGCCGTAGCTGTTTTGATAAAATCCCGGCGTTTCATATCAATTGTGCCTCAGGCAGTCGAAGCATATATTTGATCAATTCTTTTAAGCGGGTATCTGCACCATCAGCATTGATATCCCAATCATATTCATCTGCTCCATCCATGAGTGTCTCCACCAATTTATTTTCTAATTGCTCAGAAAGGGGAAGGCCAAAAAATACGAGGGCAAAATCTTTAACGAGTTGTCTTGCATTTTGGGAATCGGACATGCCGCTGGCAATTTCTACCACATTAGCTTCAAATTTTATGCGATTGTCACCGACTTTTTCATCAACAAGGGTGGTAGCCAATAATTTGCGAATGGGTAAGGTGATTGAATTAATCCAGGCCCGGTGCCCAGTCCAGCCATTCACATCTGGTGGGTAAAGAAGTGTCATGCCCATCTCCCCGATAGAACGCTGGAGGTATTTATTCGGATATTCCATATTATGGAGGTTCAACTTTCGGATGAGTCCCAATATTTGAGAGACAGGGTTTGGGATTTGTGAACCTCTGAAATTGATATCGTAAAAATGTTCTGATGTGAGCAAATATTCCATTACCGGTTTTATCTCATAATTGCCATTCCTTAGAATAGTTGCCATTTGGTTGACAAAATTTTCATCAGGGATTTCATAAACAAACCATTTATAGATCTTCTCACAAATGAAATTTGCCACCGCGTCCTGCTCAAGAATCATCTCTATAATATCGTCCCCGTCAAAACTGCCGCCCTTTCCTAAAAATTCTTTATAGTTAAAATCATGATTATCCAGCCAGTATTCACCATCGCCTCGATGATGATCAAATAAATAATTGGTCAGGAATCCGTCAGTGGAATAGCCTGTGAATGCCCGGGATGCGGCTACAATATCATCCTGAGAATAGGTATCCACACCCATGGTAAATAATTCCATTAATTCTCTGGGAAAGTTTTCGTTGGGCGATTTTTTCTTACTGCGTCTGGAATCTAACCATATCATCATGGCAGGACCAAAGGTCACCTTCCTGAGGAGGGTTCGAAAGTTTCCGAGACAATTTTCCCGAATAACATCATTTTGTTCATATACGGCCTGAGGGAAATAAACTTTTTGTGCATTGGTGGCAAAATGTTCATGCCAAAACAATGTCATATTCTCACGGATAGAAACCTCATCTCTCATGATGAGATTCATCCACCAGTCCACCAGCATTACCCGTCGTTTCCGGTAAAGGGATTGATATTCCTTTCGTTGAGAGGCCGTCATATCTTTAAAATTCGGGATCGTTTCTTCTACCCAATCACTGGGCTTATCAGGTTTTGGGCGAATTTTAAGCATTTCGGAAACCGTCGCATTAAGTCCTAAATCATTATATTTTTTTATATCAGAAAAGGTCGTGCCGGGGTGAATACGATTTAATAAATGGGTTGCCGTTTCCCTGTTCCAGCTATTATCCGATAATTTAGATAGGGATGATGAAGCATTAATTTTTTTTGGTGGTTTATTCGGTGAATCCAGTTGAAATATAAAGGGCTCTAATTCAATATCATTTTGATGAAGGCGTGCCATTTGAGGCGTAGGCCATTGAGGATCAATATGGGTGATTTGTTTTACGATTCCCTTATTGAATTGGAGGAAGGATCTTCTATCGATAAATTTAGGCATGCTACTTTAAAGTTTCTGACAAAATTACTTCTAAAAAGTTAAATGAATCCGAAATAAAATTTTTAACAATCGGACCGGTCCTCTTGGGAATTTTATGACCCCCATCATATCTTTTGAAATAAACAGGGTTACCGCGTTCCTTAAAAAAATCATGTGCTTTCTCGCTCGCCGTCACATGGATAATCTCATCCTGGTTTCCGTGAAGTAGGAGTACGGGTGTATTCTTACTTTCTTCTGTGGCTTCATTTGCCAGGACATCTTTGAATTTGATAAATCCAGCAATGGGGACGATTCCACCGATAGCAAAGGGGAGTCGTAGAGCAATCTCGATAGCGAGGCTGGCACCCTGGGAAAAACCAATCAGAAAAATATTTTTGGGTGAAAATCCCTCAGATCTAATATCTGCTAATAATTGGTGTATTCCAACCCTGGTTTTTTCAATATCCCATCCCGTTTCATCTGTACCACTGAACCACGAATACCCTTTCCCTGAATCTGCTTTGTATGGTGCTCGAGGAAAAAACCATTGTGCATCATCAATATTCATCATCTTGGCTACTGGTTCGAAAACATGTTCATCACCGGTCCAACCATGGAGACCAATAATGGCTTTTGTTGGTTGATCAGAAGAACTAAATATTCGGGTGACTAATTTAGAATTCGCAGCAGCAGTCATCAACAATGGATACGGTATTTACATTGAGTTCTTCTTCCAAAATATAGGCTCGAATACAAGCGCCCACATCGATGCCGTCTAAAGCTGCCAGTCCTTCATATTTAGTCAAATCACTTGCCGTTACTTTCATGTAAATAAACCCGCCTAATAGATCACCGCAACTATTGCATTTAGCATCTGGATCACAAGAACCGATAAATGCAAGTAGTATGAGGGGCAATATCCATTTATTAACAGTATGTTTAATCATCGATTGCTCTCTATCTTCATTCATTGAAATTGGCTTCCGCCATTAATACCCATTTTGCATTACCCGGTGATCTGCTCGGCTCCAATCGATAGAGTTCTCCCGTTGCCGTATCCAGCATATAATGCCAATGGGTCCGTTCGATTTGAAAGGACTGGAGTTGAAATCGCCCGGCGGCTTTATCTTTACCAAGCTGGTCTTGGACAAATGTATCTAACTCGTTCATGATTGTCTTCAAACTATCATTTTTCGTCTGAGCAGCGCCCATGATTGTGAAAATCATAGTGGTGAAAAGTAAACCAGTGATGATGCCTGTTATTATTTGTTTCATTATTTTCTCCGTGTGTTAATTCTCAAAAGTGCGTTCAACCTCATAGTCCGCCATGCGTTGTACAAAATCGTCTTCATCCTCTGCCTGAAGCAAGGGACTGATCGCAATGTTTTCGTCAATAGAGATGGTCATTTTGGGGCCGTAATCATGGCCGGGATAAATAATGGTATGACCGGGAAGATCAAAAATGATATTATAAACCGATTGGTAAAGTTGGCGTGTGTCGCTTCCATTGCTCACAGTTCTCCCTGTTCGACCCACAAAAAGCGTATCCCCTGTAAACAAGATGCCATCCAAAAGATAACAGACAGAATCAGGGTAATGCCCCGGTGTGTGGAACACTTCCAAACTCAATTGTCCCACCGTGACAATATCTCCATGTTTCACCGGCCGCTTTAAAGTGGATTGAATCTTATCCTCAGAATCCTTATATATCATAACCACCAAATTGGGGAAAGCGTCCACATATTCATCCATATAAGCGGTATGGTCTCCGTGGGTGTGGGTAATAAAAAGGACGATTAGTCCTTTTTTGCTCACAAAGGGCAGAATCTGTTTCAGGGGTACAGATGCATCCATAAGAAATTGGTTCCTTGTACGCATGCAGGTAACCAAGTAAGTGATGTTATCATCATAACCGCCCTTGAAAGATCGAACTGAATAATCTGTTTCAGGCATTACGGCAGGAATTTAATTCTCTTTTTCATGGGAAAGGATTCTCTTTTTGGAACAATTTTTAATCAAGTATATTCAATGATTATAATAATGCAATTGGGAGGGATTATGGAAGTTAAACAAATTGGAATGTATCTCATTATCGCCGGAGCCGTAATTTTGGCACTTAAGTTTATCAATGCCATTATCAGTTTTATTCTCAGCGATTTTCTGCTGGGATTAGGAACACTTTTACTCCTGGCAGGCGTGGCCATGCTGGCCATGAAATTTATTAAAGAAAACCGGGATGATGCGAAAGACGAACCGTTTCGGGGGATCGACAAATGATTGTGGCCACAACCGAAACCGTAGCGGGATATGTAATTACGGAAAATTTAGGTACTGTTATCGGAAACACAATTCGCGCTCGACATATTGGAAAAGATATTATGGCAGGGCTTCGAACCATTGTTGGTGGAGAAATTAAGGAATATACCGGTATGCTGGCCGAATCCCGGGAGCAGTGCCTGATCCGGATGAATGACAAAGCAAAAGAACTGGGTGCCGATGCAGTGGTGGGTGTCCGTTTTCAGACATCAATGATTTTGTAAGGAACCGCTGAACTGCTGGTTTATGGTACGGCGGTGAAGCTGGGGCGCCTTTAATCGTATGAATTGTAAGGCGTAGCCACGCCAATCGGCCGGTAAACATGCTGCGCCTCTATAATAATTATTTCTCCGAATTCCAGAAATCGTCTTCCATCAATACATCAAAGGCAGCTTGTTGTTTTTTAAGCCGGTCAGATAATACTTGATACACTTCAACCTGCTGGTTGGTGGGTTTGAAATCTGCTCCATATCGCGTTAAATCACTGCCCAATGCGGATAATCTTCCATATATTTTGGTAGGATTACGAAACGCATCTTCCCGCGCTCCCGTGAGCTTTACATCGAATAAATGGCTTTCAATTTCGTAAAGTCGTGCATCCATATCCCGCGCAGCTTTTTCTTCATCTCTCGTCTCGTAATCATTTTGAAGTGAAAACCGGAGGTCTTCAACTTTATTGATGAGGGCCACATTTTCATTGATGGTTTCCCGCAATGTCATGAGGAATTTGAATTGGGCTTTGATATCCTTAATTGTTCCTGCCGTATTGGGATCTTTCAAAACAGTAAATGATTGGGTGAGCTCTTTCCCATCCACGTTGAGGATAGCTTTGTAATTTCCTGGTACAACTTTGGGCCCCAGTTTTCCGCTGTTTACATCAATGTCCCAGGTGCGAAGAGGACGCCAACCATCCTTATTGTAAGTGACCCAATCCACTCCTCGGGGATTGACCTTAAGTTTAGCAGTTTTCGTTTTTTCATAACGCAAATCCCACATGACGCGATTGACGCCCTGGGTGGTTTTCCTCGGTGTGAGCTTTCTAATCTCATTTCCATCCATGTCTTGAATTGCAATGGATATTTCTTTCGCATTTGTGTCAGGGAGGAAAAAATCTAAATTGGCGCCGTAGGCAGGATTTTGTCCACGGATAAGGCTGGTGCCGTCATTTTTCATACTCTGGATAGTCTGGAATCGATAGGCATCCTGGACCGGCATGAAGTTCACTTCCTCTTTGTTGGCTTTGGCTAATTCCCGAAATGGACTGATATCATCCAGGATATAGAACCCACGGCCATAGGTACCAATGACCATATCATCAAAATGCTCCTGGAGGCTGATCCAATAAACCGGCGCTGGGGGTAGGTTGTTTTTGATGCGCATCCAATGAGCGCCATCATCCAGAGATACATAAACACCATTATCTGTTCCCGCATAGAGGACGCCAGGTGTTTGATGATCTTCCCTTACTACATGTACAAAACTGGAATAGGATTTTGGAATATCACCGCTGATTTTTTTCCATGATTGCCCGAAATCTTCAGTCTTATATATATAAGGATCGAAATCACCCATTTGGTGGAAATCCACAGAAACGTATGCGGTACCTTTATCAAACCGGGATGCTTCGATATTGGAAATGGTTCCCCAAGGAGGCATATCAATATTTTCGGTGAGATTATCCCAACTGCGTCCGCCATTTTTGGTGAGATGAATTTGGCCGTCATTGCTTCCCACCCAAATGAGCCCCTGTTTCAAGGGAGATTCTGTAATGGCAAACAGGACCGACCCATCAAATGTCATGAGGTTGTCAATGGCGATACCGCCGGAACTTTGCTGGTGGCTTTTCAAATTCAAGGTAAGATCCGGCGAAATGACCTCCCAATTTTGGCCAAGGTCAGTAGATCGGTGAACGTACTGGCTGCCCACATATACGGCATTTTTATGTTCAGAAATGTGGATGGGGAAGGACCAGTGCCATCTGTATTTCAATTCTTTTGGCGTCCAGCCATAGGCGGCTTCGGGCCAGACACGAACATTTCGGGCATGACCGGTGCGGACATCAAACACTTCCAATCCACCATCATAACAGCCAGACCAAATAATATTATTGTCATTGGGGTCGGGAATACCAAACCCAGATTCACAGCCACCGAATGCTCGCCAATGTCCTAGATTAATGCCTCGTTCACGGCTGTTGCTTGGACCACGGTAAGAATAGCCATCTTGACGATTCCCATAAACATTGTAAGGGATCTGATTGTCAACATGGGCGTGGTACATTTGAGCGATTGGGAGCACCACACGCTTAAACGTTTTGCCATCATTGGCAATGGAAGCGCATCCATCGTGGGCCACCATAATTCGGTTTCCGTCTTCAGGATCAATCCAAATATCATGATTGTCGCCACCAGCGCGATACCCAGATTTAATGGTTTTACCTCCATCTTCAGAAATACTGAATTGCACATTTAATACATATATCTTTTCAGGATTATCCGGGTCTACGGCCATGCGCATATAATATGGAGCACGTTCTGCCAGAGTATGATTCCTCGTAACCAGTTGCCATGATTTTCCGCCATTATCTGTTCGATATAAACCGGGATGAGACTCTTCACAAAGGGCATATAAAATATCGGGATTACTTTTAGAAATGGCTATGGCAATTTTGCCAACTGGTTTGCCTTTTCCACCAGGGAGGCCGTTCTTATCCTGCCGTTCCCATGAGTCACCCCCATCACGAGAAATAAAAACACCGCCGGCTTCACCACCGCTGTTGAGCCCCCAAGTATTGATATAAATCTCCCACATAGCGGCAATCAAAAAATCCGGATTGTTCAAATCTATGGCAATATCAATACCTCCTGTATTTTCATCAATGAATAAAACGTGTTCCCATGACTTTCCACCATCGGTGGTGCGGTAGACACCGCGCTCTTTTTGAGGGCCGTGAGCATGACCCAATGCTGCTGCATAAACAATATTCGGATTGGTTGGGTGAATGACAATGCGGCCGATTCGAGCCGTTTTTTCTAGGCCCATATTTGTCCATGTATCGCCGCCATCGGTGGATTTATAAATCCCATCTCCTATTGCATGTGCCGGGCGAATGAGAAAAGTTTCCCCCGTCCCCGCCCAAATAATATTAGGATCTTTTTGTGAAACGGCGAGAGCGCTAACGGATGAGACATCCTGGTCATCAAAAATGGGTTGCCAGGAGATACCGTTATTTTTTGTGCGAAAGAGGCCGCCGGAAGCAGCGCCTACATAGTATGTGTTGTGATCAGAAGATACACCGGCTACAGCAATGGCACGATTCCCATCGGGACCGATAAAACGGAATTTCAGATTTTTGAAATGGTCGGCATCTAGGCCATTCGCAAATACGAGTGAACATAGTATGCCGAAAGTAAGTATTGATTTCCTCATTTTAACCTCAATGTGAAAAGAAACAGTGGGAAATATACGAATAAGGCTTACATTACTGTAGGAACAGAAATGACGAAAAGCCAGTTCAATTTAACAGGACATATATTTAAGTTCTTTCAATGAAGATGATATTCAATACGAGAATAATTAACTTCTTTGGATCTATTATTTTTTTACTGGCAGGCTTAGCTGAGGCCCAGCCGTACCAAAAATATGTTCGTACTATTTGCTATTTTTCTGACCGACCTTCCATAAAGGATATTAATAAACTTAATTTTTTAAAATCACAATTGGAAGAACAAGGCTTTACCGTCCAAACTTTACGACTTGTTTCTAAACAAAAATCCATAAAGGCACTTGAGGAAGCTATCCACGACGAATCAATTATACTGGGGATTGGAACAATTTCATTTAAAGATGCACTGGATTCCAGAAAATCTTTTTATAAATCACGCATAAGTATGAATGTAGATTTGACAAATGAAAAGATAAATATGAATCATGTAGATTTCCTTTTGGATATGATGATTAAATCTCCAGATAAAATGTTTGATTTTGCCTATGTCTTTAATAACGCTGATAATACGCCATTCTTTCCTGCTGCTAATTATAATAAAAAGGGTTTTGCCATTGGACTTCAACCAACAAACTTAGCTGAAGGTGCTTCTACGATTGATGAATGGCTAAATCGTAAAAAATCAGTCTGGGAAGAGATCAATACAATATTTAAACGGGATCGGTATTTTCTAGGTATTGATGCGAGTACAGCCCCACTTCATAGAGGATCTGGCAGTTTAGTAGGATTTATTAAAAAATTGGGGTATGATTTTTCTAAATCAACAACAACAGATTTGTGGACAAAAATCACGCATTTTATAAAAGACGAAAATTTGAATTCAATTGGTTTAAATGGTCTTATGCTTCCCTGTTTAGAGGATTTTGAACTTGCCGATGAATATGAGAGAGGTAATTTTTCAATTGAAAGAAATTTATTTCTTTCACTTCAATCTGGTCTTGGAATAGATACCTATCCTATAGGAATAGATGAAGACACAAAACGTATTTTAAATATTTTAAAGTCCGTTCAATCTTTATCTAATAAATACAATAAACCTTTATCCGTGAGATTTGTTTCCGATGGCAAAGCCAAAATCGGTGAAATAACAGATTTCAATAATCAGTATTTAAAAGATGTGGTTGTGAGGCCGCTCTAATAGATTATCTCCATTTAA
>CATMGX010000037.1:2500-14363 GCA_950067765.1 uncultured Fidelibacterota bacterium
TTTCAGTCTGTTTTAAATAAATAAATCCGCCACCCGGTGCAAGTGAGGAAAGCAGTGCCGGTGTCTTTTCTTTTAACGGTGCATTTTCTGCCGTTGTGATTGCTTTATACCAAGGTCGGATTTGTTTTGAATAATGGGCGTGATCAAATAATGCTTCGGCGGCTTTAAACGCCTGGCGTGACTCCTTCCATTCCAATAACTCAAAATGAGCATAGGCACGAAAGACTAATTCATACGGATCTTCAGTATTTTTCGTGCTGTCAATAATGGTACCATATTCTTCTTTGGTTAACATTATATAATAGAGCTGATATTGCGCCGTATTTGCCGCAAGGGTCCCTGGCGGACTTTCTTCCAAAATGCGATTGTAATAATTCTGGGCCAATCCCCAGTTTTCCAATGATTCATAACATTTTGCAATCTGGAAATAGGCAGCCACTTCCAATTCGTCTTTAGGATATTTATATAAAAATTGAAAATAGCTTAGTAAAGCTCGTTCATAAAATCCCTCATCATATAAAAAGGTGGCAAAATTGACCAACTCCTGTTTTTGAAAAGTGGTATAATTTCCCCATTCCGTTTTAATATCCTCGGGACTAATATACTGTTGCTGTGCCCAAGAAATACTGAGTGTTGCAACGATGATACAATATCTGGAGTATAATTTGTTTTTCATGCCTCGGAACCGCACTTAAATATAAAAGAATCCTTTGAAAAACCTGATACAGAAATTAAAAAGTATTGCAAAAAAATTTAAAAGAAAAAAAGGAAAAAACTATGCCGAACGGCGGCTGCGACGCATGAGTGGCTTTTTACCTCGAAGGACAAATTCTTTTGTAATGGTGATTTTTGTGACACGATCTTCTGAATATTCAGGAAGATGAAACATTAAATCAAGCATAGAAGATTCCATTACAGAACGTAATGCCCGTGCACCAGAATTTCGATTGATTGCCAATTTGATTATTTCCTGCAGTGCTTCCTTCCGGAATAAAAGTTCAACACCCTCCATCCGAAATAATTTTTTATACTGCTTCACCAATGAATTTTTTGGCTCCAGCAATACGCGCATTAAATCTGCTTCATCCAAATGATTGAGTGTGGTCACAATTGGCAGACGTCCAATCAGTTCTGGAATGAATCCAAATTTCACCAAATCTTCCGGAATAACTTCTTTCAATATTTCGTCTGCCTTCTCCGTTTTTGCCAATGTCTTCGTAAAACCGATTTCAGCCGTATTAACGCGTCGGCCAATGATCTCCGGTAAGCCGTCAAAGGAACCGCCGCAAATAAATAAAATATTTTTGGTATCAATAGGTATGAGACTTTGTTCTGGATGTTTCCGTCCTCCCTTGGGTGGAATATGGGCCACCGTTCCTTCCAATATTTTCAGCAGGGACTGCTGTACCCCCTCCCCGGAGACATCCCGCGTAATGGAAGCACTTGAACTTTTTCGCCCCACTTTATCAATTTCATCGATATAAACAATACCCGCCTGGGCTTTATAAATATCATAGTTGGCAATTTGGAGTAATCGCACCAGAATATTTTCAACATCTTCCCCCACATATCCAGCTTCGGTTAAGGTGGTGGCATCAGCGATAGCAAACGGAACAGCTAAAAATCTGGCCAGCGTATCTGCAATTAATGTTTTCCCTGTTCCCGTGGGGCCAATAATCAGAATATTACTTTTATCTAATTCAACATCATCATCTGCATGGTCAGAGAGAATTCGTTTATAATGATTATACACCGCCACCGCCACGGCCCGTTTTGCACTTTCTTGACCAATAACATATTTATCAAGATACGCTTTAATTTCAGACGGTCGGTGTAGTCTGGGCTCGGTGGATTCTGGTTCACCGGCTTTTGGATCTAATGGCGTTGGAATCTTCAATTTATCGGTTATTTCCGTCCCGAAAGAATGGTGTCAATGATGCCGTAATCTTTGGCTTCTTTTGTGCTCATGAAGAAATTTCGATCCGTATCGTTTTCAATTTTTTTAAGGGTCTTTTTTGTATTTTTGGCTAAAATTTTATTGAGTGTATTTTTTAAGCGCAGTATTTCATCTGCCTGGATTTTAATATCGGACGCCTGCCCTTCTGCTCCACCCATTGGTTGATGAATCATTATCCGGGCATTGGGTAATGCGGATCTTTTTCCTTTTTTCCCACCGGCTAAAAGAAAAGCACCCATACTGGCGGCCTGCCCCATACATATGGTTGCCACATCCGGTTTAATATAATTCATAGTATCATATATTCCCATTCCGGAAGTGATGATGCCTCCTGGGGAATTGATGTAAAGGTAAATATCCTTTTCACTGCTTTCTGCCTCAAGAAATAAAAGTTGGGCAATAATAACGGATGCTACTGTATCATCAATTGGGGTGCCTAAGAATACAATCCGTTCTTTCAGGAGGCGCGAATAGATATCATAGGCCCGTTCAAAACGCCCTGTCTGTTCCACCACCATTGGGATTAATTGATTTATTGGGTTTTCATGTTTCATGACTGTACATTTCCTTCAGATTGTTTACGGAGGTCTTTTGTATTCACTTTGACCTCTTTGATTTTCGTAAAGTTTTTTAAATAAGCCAAGACTTTCTTTTCCATCAAATCATCTTCCAAACGGCTGCGGTTACTGGGTTTTTTAAAATATTTTTCCAATTCCTTGGCTTCCTTCGGATTCGCTTCTTTTCGTTGATCAATATCTGCCTGAACGTCTTCTTTGGTAATTTCATATTCCTCATTTTTTATAATCGTATTCCGAATCAGGTACCATTTTAAATTGCGTTCCGCCACCGGTTGATATATTTCTTTTATTTTTTCTTTATCCGTTGCTGCAGGGTTATTTTTCATGACATCTTCCACCATATGGCCCAAGTATGATTCCGCCATGGAGGGTGGAAATTCCGGATTCACGTGGTTTATCATGGCATCGGTTAATTGCTCATCAAACGCTTTTTCTGACCGCTGATCATAGGCTTTACCCAATCGATCCTTGATGCGTCCCCGATAATCTGCCACATTTTCTGCTTCAGGGTCGGCCATTTTAATAAAGTCTTCATCCACTTCCGGTAATATTTGACGTTCCACATTTTGGACTGATAATTCAAAAGTACTGGTTGAACCTTTTTCATCCACGGGAACAGATACTTGGGTTTTTTCACCTGGTTTTATGCCTTCCAGTTTTTTCTGGTTATCTCCATCGAATGGAATTTGCCCCAGTTTAATATAGCGTGTTTCTAATTTTTTCCCAATAATGGGAACGCCGGAAGTATCAATTTCCTGAAGATCGCAAATGACATAGTCATCCAGTTGCGCCCCGTCTTCAACCGTTTGAACTTCTGCATGACCATGGCGCATTTCATCAATGGCCATATCAACATCCTCATCGTCGGTTATATAATTTGTTTTTTCAACTTTGAGGCTTTTTCTCTTCATTTTAGGAATTGTGACTTCTGGTTCAATCTCAAATGCCACTTTAAATTTAAAATGTTTCCCATGGTGAAAATGCACATCACTTACGCTCCCCATATTGATGGGGATAATTTCTTTTTCCTGAAGTGCTTTTAGATAATACGTATTGACGGATTTTTCTACAAAGTCCGCTTCGATGGCAGGTTGAAACTGTTTCATTAAAATCTTCCGCGGTACTTTTCCCGGACGAAATCCGGGAAGCTTTACCCGTTTAGAAAATTGCTTGATTGCCTGTTCAAAATCCGATGCAATTTCCTCCCATGAAAGGTCAATGTCCGCTTCACGTGCATAACTACTGGTTTCTTTAAGTTGGATATCCACTATATTTCCTTGAAAAATTGAGCGCCAATTTAGGCTTTAATTTTTATTCCAAAGAGTGGTTTTACGGGATTATTTATATCCATAATTGGTAATCAGCATGGTGCCCCTATAAATGAAAACCATCCCAATTATCTGAATAATATGAAAAATGTCATTATGGTTAAAGTGCTGATGAAAGCCAAACTTTGTGACCAGAAAAAAAGCGCCGCATAATGTGATTAAAAAACCGCACATTATCCATAGGGCACCCGTATCCCCTTTTCCCAGCCATCCATACAGCATAACAGCGATAATAAACAACGCGCTGGGCAAATATAATTTGATTGCATTCATAAAATCAGAATCAAAATAAATCCAAATGGTAAATCCAAAAATGACGGCCGTCACACCCAACTTCAGCATTTGTACCGTATCAAACGGCAGGATATAATAGAGCGTACCCATAAGCATGGTATATACAGAAAAACCCATGCCTAACATGGTCAGTTTCCAAATAAAATCCCGGACAATCTCATGCTCCGGAAGAATGGTATGATAGACGGCACCGGCCAATGCGGTAAAAGCAAGTATATAAAAATACTTGCCAAAATGCCAATGGACTTCCATAAGTCGCACATGATACCACATGTCGATTTCACGAGCAAACCACACGCCAACAATCAGAATTAATATATCAGTAAAAACAGTCATAGGTTCATAGATGGGAAATCGTTTCATATGTTAACCATCAATTTTGTGATTCATAAAAACAGGTTTCAAACCCATTAAAGACACAATTAAAAATAACACTTTATATATATGCTCATGAACATTAAATAAAATGGCGTGTCTCGGAATAAATATCCCAGCCAAATATATTCAAAATACCGCCTGCGAGATTCACACCAGATAGACTGAGAAATGTATCGAGTTGCCCATCGGGAAGCAGATAATAATCATAAATCAAATACCATATAATATAGATGGCGCTCACTTTTATTAAAAAACGGGTCAGAGGAGAAAGGGTCTGTTGATTTTTAAATTCCATGATAATTATTGGCGCAAATTACATGGAATACTAATCTTGAAAAATACAATTACAATGTTGGTTTTTCTTCACCACAATAAATACAGGTGTTTCCGGCCTGAACGTGAAACCCACATTCGGGACAATCCCATGCGTCCGTTTCAAGATCATCATATGTATCCTCCGCTCGGTTGGATCTGGCAATCAAAACAGCCACACCAACGAAAATGAAAATGATTATAATGAGAAGATAAAGTGATGCACCCATATTAGAATTTATCTAAACATTTGTTTTATCGAACTGAAATAATCATAACCCTCTTGCATTAGTTGGATCCTTTAAATGAGTTGAAGCGAAAAAATAACGACATTCAACACATGGACGGTGATGCAAATCGGGCAAACAGTTTTGAGTTTAAATAATCCATATATAAGATATAAACCAATAATAATGGTGAACGCACCCATAAAAAATGGTACGAATTCAGGAATCAAACGCATGGGAACTCCCATAAGCGCAAACCCATAAGCAATTAAAAATATGGTTCCGGATAAGGCATTTTGAATTCCGAAAATCTCTCCATATTTCGTTTTAATGATGGAAACACATTCAGCCAGGTCGAGTTGACAAACCCTAGGGACCCACCATTGGCTGTAAAGTATCCGATGATTAGAAACAGCATAAAAATAAAAAGAAAAAGCCCCACCGGCAAATGCCAACAGGGCTCCAATAAAATATAATTCAGCATTCATATTATTGCTTTAGACGATAGACACACCCTTCAATGGTACTGATAAACTTGTCCACTTGTGTATGCGTGTGAAACATGAATTCCATTTCTTCATAGGAGTCCACCGGATAGGATTCAGCATCATAATCCCGAAGAAAATTGGCCTCTAATTTCACCAGCATATCACGCATGACCATTTTGGGCAATTCTTTTTCCCGTAGAAAATTAATCTGTAGGTTGAGTTGACCATTGGATTTCATGTGGAATAGGGGCAGCATTCCAAAATCCGAATTACAGCGAAAGGTGAATGTGCCATGATCATCCCCCCGTCCCCAGGACATTTCAGTGGCATTTTTCTCAGAAAATTCAATAATCTGTTCACCAATTTTTGCAATCTCACGTGAACAATTATTCCGCAAATCTTCTACGAACTTTTCTTTAGTCCATTTCATCATTTATTCTTACCTCAAACATTAATAATGTGGCGCTAATTTCAGTAAGAATTTAATGTGTATTTTACCCCAGTGAAACCCATTAAAATGAAATTTGGGTCAATTGTTCCAAATCAAAATTAAAGGTAAATCGCATTCGCTCTTTCACCCAATGCCAATCTTCTGCTGTTTTGCCTTCCGTCTCCCAGCTTTGATATAAGGGCAAAATGATGGGGCCAAACTTTAATCCGGCCGCTGTAAAAGTATCTGTAAAATCATCACCGCCAGCCATATCAAGATAGATTGGAAAACTGGGGTCAACATTCACGCCCCATGTAAATCCTGTGGACGCCAAAGGGCTGCCATTTTCGTCAGCCAAAACACCGCGTAACCCCGGGCCCTGCTGGAGATATTGGTTTTGAATAATGGCCATTTTGGACTGGCCCGTTCGGTCGAGAATTAATGATGAAAATGTGGGATCTACACCACCACTTAAATACGAACGAAAATGGTTTGGAACCTTTTTATTATTGAGAAAACTACCGGTCCATAATCGGATATCTACACCCAATTTTTTTGTGAAATTCAGTTTTATTTTCGTTTCAAAACTGGCAGTAGAAAATCCATTCCCAAATTTGATTTCCGTATGGGTGCTCAAGGAATATTTCTCCCCTTTAGGCCTCCACCCCTGACGAATCCCGAGTTCAACAACGGGATGACCACCAAACGTATAAAGGGTGGTATCAAAGGCGGCTGAATCCAAATAGGCATATTGAATGCCCGTATTCATAGATCCTCCAGATTCACTATCTCCAAACGATCCGGAATAAATAATGGCGCCTAAAGATCTTCCTCCCATTTGGGATCCTCTAAAAAATAAATTCGCTTTATTGAACCTGGCATTGGGATCTAACTTTTTTATATAAGATATATTGCCAACCACGGTTTCATTTTTTAAATCCAGCATAGGCTGAAATACGGCGGTGGAATTATATCCCGGTGTGCCCCCCTTATACATCATTAGCCCTGGTGCCCACCCGTTGTAATAATTATAATTAATCCATGGGAGCAAATTGATATCCCGATCATAATAAGTGGGCTGATCCCAGACAAAATGAAAATGGGTTTCTGCCCGGGTGGCGTTATTGGATCGATTTACATCGGGCATATGTTCATCCGGATCAATAATCGCATACCAGGCATTCGCCGGTGCTTTGATCACGGTACGCCATTCGAAACCTTCTAACCATCGCCGCTCCAATTCTTCATGATTATTCCCATATAAAACAACTTCTACGGGTATTTTCAAGTTTCCATTGTTTGTGACAGTGAATTGATTTCTTTTTTTCCGAATAGAATAATCTATATAATCCGTCGTTTCAATAACACCTTCAAAATACCAGCTTAAATCTTTATCCGTATGCTTTTCGAATACGGTTCGAATATCTTCAGGGTAGGGATGTTTGAATTTCCATGTTTCATAATAATCCTGCATGATTTCATCCATTTTACCTTCACCGAGATAGTGTTGAAGAAATCGGGTAAATACGGCCGTTTTTGAATAGTTCTGCCCGTAATTCCCACCTGTGAATTCATCCGCTTTTAGATTCAATGGCTGGGCTTTGGGGCTTTTGGCCGAAGCGGCATAACGGATATATTCAAACCAGCTGAATTTCAAATTGCGGCCAATACCCATTTTATTTTGGATAAAATCCACAACCACAAACCGTTCATCCTGTTCTTTATATTTATCCTGCCAATATCGAATATTCGTATAATCATTCAACCCTTCATCCATCCATGTATGGTATCGTTCATTGCTCCCGAGGATACCGTAAAACCAGTTGTGGCCAACCTCATGCATGATGACCATTTCCAGCATTTGTTTCCCCGGCATTTTTGAAATTACTGTAATGTTTGGATATTCCATACCACCGCCGGCAGATAAATCTCCATCCACCGCCGTAATGTGATTATAGGGGTAGTCCCCATAATAGCGGCTGTACCAATAACCGGAGTCATGAAGATATTCGATTGAATTTTCCCAAAGTTTTGCATTTTTAGGTAGATAAAAAGACCAAAGCGTTACTTTGCGTGTGGAATCTGCTAAGTTTAGTTTTCCCTTTTGAACCAGCCATTTTTTATCTGCAAACCAGGCAAAATCATGAACATGGTGCTGGTGAAAATGGAGTGTTTTCATTTCACTGCTTGTGGTATCTGAATCTGATTTTTTCTTTTGGGACTTCACCCACTTTTTAAAATCTTTTTCTGGTAGACTGTGAATTGAATCTGCCACCACGGTGAGAGAATCAAGCCAAGCATATTCTTCTTCCCCATCCACCAAGTCCCCTGTAGCCATGATACGGTAATTCTTCGGCAATGTAATCTTTACATCAAATGAACCATATTCTGAATAAAACTCGCCCTGATTCAAATATGGCATGGGATGCCATCCCTTTCGATCATATACCGCTGGTTTTGGATACCATTGGGTCATTTCATAATGTTTTCCCGTATGACCCAATCTGGAAAATACTTGGGGAATTTTAACAAAAAATGGCGTTTCAATACGGATGGATTCTTTAGGGTACAAAGGGAAATGCAATTTCAATTTAATCACATCAATCCATTCCGGATGTATTTCCCAATCTGCTTTTTGACCATCGATGGAAAAATCCAGACTATCTATAAATCCCCGCTGTGTGGAATCGGAACGGCTGAAACGGGAATTTTCTCCCGCTTGTTTCGCAAATGCGGTTGAATCATTTTTATAGGCATTTGGCCAAATATGAAACCAAATAAAATTCAATGTATCAGGAGAATTATTTTGATACACCATTTTTTCATAGGCCATAATGGTATGATTGGTATCATCCAATGTGACCTGAATATCATAATCCACATATTGCTGAAAATAATCCGATTCCTGGGCGGGAAGTGTGCCAATAAGAACAATAATTAATAAGATGGACCGCATAAAGATTTCCTGGTTAATTAACTGAGAAATTACTGGGGTTTTAAGACAAGGGAACAGGAAAAAAGTTTTTAGCCTTTTCCTCCGCGAATTTTTGGTTTCACGAGACTCAATAGGGCTGGGAGAAATGTAAGATCGGCCACCAAAGCGGATAAAATGGTTATGGCAGATAAGGTGCCAAACTGAATGGTGGGTGTGAATTCGGATAAGGTGAGGACAAAAAATCCCGATACCAAAATGGTAGTGGTAGACATCATGGCGATACCGGTTCCCATGAGGGTTGCATCGTTGGCCTGTCGATAATGACAGTCAGCTTCCGCCAGTTCCATTCGATAGCGCGTGAGATAATGGAGGGTATCATCTACGGCAATACCAAACGCAATGGCAAATGTCATGGCCGTGCTTGGGCGTAATGGAATTTGGAAAAAACCCAACACGGCAGCCATGATCATCATGGGGATAATATTGGGCAATACAGAAATCAAGGCCATTTTAACCGACCGAAAAAGGAATGCCATCAAAATAGTAATCACACCGAAAGCAATCAGAAAACTGCCGGCTAAATTCTGTACCAAATAATTATTCGTGCGTAAGGCGAGAAATGCTGTCCCCGTGACTTCAACCGTGAGTCCTTTTGGTACGATTGATAAAATATAATTATTGATTTCATTTTCCATTTCCGTACTTCGGCGGGAATCAATATCCTTTATCTGGACTGCTATTCGCAACTTGGTATAATCAATATTCATGAGCGATTCAAATTCACTTTCATACAGCAGCATATACTGGGCAATCATTTCCCGGGATTCAGGAATTTTATAATAGGCCGGATCGCCCTCATTCATGGCACGATGGATTTCTTTCATATAATCCGAAACAGATACCACTTTCCCCACTTCTGGAATGTCTGAAACATAACGAGATAATTGATCCAAAAAGGTAAGGACCGCCACATCCTGAATATCCTCAAATGGGCCATCCTCATCCACTTCTATAATTATTTCTACCGGAAGGACGGCGCCCATCCGTTCTTCCGCCACATGCATATCATCTAGCAGTGTGTTCCCCGGGCGCAAATCTTCTAACAGTTTTGAATGGGGATTCATTTGGACCGCACCAAATATTCCAATGAGAGAAATTAGAAGCCCCACCGTAATGATACGCTTTGGGTAGGCTCTGACAAAAATAATAATGCGATTGATGATCCGCATTCTGAATCCACGGGAATAAGCATCCAGTTTTGATTCAGGTGTACGCTTGATAATCATGAGCATGGATGGGATAAAAAGTACCGTAATGATGAAAGCAAAAAAGACACCAACTGCTGTATAAATTCCAAATTCTTTCACAATTTTAATATTAACAAAGGACAGGGCGCCAAAACCAATTCCCGTGGTGATACTCGTGAGAAAAATTGCCGTTCCTATTTTTTTAACTGTCTGAAATAATGCTTTTTTTCGGTGACCAACTTCTTTGAGCGTATGAAAATATTTTACAAGAAAATGGACCGAGTCACTCACGCCAATAATCATAAGCAATGTGGGAATCATATAAGAAATAATATTGATGGTGACGCCAGAAGCCACCATGAATCCCAATGTCCAGATTATGGTTAGACTCACCACCATTAATGGCAGCACCAGTCCAACAAGCGTTCGAAAAAGAACCGAAAGAAAAATAATCAACATCATGGTAACCGGGAGTAAAAATTTTATATTATCGTCTATCATGTATTGTACATATCGTGTACGGATGACAGGCAATCCTGCCTGATGCCAATCCCAATCCACCCCTGTTTGGACCTGATCAATTTCGGATAGAATCCGTTCCCTTCCTTTATGCTCGTTGTAATCCTGATCAATCTCTACCAGAATGGCTGTTACTTCTCCATCGTCTGAAATCATATAATTTTTTATCAATTCGGATGACATGATTCGATTCTTCGCAACCATTAATGAATCCTCGGATATTGGAATTTCATCATATACCGGCTGAAGGAGATAATCGCCGCCTTCCGTAAACAATTCAATATTGGTCAGGCTCTTAACGGATTCTACCCCTTCGATTTGCGCCAGGTTTTCAACCATTTGTCTATTTTTCACTAAGTTTGTATGGGAGAAGGGGTTATCAGATTCATAGATGAGAAATACAATATTATCTACCCCGGCGAACTCTTCACGAAACGTCATAAACCTTTCAATTACAGGATCGTCCTGGCTAAACAACTGTTCGATGGTAAAATCCATTTTCAATCCAGGTAGATAACTGCCAAGAATGATAGTCACCGCCGCCAAAAATGATAATGTGTATTTGGGGTGGTCCAGGAGTTTAAGGATGAGTTTTTGTGTTGTCTGAAGCATCTTTATATTTTGGAATTAAAAAGCGGGGGCGAATTTATGGATTGAATGGTCATAAAAAAAGCCCCGCTGAATAATCAAAGGGGCTTTTTTTATATCAATATTTAAATATTATGAAGATATTAAATCTTCTGACCATGATTGATGAATGCTCCCATTTATTTTTTCAGAATAGATGTAATTATTATAGTGAATAGACAACGTGACTGATTCAGAATTGTTAGATAAAGAAACTTTAGTCTAATTCCATCATCAGCTTCGATCAAGTTAGATCAAAACGATCAAGATTCATCACCTTGTTCCAAGCGTCTACAAAATCACTTACAAATTTTTGTTGTGATTCTTCACATGCATAAACTTCTGCTAAGGCTCGCAGCTGAGAATTAGAACCAAACGCAAGATCAACTCGTGTAGCAGTTCTTAACTTTTCACCTGTAGAACGATCAGTTGCTTCATAGGAATTGCTACCAGTTGGCTTCCATTCTACTCTCATATCAAGTAGATTGACAAAGAAGTCATTGGTTAACTTGCCTGGTGTATCAGTGAATACACCGTGACCAT
>CATMGX010000038.1:0-14296 GCA_950067765.1 uncultured Fidelibacterota bacterium
CCTGAAAAGGATCCCACCTTTGCTAAAATATGGATAATCGTATTTTGATTGAATAACTTCGTAAAATAAAAGAAGTAAGCAGCGAATGACCATCCGCACACAATCAAACTTAGATTAAACATCATTGCTGAAATTTTATTTTCAGTTGTGAATTTCCCTAAATCACTAAAGAAGTTTCTCGTAAATGAATACCCCATACTTTCAGGATCATTTATCGTACCCCCCGCATACATAATCATGGCTAATATAAAAGATATGACAAAATATATACATACAACGCGAGGTAGTGTAATTAGGAATAAATGCTGATAGCGCATTAAAATGATATGTTTTTTATGTTCATGAGCTGACTATTGTATAGTAATAAGAAGAGCCTCAATTCACTGAGGCTCTCTATCTACGCGGAGGGGGTGGGATTCGAACCCACGTTAGGATATTTCACCTAAAACACCTTAGCAGGGTGCCGCCTTAAGCCGCTCGGCCACCCCTCCAAATTGGGTTGATTTATTTAAAATATACCCCTGAAATTACTGTATTTATGCGGGAAACAAAATAACCTATGCACGTGCAAATTGTTTTCCACTTAATTGAACAACCGCACCCTTCAATTCTAATTGCAACAGCAAGGTCAATGCCTGAGTTTTTTCCATTTCACCCTTCGAAACAATATCATCAATATATAATGGATCATCTTCTAATAAATCAATGAGTGCATGTTCCTCTTTTGTCAGGTGTAATTTCATTTTTTGCTGGATCGAATCTTTCGGTGAAAACAATTGGTTCTTAATATGATCCAAAATTTGATCTCCTGAACCCACGGGAATCGCCCCGTTTCGTATCAATCGATTGCAACCCACACTCATTTTATCGGTCAATCGCCCTGGAACGGCGAATACTTCTCTATTTTGGTCCATGGCGTTCAGTGCCGTTAAAATTGCACCGCTGCGGTTCCCCGCTTCAATCACAATTGTTCCATGACTTAATCCACTGATTATTCGATTTCGCTGAGGGAAATTCCCTGCATCTGGTTGGGTGCCAATTGAGAATTCACTAACAACGGATCCTTTTTCCATAATCATCTCTGATAATTTCTTATTTTCTGAAGGATAAACGAAATCAATCCCATTCCCAAGAACCGCAATAGTTTTACCGCCCTCACTCACCGTTTTACGATGGGCAACACTATCTACTCCTCTGGCCAATCCACTGAGGACAACTAAACCAGAAGAAACCATATTAGAAACGATGGATAATGTGATTTTTTTTCCATAAGGTGTAATGTTTCTTGTACCCACAACACTAATACAATCCATTTCTTTTTGTAAGGGCATCCCTTTTACATAAAGCAAAACCGGCGGATCATAAATTTTTTTAAAAGTTTCGGATATTCCTCATCCCAAAAAGAAATGATCTGTGCGCCCACTCTATTCGTGCGATCAAATTCTTTTTCCCCATAATCCCATTTACTGAATCGACGAACGGATCGCGCAGTTTTAAGATCAATCCCTGTTGCTTTGCATAATGCCTCAGATGATAGGGTAAAATAGTCTGTATTTACCCCAAAATGTGAAATAATAAACCGGACCCTTTGCGGTCCTACCCCCTTAACAGACAAAAGATTAAGTATGCGGATGAGTGAATTATGTTTCATCTAAACGAATTGATATTTCCCGAACTAATCCCGTTAATCCTCTACCCGTCACTGCTGAAATTTCCATAGTGTATTCTGGAATACCATCCCATTTTGATTGATCAATGTCTCCAAGAATATCTTCTTTGGTGCGGACCAACAAAATGGGTTTCATCATGAGTGCTTTATTAAACGTTTTTAATTCATTTTTGAGGGAATTAAATGCAGCAGCCGGTTCAGGTTCTGTCCCATCAATTAAAAAAAGTAGCACGCGGTTTCTTTCTATATGACGTAAAAACTGATGTCCCAATCCTTTTCCTTCACTTGCCCCTTCTATGAGTCCCGGAATATCAGCCATAAGAAATGATTTATATTCACCAGATTTTACGATCCCTAAGTGGGGTTCCAGCGTTGTAAAAGGATAATCAGCAATTTTTGGTTTTGCTTTTGACAAAACGGATAACAATGTTGATTTACCTGCATTCGGATATCCAACCAAACCCACATCGGCTAATATTTTTAGTTCAAATTCAAAATGACCAATTTCGCCGGGTAAACCAGGTTGCGCATATCTCGGTGTTTGTCTTGTTGAGGATTTAAAATTGACATTTCCTCTTCCCCCTTTCCCGCCATTACAAATAACTATCGATTGTTTTGGTTCAAAAAGATCTGCAACAATTTCATTGGATTCGACATCTCTAATGATTGTACCTACAGGAACTCTTATCTGGATATCTTCTCCGTTCTTTCCTGATTTTAGCCCGGAAGAACCGGGGGCTCCATTTTTTGCATTATAAACTTTGGCATAACGGACATCTTGTAGCGTATGGAGGTTGGTGTCAGCTACTGCAGTAATATTCCCGCCACACCCGCCATTCCCACCGTCAGGGCCCCCTTTTGAAATATACTTTTCCCTACGGAATGACACGCACCCTCTACCACCATTGCCGGCTTTTAGTTCTACTTTGGTATAATCAATAAACATTTGTATTCAAATTTTTGGAAATAAAAAAGGAGCGCAATAAGATTACACACCTTTTCTTTTGAAATACCTTTTCCATAAAATTATATATTGGCGATAATTGCTTCACCAAAACCTGAACAGGATACTTTCGTTGCTCCATCCATTAATCTATGAAAATCATACGTAACTGTTTTTGCTTCAATCGCTTTTTGAATACCACGCGTGATTAATTCGCCAGCTTCAAACCAACCCAAATGGTCGAACATCATGACTCCGGATAATATAACCGATGAAGGATTCACCATGTCTTTTCCGGCATATTTCGGTGCAGTCCCGTGGGTAGCTTCAAAAATAGCATGACCCGTGATATAGTTTATATTCGCACCAGGTGCAATACCGATTCCGCCCACAATGGCGGCCAATGCATCTGATATATAATCCCCATTGAGGTTAAGCGTTGTAATCACATCGTATTCCCCTGGACGCAATAAAATTTGCTGCAAAAATGCATCTGCAATCACATCTTTTATTATCAATTGTTTCCCATTGTTATTGATTACTTGCCAGGGACCTCCTTCATAATCAACTGCACCATAATCACGTTTAACAAGATCATACCCCCATTCTTTAAACATTCCTTCTGTGAATTTCATAATATTGCCTTTATGAACAATGGTAACGCTGTCCCTTTTTTGGGAAATTGCGAAATCCACGGCTGCTTTTACAATTCGTTCTGTACCTTCAATCGAGACAGGCTTGATTCCAATGGAAACTGTGTTGGGAAAGCGAATATTTGTTACGCCCATTTCATCTTTTAAAAATGTTTTAATCTTTTCCACATCCTTCGTCCCATGCATCCATTCAATTCCAGCATAAATATCTTCCGTATTTTCACGAAAAATTATCATATCCACAAGGCCCGGATCTTTAACAGGCGAAGGGACACCATCAAACCATTTAACGGGACGAACGCAGGCATACAAATCAAGGATTTGCCGCAAAGCCACATTTAAGGATCGGAAGCCACCACCAACCGGTGTGGTCAATGGTCCTTTGATTGCAATTAGATATTCTTTCAAAACGTCGATAGTTTCATCAGGAAGCCATGACCCAACAAGATCATTTGCTTTTTCACCGGCATAAACTTCCTTCCATACAATAGCCCTTTCACCGTTATATGCTTTTTCAATAGCTGCATCAAATACAGCTTGAGCTGCTTTCCATATGTCTGGGCCAATTCCATCCCCTTCGATAAACGGAATGATAGGACAATTTGGTACCCTTAATTGACCATCCATAAATAATATTTTTTCACCTTGAATCGCAACACTCATGATTTTGTACTTTCTTTTACGGTTTTCTTCTTTTCTGTTTTCGTTGGCTTTTCTGTTTTTTTGTCATTTGAATTCTTTTTAGCATAATCGGTGAGATAAAACCCACTCCCTTTAAAAATGAGACCTGTGCCGCCACTAACCAATCGACGTATTTTTCCAGTACATTCAGGACATTTTTTTAATGGTAGATCAGACATTGCCTGAAAGTATTCAAACATATGGTCACAATTTTCACATTTGTAATCGTAAGTAGGCATTTGGTTTGTTTTGTCCTAAAAAACAGGTGTAGAATTTACAGAAAACCGAGAATTAGTATTGTCGGTAATGTTACAAAAAGAAAATAAAATTATTATTGAGAATATTTTTCGTTCAATTTTGCCATAACATTCGACGGGACAAATTTTGATATATTGCCTTTGAGACGTGCCACATCTTTGACAACAGTTGAATTAATATGTATGAATTTTTCTGAGGTTACCATCAGCAGTGTTGAAACATCAGAATTTAAATGATGATTCATTGTGGCCATTTGAAATTCAAATTCAAAATCGGATACATGGCGAAGACCTCGAATCAATGCCACTGCATTTTTTTCTCGGGCAAAATCAGCCACTAGTCCATCAATTGAGTATGCTTCAACATTTGAAAGGTGAGTTGTGGCGCCCAATACTAAATCAATTCGTTCCTTTGCTGTAAACAATGGATTCTTTTCTGAATTCACTGCAATGGCAAATATAACCTTATCAAATAATACTGATGCCCGCTCTGCAATGTCAATATGACCACAGTGAATGGGGTCAAATGTGCCGGGATATATAATAGTTCTCATTGTTCTTTTTTCCAAAATGATAGCTGAGTGTCGCCATATTCCTTTACTCTTCCAGGTGGAATTGAATACGTTTGGAGGGAAGATTCAAGTATAAAAAACCGATTTTCATTTAACTGATTTATGCATGATTCAATCAACAAATCAAATTGGTCATATTCATAAGGTGGGTCGGCAAGAATTAAATCAAAACAATTAGATTGTTTCAGAAACTTCAATGCATCCATTCGAACATAATTAACGTCAGTCTCCTTAAAGAATGATCCATTTATTTTTAATAAGGAATTAATCCTCATGCTGTTTTCAACAAATGTCACTGATTTCGCACCTCTGCTGGCCGCTTCAAATCCAAGAATTCCCGAACCAGAAAATAAATCTAACACATGATACCCAGTCAAATCACCGAGGATATCAAACAAACTTTTTCGGACAAGCGCCATTGTGGGGCGATATGACACGTTGGCCACCGTTTTAATCCGACGGCCTTTATACCGGCCGGCGTGAATTTGCATAAATTACCCCTGTGCGTCTGAATTATGAGGAGAAAATAGTGAAATATAAAAAATGGCAGATTGATATAAATTTTCAGATTCACTAATATAAACGAATTTTTCTAAAGCCAGATTTCCCCATGAGACAGATAATTTTAGTAAGATATCATTTATATGATCCACACCACTTATTTTAACGATTATAGGTGTTTGAACCTGACCTTCCCTTTCAATGGGTTCCAGTACTTTTATGAAAGAAAATTCAATATTTGAAACCATTGATTCTAGTGCTTCAATCTTTATATTTGAATGGTTCAATGGTTTATCTATAATTGAATAATTAACTAAATAACCATGTTTAAAAAGACTATCCGCTCTCACCTGCCGAAGTGAATAGTTCAAAACATCACCCAGAGAGTCTATGGGCGCATCCATCGTTTTGTCTCCAACCAATTCTAAATCCATTTGCCCCCCTCCAATGGATAATAAAGTAATATGTCGTGAACCAGTCATTTGCAGCGTTCGGCTTGCAACGGATATTAAACTTTGGGAATCAATCACGAACTTTGGAATTTTAGATTTAGGTAGTTCATCCTTTTGTACCGCAATTGGCACGGTCACAGAATCTGGTGCAATTAAAATTTTTGACTTTTGATCAAGGTTTTTAAAATAAACAAAATCAAACAGTTCAGGTTTTTGATCATACGTCAGCATAATGGCTATGATGGTGAAGAAAAATATATAAAGTGCTGGTTGAAGCAAATTTCTATCTTTTTTAATCTTTTTCTTTTTGGACCTTAATTTCTTTTTCTTCAGCTTTTTCTTTTCGGTTTTAATGCGTTCTGGTTTAGTTCTTTCTTGTACTTCTGGTTTTTCATATTGATAATATTGTAGGCCGGGTCGGTTAAAAAAATCAAGCGTAACACCATGCAGATGTCCTGTAGCAATTGCTGTTAATACATATAGATCATCTTCCTTAATATTTTTGGGGAGGGTTTCCCCTTCTAAAGAAACACCATCTAATGCAGTCAGTTGTTTTATTTTTCTGCCTTTGAAATTGGCTTTTCTTTTTTCAGATAATTTTCCTGCAAAAAGCAAATTTTCTTTAAATACATCTCCTTCCAAATGGCTTCCTACCATGGAATGCAGTTTCCATAGATTTTTTATATATCGTGCCGTACCGTTTTGAAAATAGTCTTGAGAATATTGATAATATCTATATCCATTACTTGTTGGAAGAAATATAGTACACCCTGTTTCCGGATAAAGTCCAAAAAATGCACTGGATTCTGTTCCCATCCATATTGGATCACCTCCCAATTCCTGGATGGCCAATTTTATTGGTTCAATAAAAATAGTCGGCACCCGAACGGTGAAAACAGATTGCGATTTTCCCGGAAATGATCTTCCATAATATTGAAATGAACCTTGAGTTGGCCATCGATGATTAATGGTCCACTGTGCAAATTCCCACCCATCATTTTCAGTCAAATCCGAATCCACTGACACCATTACAGATTTACAATAATCATCGGGAATGGTTACGTATACTTTATCTCCTTCAAAAAGAATGTCTTCTCGAATTAAATGCAATCCCGCGTTTAATACAGAAATGATTTCTGATTCCGAATGATTGAACACATCAAGGGTTCTGGGAAGTGCTTTATAAGAAAAAGAAGTCAGAATTTGACGACCATCTTTTACGAACCATTGGGCACATAATAGATGGCTATCTGAAATAGCAAGATGGATCACTTAGGGAACCCTTTGAATAATCACCTATCCCAACTTTTGGAACCGTCGTCAATAAATCCATGGTTCCCTGCTTTAAAAGCAAAAATGGCATACCGATTTCGCACCACTGTTTCTTCGATGGGACTATCTACTCGAACTGTATTGCCTTCATCCTTTATAGATATTAAATATGGTTTTTCCGTCACCGGACAAAAGTACATAGAAGAATCAGGCATGTAAGTATCATAATAATTCACAACTTCTACGCGTTCGGTTCCTACTTCATCTAAAAAAGCGACAAAATTTGAGTCCGATTGAAAATGACCTAATCTTTTCTTTTGAATATATATGGTATCATTCCGGGATAAATCCTCAGAAAACATAACGATTGTAGCTGTCGTATCCTGAATTGTATCTCGACGTGTCATTGGGAAACCAAATGTGGTGTCAAAATCAATATTATACCCCTTTGGAACATTTACAGTAAAAGATTTACCATTTAATGTAATGGGCTGTTCACCAAGATAGGTTGAATCTCCGGTAAGGGAATCTCGAACCGAGTTTACGACTTTAATTGCCCAAAGGCCATCGGGATTGTAATCTTCCATAAGGGAATTATAAAAATCTTGAACGTCAAACATATTTTCCATATTGAATCGACTTTGGTTTTCATATAATTCTTCTTCATCCCAAATCGCTCTTGGAACATAAATACTGATAATTAGAAAAATAAAAGCCAAGACAATGGCAAATTCCAATAAATCAGAATGCATCTTTCTTTTTTTCAATAATTCAGAAATATTTTTATCCGACATTTAGTCAATCCTCAATCTTTATATAGGCTCTTATCTTTTCTAATGTTTTAGGGCCAATACCCTTTACATTTAATAATTCTTCTACAGAATTAAATAATCCATGGTCTTCCCTATGGAGTATAATTCTTTCAGCAGTCACAGGACCAATTCCAGGAATTTTCATCATATCTGCTTTATTTGAGGTGTTAATATTAACACTTTTCAGTAATTGATTCTGCCTGTTTTCATTGGGAATTTTTTCTTTTTCCTCTGCCACCCGCACAGCCGCCGCTTGAAAGGCCAAAATTTCTTTTTCCGCTGAGGGGGCTGATTCGCCAAACCAATGTCGGTAACCTGTCACGACAATGCCAAGCATAATGAAACCAAGCAGAAATTTTATGATTAATTTTTCCTGCTGGGTAAAAATGCTCAATCTAACTCTACACGTGTAAATATAGGCTTCGATTGTCCATTTAAAGACGATAATTCTTCGAGCAGTTTTTTCTGTTTACTCGTAAGTGATTTAGGAGTCTTTATCTGTATTTTTACCAATTGATTTCCACGGGATGACCCCCGAACTCTTGGAAACCCTTTCCCGCGCATACGTAAGATTTGTCCAGACTGAATCCCTGCCGGAATTTTTAGTTTAGCCTTGCCATCTAATGTAGGTACTTCAAGATTGACTCCTAACGCTGCATCATGGAATTGTATCTGTGCTTCCGTAATCACATCTTCCCCATTACGCGTAAAAACGGGATGGTCTTTTTCTTCAAAAAATACAATTAAATCGCCAGGATTATTTCCTTTAGGTCCTTTGTTTCCTTGTCTGTTGAGGGTCATGTAATTCCCTTCTGCAACACCGGCGGGAACTTTGACTTTTATTTCTACCGTTTTGCGAATTATACCATTTCCACCACATGAACGACATGGATTTTCAATCATATCACCGGATCCATGGCAAACTGGACATTCCCGAACCACAACGGATTGACCAAAAAATGATTGTGACATTTGACGAATTTGTCCAGACCCGCTGCAATGGCGACATGATGTGGGCATAGTGCCCGACTGGGCACCACTCCCGGAACATGAATCACAAGTTTCATGGCGTTTAATTTTAATCGTTTTATCTACACCTGTTACGATTTCTGAATAATCCAATTTGAGAGCTACCTTTAAATCCCGGCCTTTTCGAACGCCCCTTCGTCCACCACTGCCAAACATACCGCCAAACGGATCAAAATCGCCACCAAAGATATCGCCAAAGCTACTGAAAATGTCTTCCATGGACATATGTCCCTGAAAGCCACCACTACCCTGAGTATCCCCTAATCCCACGCCAGCATGGCCGAATTGATCGTATTGCCTTCTTTTTTGATTATCCGATAGTATGGAATAGGCATCGGCTGCATCTTTAAATTTTTGTTCTGCTTCTGAATCCCCAGGATTTTTGTCCGGGTGGTATTTCATGGCAATCTTGCGATAGGCCTTTTTGATTTCATTATCACTGGCGTCATTGCTTACATCAAGAATGTCGTATAAATCTCTCATGATGCTTGATTCACAACCACTTTGGCATGACGAATAACACGATCTTTATATCGATATCCCTTTTCAAAAACCTCCAATATCTCGTTTTCTTTTTTTCCTTTTTCAGAACGCATCATGAGTGCATCATGCAATTCAGGGTCCGCTATTTCTCCTGGCTCACTAAAGGGCGTAACTTCCAGATCTGCAAAACGTTTATTTATTTTATTTTTAATCAGTTCAATGCCTTCTTTGATTTTATCTGAATTATTTTCGCCATTTTCATCCGACGCTTTTGATAACCTCTCTAAATCATCTAAAACAGATAAAAATTGTTTTATGACTGATTCACCATCATATTTTAACAAACTGATAAATTCTTTTTCCTTTCGCCGACGATAATTATCAAATTCAGCTTTTAATCGTAAATACCTGTCACTTTTGATTTCCGATTCGGCTTTCAATATATCTATTTTTTCATTCAACTTTGCTGTTGGGGAAAGCTTCGCTGCCTTGGGTTTGGTTTTTGACTTTTTATCTATCTTTTTAGAGGGCATTATGAATTATCTCCGCAAATTTTTCCAGAGTGGCTTGGACAGACATATATGGAACACGTTTGGGTCCCACAACTCCAATTCTTCCTTTAATAGGTCCACTGTCAAACTGGGTAGTGATAATGGAACAATCATTTAACAACTCATCCTCATTTTCTTTTCCAATGAGTGTCTGATTTGATTGATCCGTAAAATTTATTTTAAAATGATTATTTAAATATGTTTTATCCAACGCAGGTAAAATACGTTGAAAATTAGATATGTCTTGGAATTCAGGATGATCAAGTAATACATTAACTGATGAAGTATATATTGATTTATTATTATCAATATGAAAATATTTATTACTATTATTTATCAGAATTTGTACCAGTTCATGGGAATACATTTCTGTATCATTTAAGCGGCTGTTTATGGTGGATTGAATTTCTTTCAACGAAAATCCCACCAGTCTTTCCTTCAAAATGCGGGTAATCTTTTGAATTAATTTTGGCTGAATGGTCAAATTTAGGTTCAGCACAATAGATTCTACGGATCCCGTATCCATTGCCAATACAAGCATGACGCGATTCCCTTCAAGCGCAACTAATTCAATGTCGGTTAGCATGCTCTTTTGATATCCGAAGACCAGTATTACGCCAAACATATGGCTCACTTTTGCGAGCATAAATGCAGTGGCATTTAATAATTCATCCACATTATTAGATATGATTAACAATTCCTGCTCTATTTTTTCCGTAATCTGATTATCCAATACCTGGTATTCCGGAATTATATTTACATAAAAGCGATAACCTATATCAGTAGGGATTCGGCCACCGGAGGTATGTAAATGGTTTAGGTAACCTTTTTGCTCAAGAGAAGACATGGCGTTTCTAATTGTTGCTGAAGAAATATTCAAACCGCAGTTTTTTGTAAGGAATCCCGAAGAAACCGGGATACCGGACTCAATATAGCACTCAACAACAGCGGAAAGAATGGCCGCTTCCCTATCCGTCAAATCTGGAATATTAATAGGTAACATAGCTGGTAAAATTAGATGGATTAATTTTCATCAGTCAAGAGGTGAATTATTTCTATTTTAAAAATCTTGAGATAGCCCTACTACTGCCTAAAAAGCTGATCAACACACTCAAGAATGATAATATGCCAATAAGGACAAATGGACTATATTGAATTTTTAATTTGATAATGGAATCCGTAATTCCAGAGCCAATTTCTAAACCGACGATTAAAAATGCCGATGCTAATATCGCTCCTATCAAACCGTGGAAAACGCCCTCAATAACAAAAGGTGCTTTTACAAATGATCGCGTTGCACCAATCAATTGCAATGCTTGAATAAGTTCTTTTTTCGCAATTATTGTCAACCGAACCGTATTTGAAATTATGAATACTGAAATAATCAATATCAAAATGAGTAGAACTGTCATTATTTGAACAAATTTTTGATAGTAGGTTTCGATTCGATATATGAGTCTACCCTGATATTGGACTTCATCAACTTCAGGATAACTTTTTATGCGTTCTACAATGGGCATGATGTTCATTTTATCACTTTGAAATTTGACTACATTCACAACACAACTGGCGGGTAATGGATTGTAACCAATAATATCTAAAATATTTTCGCCAAATTGAGATTTGAATATTTTTCCTGCATCAGCTTTCGATATCAATGTCGTAGATCGAACGCCATTTATTTTATTGAACTCCTCTACAACGGAAGCAATTTGCTTATCAGATACATTTTCTTTAAAGAATACTTCAATTTTATATTTACCACGAAGATATTCAATAATCTTATTGGTATTTTGTCCCACAATCATCAACGAACCCGCCACCGATAGTGTGAGGAATGTTGAAAAGATTGCTGTGAAAGCAGTGAGTTTATGGCGCCAAAGGTTTTTGACTCCCTCAGACAACAGGAACATCATTTTATCCATTAAGACTGCCTCACAGTTCCATCCTGGATTTCGATTATTCTATGCCCTCGGCCTTTAATCAAATTGTAATCATGAGAGGCCATGATTATGGTGGTCCCTTCCCGATTGACTTCTTCCAATAATTTAATGAACTCAAAAGAAGTCACGGGATCCAAATTTCCTGTTGGTTCATCTGCTAATATAATATCCGGGTCTTTTACCAATGCCCGAGCGATGCAGGCGCGCTGCTGTTCCCCGCCGGATAATTCTTCCGGATAACGATCTTCTTTTCCATCAAGCCCAACTTCCTCGAGAGATTCCGTAACACGATCAACAATTTCATCTTTTGCGCATCCCAAAACATGCAATGATAAGGCGATATTGTCAAATAAATTCCGATCATCTAACAAATGATAATCCTGGAAAACCATACCGATTTTTCGACGTAAAAACGGAATTTTTCTCGATTTTATTTTTTTAGAGTCAAATTCATCTACAACCACCTTCCCCACTTGTGGCAACAAATCCATGTAAACCATTCGGAGTAGTGTAGTCTTGCCGGAACCAGTTGGACCAATGATGAATGCAAACTCATCATCACCGATGGTCAGGTTTATATTCGAGACTCCACTGCCTTTTGTATAGGAATATGATGCGTTATCAAGTCGAATCATGGGATTAATCTAATCTGTTTTAATCATGGTTAAAACAGGAGATACAGAAAACTAAGGTAACCCACTAAGAGTAAAAATGACGTAAACCTATTTATAGGTTGGGAAAGTTTTGCAATAAAAATCATGGCAACCCCGAATCCAATCATCATGGGCACTTCCAAATGCATGATTGATTTTGGAGAATCCAATGGCTGAACCATCGATGCTATCCCTAATACAGATAGAATG
Source organism: uncultured Fidelibacterota bacterium (assembly GCA_950067765.1). Taxonomy (GTDB): domain Bacteria; phylum Fidelibacterota; class Marinisomatia; order Marinisomatales; family TCS55; genus TCS55. The sequence continues at coordinate 12,682 of CATMGX010000038.1, forward strand.
TTGAATATATTAGAACCAATAATATTACCAATGGATATGGAGCTCTCCTTTCGGTACGCTGCCATTGCAGATGTGGCTAATTCTGGCAGAGAGGTCCCAAACGCTACCACACTCATTCCAATGGTAATTTCGGAAATACCCAATAATCGTGCCAGAAAAATGGCTCCATCCACAAATAGATCGGCACCAAAAGCCAGTAAAACTATTCCTGCAGCAATATATGCAGCCAATCTCCCCAATGATCCTGTGGTACCCTCTTCAGAACTAGACTCCTCTCCAGTGGGATGCTTAATACTCAGCAGCACATAAAAAATAAGGCTGATAAATAATATCATTCCTTCAAAACGGCTTATACGTCCATCAAAAGCAAATAGTACAAATAAAGCACATACACCCAAGTAGATAAATAAATCACGCCTGAGGTGACCATAGTGAATTGAAATGGGGAAAATGATTGCGCTTAATCCCAGTACCAAACCAACATTCGCAATATTTGAACCCACTACATTCCCAACGGCGATTTCGGAACTTCCTTCCATCGCTGCAATAATGCTCACAATAAGTTCCGGTAGGGACGTGCCAAAAGCAACAATGGTTAATCCAATCACCAACGGTGTAATACCCAAGCGATCTGCAATGCTGACACCACCTTTTACGATCCACTCCGCACCGAAATACAGCATAGCTGAACCGACGGCTAAATAAATTATGCTTGTCAACATATTAATAAATAAACGGAAATATAGGATCCCATTGTGTCTTTCCTGTCATCGTGGGAAATTAAAGAGAGGTCATGTGCATTGAGAAGGTCTAAGATTTTAAACATTGCCCGATTAAATTTAATATAAATTATGTTTATTAATATATGTCCAGACCGGCTGTGTTACCATATATCGAATGGTTTTATCCTCAACCCATCGGGCACGGATTTGCGTTGAAGAAATTTCGATTCGAGGAATATTAGCAAACTGTACTTTTGCCAGAATCCAGTTTGGAATATCACTGGGACGAAAACCCGGCCGGATGGCCACAATTAACTGGCACTCTTCTAAAATTGCTTTTGGGTTTTGCCACGTCTGAAACTGTTTAAGGGAATCACTACCAATTAGATAGTACAAATCTTCTCGATCCAATCCGGTTTGCTCTTTATAAGTATGGATCGTTTCAAGAGAATAAGATATGCCACCCCGCTTTAATTCAATGTCGGATATTTCAAAATTCGGATTATCCATTGTGGCAATTTTGAGCATTTCGAGGCGAAACGCAACTGAGGAAATTTTTCGTTCCTTTTTATGCGGTGGAATATGAGCAGGAACAAATACAATTTTATCAAAATGTTTTGCTTCAAAAATCGTTTGTGCCACAATTAAATGTCCAAAGTGGGGGGGGTCAAACGTGCCGCCAAATAAACAAGTTTTCACTCGAGCTCAATCCTGTCAATAACTTCACCTCGAATAAACCATTCGTCAACGAGATCGTCCATTTTGATATTCTCAATATTTTTCCTTTTTAAATCGTAATGTGCCCGGGCTTCATCTATTTCTCCTTTTTGAAAATGGCATTCGATAATTTTCAAATGGGTTAGGTCAATAAAATCCGTATCATAATACAAATC
>CATMGX010000039.1:0-13427 GCA_950067765.1 uncultured Fidelibacterota bacterium
GTGAAATAACAGATTTCAATAATCAGTATTTAAAAGATGTGGTTGTGAGGCCGCTCTAATAGATTATCTCCATTTAATTCTCCAACCGAAGAGTTAAAGTTTTCTATGAGTCCTTGAATACTCATTAAATAATTTGGATCTTCGATAAATTCAATCTTTTGGTCAGTTTTTTTTGTAAAAAAAGAGAAAGATAATTATCATCATTAATCGCCTCATTATATCCAATCATTATAACTAAGTCTCCTAATCCATCATTATTCCAATCTGAAAGATTATAATATTGATTTATATAAAATTGAAGTCCATATAACTGAAATATATCTATTGTACTTTGACTGAGTTCCACAATATTCCTGTCTACTTTCAGGGCCTTAATTGAATAAATATCTGAACTTTGAGCATGAATCAGTGAGAGGTTTGCTACCAACAAAAGTAGAAAAACTATTTTCCCAACGGGAGGATTTTTGTAGAGCTACGGTTACCTACTGAATATAAAGCATCTTTTTTCAGGAGAGTACCCCGAGTAGGACTCGAACCTACAACCCTCGCCTTAGAAGGGCGATGCTCTATCCAGTTGAGCTATCGGGGCATAGATGCTTAAAAACAGGGTTGGAAAATTAAGGATTCAGAGAGTGACAGAATAGGCCAAAAATCACTTAATATTTCTCCTCGGAGGCTCCTCGAGAAAAAACTTGCATTTTACCGAGAGGCGAATGTATGTTTACCGAAGAGAAACTAAATAAGTATATCAAATAACATACTAAGGGAGGTCATATTATGGCTGAAGTTGTAAAATCGACTGGAGTTTCTAAAGAATCCGGTTATCTGTATTACCTTGGAAAAGATGGTAATGTTTGGCGTTCAAAAATGGCCCGTGCCGGTAAAGGCGGCGGCAATGCTGAAAAAGTAGCAGATGCTGGCGTTACTCGGGAATCAGGATACCTTTATTTTATAGACAAAGGTGGAAATGTCGCCCGTGCTCCAATGGCAAGGGGACGGAAATAACCGTTCAAACCCTCGACAAAAAAGCCCCGTAAATCGGGGCTTTTTTGTTTCTTACTGATATGCAAAAATATTTAAAACTCCTCATATTCTTTTTAGTGGGCTGTAGTGATTTTGGAACCAACCCCAAAGAGGAAGTGGTTTTAGACGATGTTAGCTTTGCAGAAGATATTCAGCCCATGTTGAATGCCAGTTGTATTAACTGTCACGGAAACAAGGGGAGGTTATCTGTCCGTACATATGATAATTTAATGAAGGGCACCAGTAATAATGGTCCAGTCGTTATTCCGAATAATGGTGTAGGTAGTTTCATTGTGAAAAAATTAAAGGGAAATGCTTCAGGCGATCGCATGCCTCCGGAGCCTGCAAATCCGTGGGATGATTCGAAAATTGAAATTATCATAAAGTGGATTGATCAGGGCGCAAAAAATAATTGACAAGTCAACGTTTTAAATATTCATATTTTCTTTTTATTATAATACTCACAGGAACATTGTGGGCCGTTCCACGATATGCACTTGAAAACGGCTCATCCTGTATTCTTTGTCACATTGATCCAAGCGGAGGTGGCCTGCGAAATGATTATGGCATTGCCTATGGCCAGGATGATTTAGCTGCGAAATTACCAAAAAGGCTATCAAGTTATACCGGAATCATTATAAAACATTTCCAAATTGGAGGCGACGTCCGATTTCAATCTGTCTCCAAAAAAAAGGGTGAAGTTCCCAGTGGACTTGCCATTTTTCCGATGCAGGCGAATTTCCATATAAAGACAGAAGTAAAAAAACTAACTGTTTTGGCTGAATTGGCGACCCTCCAATCGGACTATGGGGTCCAATTTAGACTCAATGGAAAAATTGGGTATGTAAAAACAGGGATCGGGAAACCATCTTTTGGATTAAAACTGGATGACCATACTGTTTTTACCCGCGGTGGTAATATTCGTTTAATCCACGGAAATCACCGGGAGGGGATGCCTTTTGTACCAGCACTCAAAAATGCACCTTTTTTGGAATTAGGCCATTACAAGGGGAATACCCATTATTCTTTTGGAATGATTAAAGGATATTTATATGAAAAGTCCGAGTCATCTTATGGACGATTAGAACACTTCTTCTCAAATGGATCCTTGAATAAAATGATCGGCGCATCCTTTTTTAGGGAAACCACTGCAGCAAAAGATCTACAAATGGTCAACTTGTTTGGTGGACTTAATCGCGGGAACCTATCCTGGATGGGAGAAGTGACTGTTGCAGAAAACTTGGTTTCAGACCGATCTATTGCCAGTTACAGTGAATTGACATGGAATGTGAAAAAGGGCTATACTATTTTGGCCCGGATTGATTTTTTTGATGAAAGTATGATTTATACGGAAGATGCAATTCGTCGTACCACTTTTGGACTGAATTATGTACCTTTACCCTTAGTAGATATTAAATTTCAAATCAGATCCACCCAATTGTCGGGTGGAGTGCCATCAAAGGGTATCGAATTTTTATCTCAATTACACTTATGGTTTTAGGAAATACAAAATGAAAAAAGTAATGATAATTGTTTTATTTCTGACGGGGTTAATGGTGGGACAGAAACGCGAATTAAAAAATGTGAAAGTGCTTCCATTTAAAACAAAGCGAGAATTGGTTTCATTTATGAAAACAGTTGTGGCACCTGAATTGGGTGTTAAATGTAATTTTTGCCACAATTTGACTGATTATTCCAGCGATGAAAAGGATCATAAAAAGGTGGCACGCAAAATGATGGCCATGGTGAATACCGCCAATCAAACTATGAATGAATTAAATTTTCATGAAATTTCTTGTTGGGTGTGTCATCGAGGGAATGAACATCCGGAACATCCGCCTAAGAAAAAATAATTAAAATGAAATTAATTAAACATACCGCTACAATTATTGTTTGTTTGGGATGCGTGAGCTGCATTTGGCGTACACCGGAACTCATGGTAATAGATATCCCGGAACCAACCGAAATAACGGAATCGAACCCGGCTCGAACCACATTCCAACTTAAATCCCTTCCTGAAGGGTGGACTGTTGATCGCCACCCGGTAGCCAAATGGGGAATGAGCCTCCCTACGGTGATGTCCAATGTGATGGATTCGGCCCAAACGGTGGAATATTGGGAAGAAATAATTGACTTGCCCACGGGGTATAAATTGCCATTGAAGCGCTCAAAGGTTTTATTCCAAATCATCACCCGACTCACCATTGAAACAGTTGAACTTCATTTTATTAATGTGGATCATATTTACAGCTCCACCAATCATGAGCCATCTCATTTTATATTGAATGGTGTTGTGCGATCAATTGAATTGAAACCCACCGGGTTTCCGCAACTTATTGCAGCAGATGTGATCAAGTATAAATTCTTAATGGAATATGGTACCCCCCAAGAATTTACTGACGGTTTTCATAAATATGAGAATGACCAAACAGTTTTGAAGGTACGTGAATTGGATAAAAGTCATGTCCAAATCCAAATGAACAGCATTGCCGTTGATCAAAAACTGAGGACAGCCATTGATGACATTTATTCAGCAGAAGGGATCGAGTATCAAAAGAAGCTTCTTCTGCGAAGTATTGATATTTAATAAAGGCTTTTTATGAAATTGCGGGGATTTCTTTTTCTTATACCCATATTGGGTTTTTGTCAGGAGTTGATCGTTTCCGAGATAATCCATAAGGGCAATACACTCACCAAAGATTATATTATTGCACGAGAGATTCAACATCATGTAGGGGAACCCTTGGACAGTACTATCGCGGTCGAAGACAGAAATAGGCTAATCAATTTGGGGATTTTTGCCGACGTAAATTGGCGTGCCATACCTTTAGATAATAAAAATGTCCGTCTGGAATATGAAATATTAGAAAATACTAAATTTTATGGCGGTCGATTCTTTGGTGGCCCTTCTCCCAGTTATGATGAAGAAACGGGCTGGTCCTTTGGCGGCGGCGGAGTATTTAAAAACTTCCGTGGCCGAAATGAACAGTTAGGCGGCGGTTTTATGCTGGGGGGTCGTAATACGTTTGGTATATCCTATTTTAATCCCTGGATTACCGGGGACCACGTGTCCCTCAAAGCGTCTGTGGCCAAGGGTATGTTTCAACATCCTTATCTGCCATATGATATGGAACTCAGAACAATGGAATTAAATGTTGGAAGATTTTTTGGATATGAGAAAAAAGCAGCCATTGGTTTTGAAATTGAAGCTATGGATTTTAAAGGGGATTCAACCAAAATTAGTTATCAGTATTTTGCTCCCATGGGGTCCTTCCATTATGATACACGGGACCTTTATGCCAATCCGACGACGGGTGTTTTATTCAAACAAGCCTTTGTGAGCCGCTTGGATTTAAATGGAAAATTAGAGAATAATTTTATCTGGTTTCAATCCTACAGTTTTTACAAACGCCTGAGTAGGCTGGAGAATAATAAACCATGGATCTTGGCATGGGGATTTAAAACGCACATGAATTTTGGAATCAAGGATCAGCACTTCATGGCATCTATGGGTGAATCTGGTTCTGTCCGCGGATGGCATTATCCCAATCATGCTAATTATAACGATCCAGACCAGGTGTATCGATTTGGATTTCACAATATGAAGACTGCAATTGAATTGCGAAAAGTGGTTGTGCCCCGTTTCCCTATGGCGGATTTGTATGAATTTGGTATAACAATTGGGGCATTTATCGATTTGGGTGTGACAACCCAAAATAATTTTAAAGACTTATTCCAAATAAAACCGATCTTAGGAACAGGATTTACATTCCAGTTTCAGGTACCCTTCCTAAACGTATTACGTCTGGATTATGGTTGGGGATTTTATAATGGTCAACAGGTAGATCAGGCTTTTCATATAGCGACAGATCATCAGATATAAGTTCTTAATCTGAATCTTTTTTTCGAAAGATCATTGCTTTTTTAAATTGATTTTCTTTACTATTCCGTAATTGTTGGATATTGCTCCGGTGTGTAAAAATAATAAAGAAGGGAATCAATAGACTAAAAACCATAAGTGAAAGGGGTGCCGGGTCAGTCCCCAGAAAAGGTGGTAAAATCAGGATAAAAACTGGTAAGGAAACGGATGCGAATATGGAAGCCATAGACACATACCCCGTGAATATAATTGTCAGAATGCCCACTGTCAGGCAAAATAGAAAAGCGGAGGGAAATAGCGCCAGGAGCATTCCGCCCAATGTACCAACACCCTTACCACCTTTAAATCCGGCAAAGATAGTAAAGGTATGCCCTAATACAGCTGCAAAACCGCACAGGATTTGAACCACACCCAGATCAGGAATAGCTTGTGCATTAAAAAATGCCGGTGCTAATACTGCTACTGAAAACCATCCTTTAAAACCATCAACAACTAATACAACCAGAGCTGGTTTCCAACCCAATACACGAAAGACATTTGTACCGCCGGCATTTCCGCTACCATGTTCACGAATATCGATTCCACGGATGAACCGCCCCATTATTATACTGGATGGTATGGATCCAGCTAAATAACTGGCGAAAAGCAATAGGACCAAGAAAGTAATTTCACTCATGAAATTAATATGATGATTTACTGGGTAATTTTCCGCTTAATGAAATGCCAGAATCCAGAATACCTCCTGATATAATTGCCTTTAATCCATCCTCAACAGAAATATTTGGGTGTACCACATCCTTCTTCGGAACAATAATAAATACACCGGATGTAGGATTGGGTGTGGTGGGTACAAATACGTGATAAAATTCTTCCCCAGTTTCATTTTGGGATTCATTGGTTACAAAACACATGGTCCAGAGCCCGATACGGGGATATTGAATGAAGATAACCTGTTGGAAAGATTTTAATGTAGAACCGCTAAATGCAGAAGTAATCTGCTTAATTGTTTTATAAATGGTATTGACGATGGGCAGTTTTGCCAAAATGCGCTCTCCCCAGTTGAACAAGGATTTCCCCAATACATTTGTCACCAATAATCCAAGGACAAAAACAATAACCAGCGTCAGGATAATACCGAGACCTGGAATTTCAATTCCGATTCGCTTTAAAATTGGTGCTGCAAATCCATCGAAAAATGTAAATAATAACTTAAGAATCCAAAAGGTAACAGCGATAGGTACAATAGCCAAAAGACCAGCAAAAATCCGCCGTTTAATTGATTGCCACATAATGATTTAAATCCGTTTTATTGAAAAAGCAGGAATGAAAGTTACAGGGCGCCTTCCAGTTTCAGAAGATAATTTTTCATTTTTAGTCCCCCACCGTACCCACCTAATCCGCCACCCGTAGCTATAACGCGATGGCAGGGGATCACAATGGGAAGTGGGTTATTTGCATTGGCAGACCCCGCAGCTCTCGATGCCTTGGAGTTTCCGGCACATGCAGCCACATATTGATAAGATTGTGTCTTTCCATAAGGGATATTTTTCACGGCCATGAGTACCTTATAATGAAAAGGGGGCATCACCAAGTCTAAACTGAGATCAAAGGATTGGCGCTTGCGGGAAAAATATTCATTGATTTGCTGAACTGCATGGGAAAGTGCTCTCTCTTCCCGTACAATTGTACTTTGGGGAAATTTTCTTTTAACAATAGATTCAGATTTTGAGATTTCATATTCAAATAGGATATGAGTTAACCCTTTATTTGATTGCGCGAGAAGTAATTTCCCGATGGGGGAGTCCATAATGGTGGTTTGAATCATATTGGAATTTACAGAAAAAATGAGGCATGAATCTTCAGGTACTCATTGATAATCCTTGTAAAATCCCAAATAAATTTGATTTAATTTTCCCCATTAATAAATATTAAATTAATTGATTTAAGGGGACGTATGATTCAGGTTCAAAATCTAACCAAAGATTTTTCTCTCAACAAAAAACAGCGGAGAGAACTTGGGGAAGAATATAAAGATTCCAAAACGCTTCGGGCTGTGGACGACATCAGTTTTGAATGTAGACCAGGTAAAATATTTGGTTTATTGGGGCCCAATGGTGCGGGAAAAACAACCACCCTTCGGATGATAGCCACAATGCTCATACCAACCTCGGGAAGCATTTGTGTTTCGGGATCCGATTCTGTTTCTGATGGTCAGAAAGTCCGGGAGAAAATTGGTTTTATGACAGGGCAAACAGCTCTTTATGACCGACTGACCCCAACAGAAATGGTAAAATATATTGCCGATCTCCACGGCATGGACAAAACTACTTTTCAGAAACGGAAAAATAAACTATTTGATGTTTTGGATATGCATAGTTTTGCAGACCGTCGTATTGCAAGATTAAGCACGGGAATGAAACAGAAAACGTCTATTGCGCGGACCATCATTCATGATCCGCCGGTAATGGTATTTGATGAACCCACCTCCGGTTTGGATGTGATGACGTCCCGGGCCATAATGGATTTGATTCGTTCCTGTCGGGAAGAAGGGAAAACAGTTATCTTTTCTACCCATCGTATGGGAGAGGTAAACCAAGTCTGTGATGATATTGCCATTATTTATAAGGGCAGATTCTTTTACAATGATACTTTGGATCAGTTTAAGGAAGAAATGACACAACCAACTTTTGAAGATGAATTCATATACAGAGTGGGTGAGGCTTAATATGAAATTCCTCACCATTGCGAAAAAAGAAGTAATCGATATTTCTCGGGACAGACGAACTATGATAATGATGGTTGTGGTGCCTCTATTACTTATACCGGTTCTTTTGGGAACTGTATTAAAAATCACCAAGTCTATGGCCGAAAAAGCCAGCGAAAAACAATTGAAAGTACAAATTTACGGTCAGGAATATGCGCCGGATTTATACCAGGCTTTTGCTGATATGGAAAAGGTGATCATTTTGGATCAAATTCCTACGGATAGCATCCAGTCATATATACAACAGGAATTCCTTGATGTGGCTATTCATGTTGATTCGGATTATAAAGTGAATATTGCCAAAAATGGTCAAGCCAAAATCAGGATTCAATTTAAAGGCACCGATTCTTTTGGGATTACCAAGGATAGAATTAATGGTGTTCTGAAAAAGTTTGAAAATCAAATTATATCTGAGCGGATGGACCGTCTCAACCTTAAGCCAGAAGTGGTCAGAGCTTACAATATTAATTATGAAGATGTTGCTTCGAGGCAGGAAAAATTTGGCAAGATTGCCGGTGGATGGTTTCCATATGTATTTATAATTTTTGGATTCATGGGAGCAATGTATCCCGCCCTGGATTTAGGTGCGGGAGAAAAAGAGAGAGGTACCTTAGAGACCATTCTTTCCTCACCAGCCAGCCGATTGGATATTGTATTGGGAAAATTTCTGGTTGTCTTGTTAGCCGCATTTTTAACGGCATTTCTTGCTTTAGGCGGTATGGCTGTGGGGATTCAGTACATTCCTGATATTCCGCCTGAGGTGTTAATTGTGATCAATGGGGTTCTTAACCTCAAGACTATTGGGTTAATCATGACATTGGTTCTACCTGTGGCTGCTTTTTTCAGCGCAATGCTGTTGGGCCTTTCAATCTATGCAAGATCCTTCAAAGAAGCCCAAAGCATAGTAGCGCCCTTGAATATTGTCATTATTTTTCCAGCGGTTATTGGCACATTACCGGGGATGGAGTTAAACGCGATTACGGCCCTTATACCTGTTTTAAATGTATCACTAGCTTCCAAGGATATTATTGCCGGTGTCATTAATCCAGTTTATATGGCTGAAGTGTATGCTTCCCTTTTTGGATTTGCAGGTTTAGCTATTTTTTGGTGTGTGAAAATGTTTAACAGGGAAAAAACTATTTTTAGGAGTTAAACGACCCTATAGAAAATTAAATAAAAAAGCCCCGACAGTCTCCGGGGCTTTTTTTGTATCTGAATAATTAAATCTATTTGGTAGCAGTTTCGTGAAGATGGACCACAATAGGACTGGCAATATATATGGATGAATACGTTCCCACAATCACGCCAATAATCATCGCAAATGCAAAATTATGAATCACTTCCCCACCGAATAGCCATAAGACCAGAACGACAAAAAATGTTGTGAGTGAGGTAATAATCGTCCGGGAAAGGGAATCATTAATACTATGATTCACAATTGTATGATACGCTTCTCGTTTGGAGGCTTTTACATTTTCACGAATACGATCAAAAATAACAATGGTATCATTCAAAGAATAACCCACAATAGTTAGAAAAGCCGCAATAATGGGTAGACTGATTTCAAATCCAAGTAAAGAAAAGATGCCCAATGTAATTAATACATCATGAGCGAGCGCGGCTATGGCACCCAATGCAAATCGAAATTCAAACCGAATGGAAATGTATATTAGAATTAGTCCTAATGCAGATATGATTGCCATGAGGGCTTTACCGCTTAACTCCGCACCAATTTTTGGCCCCACACTGCCTTTCCCTAAAATAAAATCTGTTTTATTATCAGGTACTTGACCGGGGAAACTATCATATAGATGATCAACAATTTTTTGAGCAAAGTTCTCAGGTGCATCATCAATGTGCGGCACACGGACAGATACGGCATCTGGTCCGCCAAAATGTTTTATTTCTTCCCGGCTGAAGTCAAAGGATTGTCCATCGATATTGATTTTCCCGAGAGATGTACGAATGGCCGTTACATCCATTGGTTCTGTGTATTGCACGGATACTAATATACCACCCTTAAAGTCGATACTAAGTTTGGGTCCGCCATTGATTATAAGGGATATAACGCCAGCAAGAATGACGAATGCAGACAGGATTGCACTCAGTTTTCGCTGACCCATAAAATTGATATTGGTTTCTTTGATAATTCTCATATGCTCAATTTGGTAAAGCCTTTGCGGCTGGTAAGTGAATTAAAAATAGTTCTGGTTACAAAAATTGCAGTAAACATGGATATCAAAATTCCCCAGAAAAGCACAGTTGCAAATCCTTTTATTGGCCCCGTTCCAAACTGCCATAAAACCAATGCAGCGATAACGGTTGTCATATTTGCATCAATAATGGTTGTGAGTGCACGATCATATCCACTTTTAACAGCTGCTTTTGGCGTCTTGCCCTTTCGAAGCTCTTCCCTAATTCGCTCAAAAATAATTACATTGGCATCGATGGACATACCCACTGTCAGAATCAATCCTGCAATACCAGGTAAGGTTAAGGTTGCCTGGAGGGAGGCCAACACGGCCAGAACAAGCACAATATTCCAAATGAGTGCAAAGTCAGCGATGAGTCCGGAAAAACGGTAATAAATTATCATAAATACTAAGACGAGCCCCAAACCGATAATAATAGACAGGGTACCACTGCGTACTGAATCGGCACCTAAGGAAGGCCCAATGACCCGTTCTTCAATAATATCTACCGGTGCCGGCAGTGCCCCGGCCCGGAGCACAATCGCAATATCTTTTGCTTCATTAATATCTGCAAAGCCTTCAATTAAGGTGCTCCCTCCGGAAATTTTTTCTCTGATATTTGGTGCCATGTGTACTTTTTTATCCAATACAAGTGCCACCTGACGTCCCACATTAGATCCAGTGACGATGGACCATTTGCGGGCACCATCAGAATTCATCGTCAAATTAACAATGGGTTGCCCCGCAGATGTGGACCCTTGGGAACCTAAATTTGCTTTTGCTTCTTCCACAACGCCGCCAGTGAGTTCCGCTGCATCTTCGACTAGGAATAAACTGTACATCATTTCCAATGTACCATCCACCAGTGGATATTCTTCTGCTTTGTTACTAAAGAGAAACATGCCCCCGACTGCCGCAAGTTTTTCTTGAACTTCTGGCCGTTCTAAAATCTTTTTTACCGCATATACATTTTTCTCCGGAACACCAATCGTTTGTCCTAAATTTCTCAGCATGGCAGAAAATGGTCGTTCTGCAAAAATATTTTCATCAACAACAGCCGAATCAGATGATGCTTCTGAACCCTCTGTTTCTCCAAATAACTCACTCACGGATATAGTTTGATCATCACTCTCTTGAAATTCATTCGATTTTTTATCTATTGTTGTTTTCGTAACGGCAGCAATGGATTCATCACCTTTCAGCACTTGATCGATTCTGACCATTAACTGGTTCGTCGTATTGATATCCTTTACGATAAAGAATTCAAGAAGTGCGGTGCTTTCTAAAAGGGTTCGGGCTCTTTCAGAATCCTGGACACCAGCCAATTCAACGATGATTCGTTGGTTCCCCTGTTTTTGGATGGTGGGTTCAGCCACACCAAATTGATCTACGCGATTGACGAGAATTTCTAATACGCGATTAATGGCATCTTCTGCTTCATCCTGAAGTGCAACAATAATATCACTGTTGTTAGAACCGTAATCATAATAATAACGGGACAGTTTAAGATTATTTTCTCCCGAAGTGGTTGTAAATAATGTGAAAAAATTTGCTTCAGGTATTCGTTTTAATTGATTCCGAACAGATGCAATGCTCCGATTGAACTTACCATCTTTATTTTCTGCAAGTGTTTCCATGAGCGTTGGGAGGTCAACTTCAAGGACGATATACATTCCCCCCTTTAAATCGAGTCCTTGTTTAATCGTACGGGATTCGATTTGCGCAAGTTTTCCTTCTTCACGAAGCATCTCCTTTTCGGCATCGGATAATCTCTGATACTGAAAAGTAGGCCAAATGGCCCACATGGCCCAGATAAGGACAAGGCCAATAATTAAAAATCTTGGTGCCAGTTTACTGTTCATTGAATTTTATTATTATATGGTTAAAAAAGCCGAGGAATATAACCCCTGTTTCGGAGGGGAGCAAGAGCGATGGAAGTAACATTATATTATTTTTAACAATAACTAGATTTTTGCGAATATTCGCAAAATCAGGTTAACCATTCAATTGATTTTGGAAGAGGCTGTCTCTTGTTTGGCTTTAGAAAGAAAAGGAACAAAATCAGCAAGATTCAATTTAGGAGAGGACTCCTAAGTCATTCCCTACCTTTGTAAAGGCTAAAACTGCCTGGTCAAGATGATCTTTATCCATTCCAGCTGAAATCTGTACCCGAATTCGGGCTTCTCCTTTAGGTACAACAGGGAAGAAGAAACCGATCACATATATTCCTTCATTCAATAAAGCAGCGGCCATGTCCTGAGCCAATACCGCATCATATAACATGATGGGTACGATGGGATGAATGCCCACTTTGATGTCAAAACCAGCTGCAGTCATTTTTTCCCGAAAGTAAGACGTATTTTCTTCGACTTTGTCCCGTAGTTGGGTAGATGCAGATAATAATTCAAATGCTTTTATGCTTGCGGCCACGATGGAGGGTGCAACCGAATTGGAAAATAAATAGGGCCTGGATCGTTGTCTCAACAGACTGATGATTTCCTGTCGCCCTGTGGTAAATCCACCGGAAGCGCCGCCCAATGCCTTTCCCAATGTGGAAGTAAAAATATCAATTTTATTCAAGACACCACGATATTCTGCGGAACCACGACCGGTTTTTCCCACAAACCCTGTGGCGTGTGAATCATCCACCATCACCATTGCATCGTACTTTTCTGCCAGTATTGTAATTTCATCCAACCTGGCGATAAATCCATCCATAGAAAAAACGCCATCTGTGGCAATCAGGCGAATACGTGCATCTTTGGATTCTTTAAGTTTTTCTTCCAAATTCGCCATATCATTATTGGCATAGCGAAGCCGTTGTGCCTTGCAGAGGCGAATTCCATCAATGATAGATGCATGGTTCAGTGCATCCGAAATAATCGCATCTTCTGGCCCAAGCAATGTTTCAAATAATCCGCCGTTTGCATCGAAACAGCTCGTATAGAGAATGGTGTCATCTGTACCAAAAAATTGAGAAATACTTGTTTCTAATTCTTTATGAATATCTTGCGTACCGCAAATAAACCGGACAGATGCCAAACCAAATCCATGATCATCCAATGCTTGTTTAGCCGCAGCAATTAAATCGGGGTGATTGGCCAACCCCAAATAATTATTGGCGCAAAAATTGAGAACATCGCCCCCTTCTTGGGTGGAAATGCCTACACCTTGGGGCGTTGTTATGGTCCGTTCTTTTTTATAAAGCCCTTCAGATTCAATCTGGGAAAGGGTTTCCACGAAATATTGCTTAGAATCATTCATTTGTAATAAATAGGTTTTTTCCTTCAAATAGTTTTGTACCATTTTTATAGCTAAAATATTTCCGGTTTTCACACGAAATGTATTCAACATCAACCGGTGTCAGCTGTCTCCGAATTGATGGCCAGTATTCACCTTGTAACGATATCATCTTTTTTATGGTTGCATGATGATTCTCCAAATCAAGATGGTTTTGTAATCGATCTAAGTATGGCTTTGCGCCAATGCCAGTAGGCACAGGGCTTTCTGGACTTATGATGTCAGGTCTAAACCAAGAGATGTCTATAACAGTCATAAAAATCGGGAA
>CATMGX010000040.1:0-13378 GCA_950067765.1 uncultured Fidelibacterota bacterium
TTACAGAAAAAAAACAATACTACACTCGAATCATTTTGGCCGTTCTTGCTGTGTTTATCATGGGGTCTTTTTATTTAAAAAGTCAAGATTCCAACAGGGAGACTGCTGAAAATATTCTCAGCAAAGCGATGGTATTTATAGCCTTAAACGATGAAGATAATGCCATGATACACTTGCAGGAAGTGATTGACGAATTTGAAAATACGGTGGCGGGTCGAAATGCCAGTTTCTATATAGGTAGAATTTATCTTGATAAAGGTGAGTATGATTTAGCTTTACCACATTTTGAAAGGTATGCTGCTAAAGGCAGGAACCCAATATTAACCGGATCAGTTTATCAGGCCATGGTGAATATTTACCGTTCTAAACAGGATTTATCGAATGCAATCAAATTTCAGAAAATGTCCATAAAACATTCAAATTCAAAGGAAGAAAAAGCGTGGGCTTCTCTAACCTTAGCTGACCTTTCTTTAGCCAATGGAGATAAAATAGCAGCATTAGAATTGGTGAAACGTGTAATAGTTGATTTTAAAAACAATAATGGTTTAAGGCAAAGGGCCGATGAAATAACTGGGAGAATTGGTAGTTAAGATCAGGGCTGAAATCATGTTGAATTAATCTTTGATTGACCTCTAAAATCAAGTACATTCCCGGCCGAAAAGTGGGTTGCCCAACCCACTTTTCTTTTACATAACGATGGATACATTGAAACAAAAAATTGGTGATTTAATACCCGAGCACATGGTTTTATTGGATTGCGTAGAATTCGCTTCACAATCCAGAGTAAAAATTGTTGTAGATGGAAAAATCCCAGTGGATTTATTTACCACAACAACCATAGCAAGAAATGTTCGAGATTCCGGCTTATTGGATTCAATTTATCCCCAAGGATTTCAACTTGAAGTGACGTCTCCTGGCGTAGATGCTCCCCTGATTCATCCTATACAATTTGAGAAAAACATAGGAAAACGGATTCGTTTAAAAATGTGGGGTGATTCGGAATTAATTCAAGTAGAAATTTGCAATGTTAGTGAAAAAGGATTTGAGGGGGAATTGGTCAATGGTCATAAAGATATTTTTCAATTTGACGAGATTGAATCGGCCAAAGTTGAAATTAAATTTTAATCCATTTTGGAGGTATTTTGGTTAACAGAGAATTAATTGAAGTTTTTTCAGAAATTGCTCGTGAAAAAAATGTAGAGCGATCAGAACTTGGTACAATTATTGAGGAATTATTCCTTCATTTGGTAGAGCGGGAACGCGGTGATGCCAGTAATTGCAGTGTGATCGTTAACCTGGATAAGGGTGAGTTTGAAATTTATGTGGAAAAAACTATTGTTGATGATATGGAAGATCCAGTAATGGAAATCACTTTGGATGAAATTTCTGATATAGATCCTGAACTGGCAGAGGATTTGGAAATCGGCGAATCATATATTGAAATTATTGACCCTTCGATATTTGGTCGTAGAATGATTCATTTGGCGAAGCAATTTTTTGCCCAGAAACTCCAGGATGTCGAGAAAAAATATATATATGAAGATTATGCAAATCGCGTGGGCGAAATTATCATTGGAACAGTTCATCAAGTTCAGCGGGATAACACTTTTGTCAATATAGAACATGCAGAATTAAGAATGCCACGGAATGAGCAAATAAAATCGGAGAGATATCGTCGGGGAGATGCCATACGTGCTGTCATTAAATCGGTAGAAGTTACGTCAAAAGGCCCAGATATAATGATTTCCCGGAGTGACAATCATTTCTTGTTTAAATTATTTGAAATGGAAGTGCCTGAAATTGAAGATGGTGTTATTGAAATCCGAGCCATTGCAAGAAACCCCGGTGAACGCGCAAAAATAATTGTACAATCCCATGATCGTCGCATTGACCCAGTTGGTGCTTGTGTGGGTATGCGGGGTAGCAGGATCCAAGCTATCGTTCGAGAATTGAACAATGAAAAAATTGATATTATCAATTATAGTGAACAATCAGAAATCTTAGTTTCCCGAGCTTTATCCCCTGCGAAACCATTAGATTTGTATATTGATGATGATCGTAAATATTGTATTGCAATTTTTGATGATGACGAACTTGAATTTGCCATTGGTAGAGGCGGTGTCAATATTAATCTTGCTTCAAATGTTACCGAATACCGAATTGATGCTTTTGGAAAGAATGAATATGAAAGAAAGAATGCAGAGCAGGAAAAATTATTAGCTGACATTCCCAGTATGCCCGCTAGGGCAGTGAATCCACTTGCTGAGAGTGGAATTTCTACTGTGTCGGAATTATTGAATGCTGATGAAGAAAAATTACTTGAAATCAAGGGGATTGCGGCTACCACTTTGGAAAAAATATATGATGCAGTTCAGTCATTTGTAGAAGAAAATGAAAATGAAACTCCCGAAGAAGATGTATCATTAAAATCGGATTCTGAAGAAAATGAAAACTTATCTGAAGGAATTGAAGCCAAAGGGAATGATTCCCCATCACCTGATGTTGACACTGATAAATTAGAAAAGGTTGAATCATAATATAGTATGGCAAAACGTCGCATATTTCAAATCGCTAAAGAACTTAATATTTCTCACACAGAAATTTTGTCTTTTCTAAAAGGGAAGGGCATTGCAGTCGGTAGCCATATGGCACCTATCGATGAAGAAACTTATGCCATTGTAATGGAGGAATTTCACAAAGATAAGGAATCCATAGATCGATATAGAAAAGAACAGATTCGGCGGGAAATTCATGATACCCGGATTTTTGAAGAACAAAAAGCCAATAAAAAATTGCAGTTACTTTCTCTCGAAGAACAACGAAAATTAGAAAGTGATGAAAAGATTAAGGCAAAAGCTGAGGAAGAACGCAAAGCAATAGAAGCGAAAACCCAAGCAACCCAGCATGACGAAAAAGTAAAGAAAGAAGCTGAACAAAAAGTTCTGGAAGTAAAAAGAGAAAAAGAAGAATTAATTCAAAAGAAAAAAGAACCTCAAAAACCAAAAAAGAAACTTCGAAAAATTGATTTGTCAGAAATTGAAGCGCAGGTTGGTAAGGGAACAACCAACCGCCGAAGGGATTTTAAAAAGAAAACCGATGCCCAGCCACCAAAATCGGCCGTTGATACCGTTCGAAAAATAACGGCCAAAATTGATACGAAGACGAAAAAGAAAGTATATAGAAAAGAAAAAATTCTTAAGGATGATGAATCTGGTGATGTAGAGATTAAGCCAATCAAAATAGTTGAATTTTCTAATGTTGGCGAGATATCTAAAATATTTAATACAAAACCAAACGACATTATTCAAAAATGTATGAGTCTGGGTATTCTCGCCACAATAAACCAGCGACTTGAATGGGATGTTATTGAGTTATTGGCGGAAGAATTTGGATTTAAAGCAGAACGTTTAGAAGATATCGGTGAGGAACTTTTTACCTTAGAAAATTCTGAAGAGGATATCAAAAAGGCTGTGGAACGATCTCCGGTTGTAACCGTCATGGGCCATGTGGATCATGGTAAAACATCTTTGTTGGATTATATTCGAAAAACCAATGTCGTTGGCGGAGAATCAGGTGGTATTACGCAGCATATTGGTGCTCACAAGGTTCAGCTCACCGATGGAAATTCGGTTACTTTTTTAGACACACCAGGGCATGAGGCATTTACTGCAATGAGAGCTCGGGGCGCAAAAGTAACGGATATGGTTGTTATCGTTGTTGCTGCGAATGATGGCGTTATGACCCAAACTGTTGAAGCAATTGATCATGCTAAAGCAGCAAAAGTACCCATTATCATTGCCATCAATAAAATGGATTTACCTGATGTGGATCCTGAACGGGTGAAACGTGAATTATCGGAACATGAGGTACTTGTGGAAGATTGGGGTGGAAAAATTCAAGCTATTCCTATTTCGGCCAAAACGGGTGAGGGTATTGATAATCTTTTATCATCGATGTTGATTGAGTCAGAAATGCTAGAATTAAAGGCAAATTATGAAACATTGGCACGGGGAACTGTAATTGATTCTAAATTGGATAAAGGTCATGGTCCTATTGCCACAGTCCTCATCCAAAAAGGAAGACTAAAAGTTGGAGATCCTTTTATATGCAATAATATTACGGGGAAAGTTCGGGCATTGATAAATGAGCTCGGACAAAGAATACAGGAGGCCGGTCCATCAGACCCAGTACAAGTGCTTGGATTTGATAACGTTCCACAATCTGCAGATATTTTTGCCGTCGTTGAAGATGAAAAAGAAATAAAGCGCATTGCCTCAGAACGTCAGCGAATTAAACGGGAAATAGATCTAAAGAAAATTTCTGCCCAATCATTGGATGCCATGTCTGCGCTCATAAAAGAAGGTGCCATTAAAAATTTACCCATTATTATTAAAGGGGATGTGGATGGATCTATTGAGGCTTTGTCTGAACAGTTAGAAAAAATTATTCATGAAGAAGTCGGAGTTCAAATTATTCATAAAGCTGTGGGAATGGTTTCTGAATCGGATGTGTTATTGGCTTCTGCTTCCAAAGCGGTCATTATTGGATTCCATGTACAAGTTTCATCGAATGCAAAGCTACAGGCTACGCAGGAAGGTGTCGAAATTCGGACATATAATGTTATATATAATGCTGTTGAAGAGATAACCTTGGCCTTAGAAGGCCTACTTGAGCCGGAGACTGTGGAAGAAACATTAGGCAGGGCACAGGTTCAAGAAGTATTTAAAATTCCCAAGATTGGCGTTATAGCGGGATCAAAGGTAACAGAAGGTATCATTGTTCGAAATGCAAAAGCGAGAGTACTACGAGAAGAAGAAGAAATCGCTTCGGGAGAAATCACCTCTTTGAAACATATTAAAGATGATGCAAAAGAAATCCGTGATGGCTTTGAATGTGGCATTGGTTTGAAAGACTTTTCGAAATTCAAAGAAGGGGATATTATCATTTGCTACCAAATTAAGTCGATTAAAAGGACTTTAGAACTCAGTTGAGATCTGAACGACCCTTTAAGCGCAGTGACCGGGTCGCAAATGAAATCCAACATATTCTTGGAAAAATTCAGACCCAGTATATTGATTTATCTGATTTGGGATTTATAACCATATCGCGTGTTAAAATTTCCCCTGATTTAAAGAGTGCAAAAGTATTTTTCAGTGTAGTTCAACGAAAATATACTATCGAAAAAATTCAACTTTCGATGAATAAAAAGGCAAAGGCATTTCGAAAATATTTGGGGATGGAATTACGTATAAAATACACACCTTCATTAACATTTTATTATGATGATACGGTTGCTTACACACAAAAGTTAGATTCCATTTTTCACGATTTACATTCTGATGATTAATTTCTATGATATATAATATTTACAAACCGGTAGGGTGGACCAGTTTTGACGTTGTTAAAAAGCTTCGTGGCATCACCAGGGATAAAAAAGTGGGACACAGTGGTACATTAGATCCGTTTGCTGAGGGTGTTTTGGTTATTGGTACAAATGCTGATACAAAAATATTAACCGAAATTTCAGGAACCATCAAGTCTTATCGAGCTATCCTTACTCTGGGTGAGGAAACAGATACACTGGATATTGATGGAAAAACAATTAATAGGTGCCCAGTTTCAATCTTGAATGAAAAAAAGGTGAAATCTGTTTTGAATGACTTTTTAGGAGAAAGTGAACAAGTACCACCCATGTATTCGGCAAAAAAAGTGAAGGGTGTCCGGTTATACAAAATGGCCCGAAAGAACCAATTTGTCGAGCGAAAACCAACTTTAATTAATATATATGATATCAAACTAAATCATATTAAAGGAAATCAAATTGATTTTTCAGTAACTTGCTCAAAAGGTACCTATATTCGCGTATTAGGATTGGAAATAGCTAAAAAGCTTGGGACTGTTGGACATTTAACACAATTAACACGTACGGCGGTTGGTGAGTATAGGATTCATGATTCTGTCAGATTAAAGGAATTTGAAGAAAAATGGATATCTACCGAACATTAGATACAATTCCACTTCTTCCTGAGAGTGTGTTAACTATTGGTACCTTTGATGGATGCCATCGCGGTCACCAAGAAATTATAAAAAAAGTCTACTCCTTAGCTCAATTCAATAACACCACTTCTGTTTTGATAACATTTGACCCGCATCCACGCCACGTATTAGAGTCTGGTGATAAACTGCCATTGCTCATGCATATTAATAAAAAACTGGAAATCCTGAAATCACTCCATTTGGATGTGGTGCTTGTAATACCATTCAATGAAGAATTTTCCCACATTAAAGCGGGTGATTTTCTCCAAGATATTGTGGTGAGGCATTTCAAACCCACCTGTATTATTGTCGGATATGACCACCATTTTGGTTTTAAACGGGAAGGATCACCAGAATTCTTGAATAATTTTGGAAAAAAGAATAATATATCCGTGGATATAGTCTCGCCAATTGCTGACGAGAACGTCAATATTTCCAGTACCCATATTCGAGAATTGATTAAGCAGGGTTTTGTTCGTCGTGCTTCGTTTCAATTGGGATGGGTATTTGGTTTTGAAGCAAATGTAATCCGTGGGGCAGGGCGTGGAAGAAGTCTTGGTTTCCCGACTGCAAACTTTATTCCAGAAGAGAAAAATCAATTAATCCCTGCCAGCGGTGTTTATTGTATTCGTGGAAGGATTAATGGTAAAAGTCTGTATGGAATGTGTAATTTAGGAGTTCGCCCAACCTTCGATGAAACCGATTTCGTTATGGAAGTACATTTTATTGATGAAAAGTTGGATGACCTCTACGGAAAGAAGATTACTGTAGAATTTTTAGAACGAATTAGAGACGAACAAAAATTCTCTCATTCCCAAGAATTAATTAAACAGTTACATAAAGATAAACAATTCTGCATGAGATTGATGCAGAAGTATAAATAGGAGACGTAATGTCCTTAAAAAATGAACAAATACAAGAAATTGTAACCCAATTCGGGAAAAATAAAAATGATACCGGATCATCACAAGTCCAAGTTGCCTTATTAACGGCTAGGATTCGATCCCTGACGGATCATGTGAAAATAAATAAAAAAGATAATCATTCCCGTCGTGGATTGGTTTTGCTGGTATCTCAGCGTAAAAAACTTTTAAAATATATGCGCCGGGTAAATCCCGATTCATACTTGAATGTGACAAATGAATTGTCCATTCGTCGTAATTAAACTTTAAGATTAGGAAATATAATGAAAAAACAAGAAATAACGCTTAATGGGAGTACGCTCTCTATCGAGACTGGACAAGTTGCCCGTCAATCATCCGGATCTGTTATCGTCACCTATGGCGAAACAGTCATATTGGTTGCTGTAAATGCATCAAAACAAGCACGTGAAGATATTGATTACTTCCCGTTGCAAGTCGAATATCGCGAACGGCATTATGCGGGTGGAAAAATTCCCGGCGGCTTTTTTAAACGAGAAGCACGTCCATCGGAGCATGAAATATTAACCAGTCGGTTAACCGATCGTCCGATTCGGCCTCTTTTCCCAAAATCTTTTAAGTGTGAAACACAGGTCATTATCACGGTATTATCCAGTGATGGGGAAAATATGGCTGATACGCTGGCTGGCGTCGGTGCGTCTGCCGCATTGATGATTTCAGATATTCCATTTAAAGGTCCAATAGCTACGGTACGCGTTGGCCGTATTGATGGTGAATTTGTCATCAACCCCACACGATCACAAATGGAAGATTCGGATATGGCGATTATTGTGTCCGGAAACGAACAAACCATTGTGATGGTTGAAGGTGAAGCAAAACTCATTACTGAGGAAGAATTTATCGATGCCTTGAAATTTTCTCATGGACCGATTAAAGATTTAATCGCTATGCAGAATAAATTAATTGGAGAACTCGATATAGTTAAACGGGATGTACCCGCAGAAGAAACTGACGAAGCATTGGCTAAGGCTATATCAGAGTTGGTTACGGGTAAAATTGACGCCGCCATTAAGACCGGTGACAAAGCTGATCGTGAAAATCAAATTTCTATTTTAAAGGAAGAGGCGCAGGAGGCTTTTGTTGAATCCCATCCTGAATCAGAAAAATTGGTTTCTGGATATATTAACGATCAGTTAAAAACGGCATTTCGCGAACAAATACTTGCGGATGCAGTACGGTCTGATGGTCGAAAAACAACCGATATTCGTCCAATTTCCATTGAAACAGGTATGTTGCCCAGAACCCATGGATCTGCCCTATTTACCCGTGGAGAGACACAGGCAATCGTTGTGCTAACCATGGGAACACCAAGAGACCAACAAATTATAGACAGCATGGATTTGGATACGAAGAAGAAATTCTTTCTGCACTATAATTTTCCGCCCTATTGTGTAGGTGAAACAGGACGCGTTGGTTTTACAAGTCGAAGAGAAATTGGCCATGGGAATTTGGCTGAACGTGCCATTAAGCAAATTCTTCCTGAATATGAAGATTTCCCATACACAGTACGAATTGTTTCAGAAATTACTGAATCAAATGGATCTTCATCAATGGCTTCTGTGTGCGGCGGTTCTTTAGCATTAATGAGTGCAGGTGCACCCACTAAAGGCCATGTCGCTGGTATTGCGATGGGGCTAATCAAAGATGGTGATCGCTATGCAATTTTGAGTGACATACTGGGCGCTGAAGATCATTTAGGTGATATGGATTTTAAAGTAGCTGGCACCCGCAATGGTATTTCTGCCATTCAACTGGATCTAAAGATTGAAGGAATATCCTTCGAAATAATGGAAGAAGCATTGGCACAAGCAAAGGTAGGCCGAAATCATATTTTGGATATCATGTATGAATCGGTACCCGAGCCCATGGAAATGTCAAAATATGCACCGAAAGTTCTTTCACTCCAAATTAATCCGGAGAAAATTGGAGGCTTAATTGGACCCGGTGGTAAAACCATTAAAAAGATTATTGCAGACACAGAATGTGATGTAAATGTGGATGATGATGGTATAGTTACCGTAGCAAGTCTTGATTTAAAACGATGCCAGGAAGCTATTGAAATTGTTCGGGCAATCACCCTTGAACCTGAGGTCGGAATGGAATTTGATGGAAGCATCACCCGTCTCATGTCCTTTGGTGCATTTGTTGAATTTGCGCCAGGTCGTGAGGGCTTGATTCACATTTCCGAAATGGAATGGCATCGGGTAGATAAAGTCGAAGATGTAGTCAAACCTGGAGATGCAGTCCGTGTTAAACTGATAAAGGTTGACGATCAGGGCAGATTAGACTTTAGTCGAAAAGCATTACTCGAAAAACCGGAAGGATATGTAGAACGTCCGCCACGTGATCGAAACCAAGGTGGTGATAGAGGACGAGGCAACCGTCAAGGTGGCGGTGGGAGACGACCTTTCCGACGTAACTAAATTTCAATTCGAGAATATTGAAAATGATCATTGGAACACCAAAGGAAGTTAAAGCACACGAAAATCGGGTGGCACTGACCCCACATGTCGCGCTTGAATTAACCAAATCAGGCCACGAGGTACTCATTGAAAAAAGCGCTGGAATTTCTACAGGATTTATAGACGAAGACTACCAAACGGTTGGTTGTAAAATAGTTGAAAATTCTAAAGAAATTTTCAGCAATGCCGAAATGGTGGTCAAAGTAAAGGAGCCCCAACCAGAAGAGGTGGCCATGTGCCATAAAGGGACTACCATGTTTACCTATTTTCATTTTGCTGCTAATGAAACTTTAACCAAAGGATTTTTGAATTCAGGTGCAACGGCAATTGCCTATGAGACAATTATGCTTTCAGATAAGTCATTACCTCTATTGATTCCCATGAGTGAAGTCGCCGGGCGGATGTCCGTTCAGGAAGGGGCAAAATATCTTGAAAAATTTCATGGTGGTCGTGGGAAATTATTAGGTGGCGTCCCTGGAGTTGAACCCGCTAGAGTCACGATTCTTGGTGGAGGTGTTGTTGGCACAAATGCGGCACATATTGCAGCAGGCCTTGGCGCAACTGTGAATATTCTTGATGTGAATCTGAACCGCCTTCGATACCTGGATGAGATAATGCCTAAAAATGTTAGAACCATTTACAGTAATCAATATAATATTCAAGAATTATTACCAAGAACGGATCTATTGATTGGCGCTGTTCTCATCCCTGGAGCCAAAGCACCCAAGCTCGTTAGCAGAGAAATGCTGGGTAAAATGCAGAAAGGATCCGTTGTGGTTGATGTAGCGGTTGATCAGGGGGGATGCATTGAAACTTGTAAACCCACAACCCATGAAAATCCAATTTATCAAGTGGATGGTATTATTCATTATTGTGTGGCAAACATGCCAGGGGCCGTTCCATTTACATCAACTACGGCATTAACCAATGCAACAAATCCATACGTTCAAAAATTGGCAAATCAGGGAATATTAAACGCACTTAAATCAGATGAGTATTTATTAAAAGGGTTAAATATTTATCAGGGACAGATTACCCATCCAGGTGTTTCTGATGCCTTTAACTTGAAATTTACATCACCAGGTAAAGCAATAGCTTAAATCCTTTCTTTCGCTCCCATAGTACTTGTTTTAAAAGAGTTTCTTAACTAATATAAAGTATTAGTTGAATAGGTATTTTACATGGACTCCACTACACAATCGATAAAAAAATTATATTATTCCATCGGCGAAGTCAGCAAAGCTACTGAATTGAAGCAATATGTTCTTCGCTATTGGGAAACGGAATTCAAGCAATTGAGTCCATCGAAAAATAAAGCAGGAAATCGTACCTATCGGCAAAAGGATATTGACACTATCCACAGAATCAAAGATTTACTATATATACAAAAGTTCACCATAGAAGGTGCACGGAAAATGTTAAGTAATGAAAATACTCCTGAAAGTAAATCCATAGAAGAAAAACCGCAACACACGGGTGAGGCTAATGTTGAAATTCTGATTAAAATTAGGGGTGAATTAAAATCTCTTCTGGAGAATATTAATTCATAATTCGGGGCGTGGCGCAGTCCGGTAGCGCACTTGGCTGGGGGTCAAGTGGTCGCAGGTTCAAATCCTGTCGCCCCGACGGAGAAAGAAGTAGGCGTTTTATTAAATTTGGGATCGTCCCTACATTAGTATTTCAAGTTGATCCATTCCTAAGCAATCAACGTATGCTATTTACAATGATAACTTATTTCTGAATATTCTCCGGCGCCGATAAAATTTCTAATAATTCAATTTGAAATATCAGGACTGCCATGGGACCGCCAGGTCCGTCTCCTGAGCCATACCCCAATTGTCCTGGAATAAATATCTGATATTTTGCGCCAGGACTCATAAGTTGCAATCCTTGAGAGAATCCAGGCACGACGCGATTCACTGGGAATACAGCTGTTTCTCCCCTTGAATATGAGCTATCAAATGTGGTTCCGTCAATTAATTTACCCACATAATGAATTCTAACTAAATCAGTTGGCTTGGGCTTACTGCCAGCAGCATCTTTAATTATTTTATATTGGATGCCACTTCGATGTTCAATCACATCCTTGTTCTTCGCATTTTCATTTAAAAATTTCACCCCTTCCTGGATATTCTTTTTTTCCAGGTCCATTCTGTATTTTGGAACAATTTTTTCATTATAATTGAAAATAACAGCTTCTCGTTCCTTATCAGAAAGAAACAGATCATTTCCAGCAAAATGATCTTCAATTCCTTGATTCAACATTTGATAGTCAATATCCTTGTATTCTAGTTCCAATCGATTGGCAATATCCAACCCCACTGCATAACTGACTGAATCAATCAATTTTTCCATACCAATATTGGTGACTTCTTTTTTTGTTTTATCCACCGCGCAAGAGAATACCAGGAGAAGACTTGTTAATAATAAAAGATGTTTCATGAAGAATCCTTATGATTTTGGGGCAGAATATCTATCTTTCCACACTTTCAAACAATAGCTTTAAATGGTCTTTCAGCTATTTATTTCAATCATTGGTTTGACATAAATTCCCCGCCTATGTTTGATATGATTACACACAACCCAGGCCTTATAGAGATTACGATTGTTTTATTTATTTTGGTCAGTATCGCTATTTGGCAAAAATTATATCAAGCAGCCTTGGTAATGGGGGGAGTATATATTATTTATATACTATATATAACTATTTCACCAAAGGATGCTTCCACTATATCATCCACTAATCTTGATTCATCAGTTGAACAAGAAATAATTATTCCTCAAATAATAGACGATTCCACAAATTTGATTTCCACTATTGATGACGTTTGGAAGATAGATACATTATCAGAATCGGTTGATGCTGATGAAGTAATGATTCAAACTGGTGACACAACCATTCTAATTGAAAAAATATCCAAACCAGAAATTGATAATCCGGAATCAAAAATATCAGTATTAAGCATGACGGTAGGAACGGGTATTATCAATCGTCGAATTGAAAATCCGGATTCATTGTTTTCGGTCGATACGAAAAGAATCTACTGTTTGACTGGTATTCATAATCAGAATGATTCTAAAATTATTTACCATAAATGGTATCAGGAGGGAAGACTACGCTCCAAAATTAAGTTAGAATTGGGACGATCCTACCTTTGGCGAACATGGAGTTATATTACTATTAAAGGTCAAAAAGCAGGAAATTGGCAGATTGTTGTAGAGGATACTTCCGGCATTCGATATGATTCACTTTCATTTCAAATTGTGGATAGTGTAAAGGAATAAATTAAATGCAGTGGGTACGTGATTTATATGATTGGGTTTTGAAATGGTCAGAATCTAAATATGGAACTGTAGCATTGGTTGTGATGGCTTTTGCTGAAGCATCATTTTTTCCAATTCCACCAGATATTTTATTAATCGCCCTGGCACTTGGCGCCAGAAAAAAAGCTATACGTTATGGCATATTATGTTCTCTGGGATCCATCGTTGGCGCTATGTTTGGCTTTGGAATTGGATATTTTTTATGGTGGTCAAATCCAGGTGAATTTTCCGGGCTGGCTCAATTCTTTTTTAATATTATTCCTGGCTTTACTCAAGACCTTTTTTACAGAATTCAGGAACAATATAATGCGTGGAATTTTTGGGTGATTTTTACAGCTGGATTCACGCCAATTCCTTTTAAGATTTTTACGGTATCTGCAGGCGCATTTGATATCAATTTCTCACTATTTTTAATAGCGTCCACCATTAGTCGTTCCGCACGGTTTTTACTCGTCACCGGACTTATATGGAAATTTGGTGAACCCATTCGGAACTTCATTGACCAATATTTTAATAAACTGGCAATTCTATTTACTGTATTGCTGATCGGGGGATTTTTTATTATCCGTTATATAATATAAGTATTCTCATGGGTTGTTTTGTGAGGGGAGAGGC